>JAQUHG010000108.1 GCA_028683735.1 Tolumonas sp. | reverse complement strand
TTGGTACTGGCTCTTCTGCTGGCTGTAACCACCACCATGTTCCACCTAAACCGGCTAAGCCAATAAACAAAACCCAAGAGATGAAACGAACCCGATGCTCACTCGCTTCGCGTTGAGTACGGCCAGAAAAACTATACATTGCACTGTATTGTTGAACGTTCAATCCCAGACGATCATAAGCCGCTAATACCGCTTGCTCATCAGTACCCACAAAACGGGCATACGTTTTCAGATAACCTCTGGTAAAGGTACTGGCTGTTTTTTGATCAAAACGATCTTCTTCAATATCACGAATCAATGAGATACGTAAATTAAGACGATGAGCCACATCTTGCTGACTCATACCCCGCTGTTCGCGGGCCGTTTTCAATATGGTGCCCGGCGTTAGTTGGGCAGTTTCATGACGCTGTTCAGTAGTCATTGTTCTGATATCTTTTCGCTTGAATCGAGGATGGGAATTGCTGAACCAAGGACTGACCGAAAACATGCATATCCGCGATATGTCCCTGTTCTTGTGCGGTGCGAAGGCTCAACCATAAACTTTGTGGTGTTGGATTAGCTTTACTACGATAAGTGCTCAACAACTGCTGAGCTTCATCGGGCTTATGTGCATCCAATGCCATTTCCGCTAGTTCCAGCATTAATCTGACTTTATTGGGATTATAGCCAAGCGCAAGGCGGTAATATTCCAATGCTTTGGCGGTTTGCCCTGCCTGACGCGCACAAATGCCAGCATTTTCATAACTATCATCCATCTTTAAATAATGTGGCTGCACGACTGCACGTCGAAACATCTCATCAGCTTCGGTATAGTTATGATTCCGACAGAGGAAAGTACCATAATTATTGAGTACATCGGGATTATTACTGTGGCTAGAGACTAATTGTTCATACGTTTTTTGCGCAGACGCGTTATCACCTACCGACTGGTAGTAATAAGCCATCGCAAGATAGGCATCCGCATTATTCGGAGCCATCTCAATTGCTTTTTCAAAATTATATTTTGCTGGTGCCATCTGACCTTTATTCAGATAGCCCATGCCAAGCTCAATACGAGTTTTGGCAGCAGAAGCGCCATCAATCGAATTTTCTTGTCGCTCAGAATTTTTACCGATAATTGTAGTTTCGGTGACACATCCAGACAGCGAGATCATCGCTGCCCAGAGTAATAGAAGATGTCTTTTCATGTCTCAGTACATTAACGAACTGGATTTCAAAGCATTTTGACGGAAATCTCCTGCTCTTGCATCCGTTTTTTCATGGTTCGTTTCGTTCTGTCGATTACATCACCAACCAGTTGGCCGCAAGCGGCATCAATATCATCACCGCGGGTTTTGCGTACGATGACGGTATAACCATATTCCATCAAGACTTTAGAGAAACGATCAACACGGCTGTTGCTCGGTTTGCCATATGGATTACTTGGGAACGGGTTAAATGGGATCAGATTTATCTTGCTTGGGGTGTCTTTTAACAGCTCGGCCAATTCCCGCGCATGTTCCATGTCATCATTGACATGATCAAGCAATACATATTCAACGGTAACACGACCATGGTTTGCATTCGATTTGCTTAGATAACGCTGTACAGAGCCCAGGAATTCCTTAATGTTATATTTGTCATTGATCGGCATGATTTCTGAACGCAACTTGTCATTTGGCGCATGTAAAGAAATCGCCAACGCAACGTCGATCATGTCACCCAATTTATCTAGCGCTGGCACGACGCCGGATGTTGAAACAGTTACACGACGTTTCGATAAGCCGAAGCCATAATCTTCCATCATTAAGCTAAGAGCAGGAACTAAATTAGACAAATTCAGCAGAGGTTCACCCATACCCATCATCACGACGTTGGTGATGACACGTTTACCGGTATCTTTAGGAAAACCAACCACCTGTGCTGCACGCCATACCTGACCAATAATTTCTGACACGGTAAGGTTACGGTTAAAGCCTTGTTGCCCGGTTGAGCAGAATTTACATTCCAAAGCACAACCAACCTGCGAAGAAACACACAATGTTGCGCGATCCTCTTCCGGAATAAACACCGTTTCTACTTCCTGATCACCAACTCGCATCGCCCATTTAATGGTGCCATCGGCGGAACGTTGCTCGGTACTGATTTCAGGCGCACGAATTTCAGCAATACGTGATAATTTCTCACGTAAGGCTTTGTTTACATTGGTCATCTGTGAAAAATCATCACAACCGAAATGGTAGATCCACTTCATGATTTGATCGGCACGAAATGCTTTTTCGCCCAATTCATCGGCAAAAAATGCACGTAATGCGTTACGATCAAAATCCAGCAGATTAACTTTATTTTCGCTCATGGATGCCTCAGAGACCTGTAGAGAAGGGCGCGGATTGTACAAAGTTTAATGAAGGAAGACCAGCACTGGAAGCATACGGATTGGTTGTTTTTTGTTCACCACATTATTTCATATTTTGCCCACCCGGCAGCTGCGTCATTTTTTCGACTGTTTAATTTGGCATGCCTGTTGCTGATGTATAACAATGATTATGTTGACGTTCTATCGTCATAACACCACTCAGAATGCATATTGCATAAAATAATTTTGCTATCATAGGGTTACACCATCGCTGACGCATACCGTAAAGGACTAAATAATGTTTAATGATAAAACTATTCTGATAACAGGTGGCACCGGTTCTTTCGGGAAAAAATTCATAGCCACTGTTTTAGCCCAGTATCAGCCGAAAAAACTGATCGTCTATTCCAGAGATGAACTGAAACAATTTGAAATGCAGCAAGTGTTTAATCAACCCTGCATGCGTTATTTTATCGGTGATGTTCGCGATGCCCAACGGTTAGACATGGCTATGCGTGGCGTTGATTATGTGGTTCACGCTGCAGCACTGAAACAAGTTCCGGCGGCAGAATATAACCCGATGGAGTGCATTAAAACCAATGTGGGTGGCGCGGAAAATGTTATTCAGGCAGCGCTGAATAATGGTGTTCAAAAAGTCATTGCGCTTTCTACTGATAAAGCTGCGAACCCAGTCAATTTATACGGAGCAACCAAGCTTTGTTCTGATAAATTATTTGTTGCCGCAAATAATATGGCAGGGAATAACCCTACGATTTTCTCTGTAGTCCGTTACGGCAACGTGGTCGGCTCCCGTGGATCAGTGGTTCCCTTCTTCGATAAACTTATTAAAAGTGGAGCCAAAAGCCTACCGATCACTCATGCAGAAATGACCCGATTCTGGATCACGCTTCAACAAGGTGTCGATTTCGTAATGGATAATTTTAAGCGCATGAAAGGTGGCGAGTTGTTTGTTCCGAAAATACCTTCTGTACGCATTGTCGACCTGGCACACTCAATGGCCCCACAACTGCATCAGGAAATAGTAGGCATACGCCCGGGCGAAAAACTACATGAAATAATGTGCCCGGCAGATGATTCATATCATACTATTGAGTTTAAAGATTATTATGTAATCACCCCCTCCATCACCTTCTCTTCACGCAATAATGATTTTGCCGTTAATGCACTTGGGGAGCATGGTGTACCTGTAGCACAAGGTTTTGAATACAATTCGCTAAATAATCAGCATTTCCTGACGATAACAGAATTACAAGCAATGAATCAGCAGGTGTTAACTGAATGATCCCTTATGGCCGGCAAACTATTTCTGAGGAAGATATAGACGCTGTTGTAGCTGTTTTAAAATCAGACTTTCTGACGCAAGGCGCTATCGTTCCAGCGTTCGAACAGGCAATAGCCGATTACTGTAATGTGCCCCATGCTGTCGCCTGCTCCAATGGCACCACTGCATTACATCTGGCGTGTGTAGCACTGAATATCGGTTCTGAAGATCTGGTATGGGTCTCAGCCATTAGTTTTGTCGCCTCAGCCAATTGCGCCCGTTATTGTGGCGCTGAAGTTGATTTTATTGATGTAGAACCAGAAACCGGAAATTTATCAGTTGATGCGTTGCAAGATAAGATATTTCAGGCCAGTCAATTAGGACGTATGCCTAAAGCACTGGTGGTTGTTCATCTGGCAGGGCAACCCTGTGATATGGCGGAAATTGCAGCTCTGTGCCGCCCATATGGTATTGCCATTATTGAAGATGCCTGTCACGCCTTAGGTGCTCATTACAAAACCAAGCCTGTGGGTTACTGCGAATATTCCGATCTGACTGTATTTAGTTTCCATCCCGTGAAACCGATTACTACCGCAGAAGGCGGATTAATCACAACTCGTCATGATAAGCTGGCCACCCGTCTGCGTTTATATCGCAGTCATGGTATTACCCGCGAACCGGCGTTGCTGGAACAAACATCTCCCGGTGGCTGGTATTATGAACAACAAGTGCTGGGGTTTAATTACCGACTCACTGACTTACAAGCCGCATTGGGTTTAAGCCAGCTCCAGCGTCTGGACAGTTTTATTACGGCACGCAATCGTCTGGCAAAACGTTATGATGAAAAGCTGAGCGCATTACCACTGACGCCGCTGCTGCAAAAAAAAGAACGTAAAAACGGCTACCACCTGTATGTGATCCGTGTGGCAGAGGAAAAACGAGATCGCTTGTTTGCTGAACTTCGTCATGCGGGTATTGGCGTGAATGTGCATTACATTCCTATCCCTGCACAGCCGTATTACCGGGCATTAGGTTTTTATCCTGCTAATTACCCCGGTGCACAGGCATATTATTCCAGCGCTATTACACTGCCTTTATTTACTGAACTGAGCGAAGCACAACAAGATGAAGTAGTGCATCAACTGGAACGCTTATTATGAAACTAGCGTTAGGAACTGCACAGTTTGGCCTGGATTATGGCATCAGCAATACAGTAGGTAAGGTTTCAGACCATGAGCTGCAACAAATCTTACGGCTAGCTGATGAGGCAGAAATTAGACTACTCGATACCGCACAAGCTTATGGTGATGCCGAATCTCGCTTGGGGCAATTCATTAGCAATAACTTTCAGGTCATCAGTAAACTGGCTCCGGGAACAACGGCGGCCACAGCGCGGACAGCAGTTCTACATAGCCTAAATCAACTGAAACAACCAAGTCTGTATGGCCTGATGCTACACCGAACTCAGGATTATTCCGCAGAACTCTGGCAAGAATTGCAGCGCATGCAATCTGCCGGTTTAATTGGCAAACTTGGCATCTCTGTATATACCCCGGAAGAGCTGGATGAGTGGTATGCCCATAATCCATTACCGTCGTTAGTACAATTGCCAGCGAATTTATTGGATCAGCGGTTTCTGCGTAGCGGCTGGTTAGACCGTCTGAAAGACGCACAATGTGAAATTCATGTCCGCTCTGTATTTTTACAGGGTCTGCTGCTGATGCCCCCGGCACAGCGCCCTCCCCGCTTTTCTCGCTTTAACGCTAATTTTGGTGCTTTTGATACATTAGCGCAGCAATATGGTCGGTTAACTCTGGCTTTAGCCATCCAGTATGCGATGCCCCAAATTGATCGATTAGTCATTGGCTGCTGCTCGGCAACCGAATTATCAGACATAGTCAAAGTCTGGCAGCAAACACCGGTATTAAATGCTACTGAGTTAGCATCGCTCATGTCTGACGATATTCAATTACTCAATCCTGCGTTATGGGGGCAATTATGATTTTAGCTATTTTACAGGCAAGACTCAGCTCCAGCCGCTTACCCGGTAAAGTATTAAAACCAATTATGAATAAACCCATGCTGGCTTATCAGCTGGAACGACTGGCGCGTTGTAAAAACATAGATCAATTGATTGTGGCTACCAGCGATCATCCAGAAGATCTGGCCATCGCCGATCTGTGTCAAGAATTGAGCGTCCCCTGTTTTCATGGCCCTTTGGAAGATGTTTTGGCGCGCTTTTATCTGGCAGCAGAAAATTATCAACCAACGCACATTGTGCGCTTAACCGGCGATTGCCCGCTGGCAGATCCTGAATTGATAGATGATTTAATTTCTTATCATGTACAAGGTGGATATGACTACAGCAGTAATTGTCATGTTCACACTTTCCCCGATGGCTTGGATGCTGAGATTTTAACCTATCAATCACTGAAAACGATTTATCAGCAAGCACAGACACCAGCTGAACATGAGCATGTGACTTATTATGTTCATCAGCATAAAGCTGATTTTAATATTGGTTTACTGAGTCGGACACCATCGTTAGCTCAGTTGCGCTGGACAGTTGATGAACCAGCCGATTTCGAATTAGTTAAACATATTTATGAACGCCTTTATCCGCTTAATCCAAACTTCAGCACCAATGACATTTTATCTCTTATTGAACGTGAACCAGAGCTCGCCACGCTGAATACACACCATCAGCGGAATGAGGGGTTAGCCCGATCACTGGCCAAGGAATCTCACTCATGAATTCTCGTTATCAGCATTCTCTTGAACTTTCAGCCCGCGCAGAGAAAAGTATTCCGCTCGGTTCTCAAACATTTTCGAAAAGCCGGTTGTGTTTCCCCTATGGTGCCGCACCGTTATTTATTGAGCGCGGAAACGGCGCTGATGTTTGGGATGTAGATGAAAATAAATACATTGATTTTGCAGGTGGTTTGTTAGCCATTAGCCTCGGTTATTGTGATCCAGACATCAATGCAGCAGTAATAGAACAACTGAATAAAGGCTCTATTTTTTCCCTGCCCCATCGGCTGGAAACTGAGGTCGCAGAGAAACTGATTGACCTGATCCCCTGCGCAGAAATGGTTCGTTTTGGTAAAAATGGTACGGATGCGACCTCTGCTTGTATCCGGTTAGCGCGCGCCATTAGCGGTCGCGAACATGTAGCTGTCTGTGGTTATCACGGCTGGCAAGATTGGTATATCGGTTCAACAACTCGACACTTGGGTGTGCCAGAATGTGTACGTGAATTAACACACAAATTTGAATACAACAACCTGGATTCACTAACACAGATTTTTACCGAGCACCCAGATCAAATTGCCGCAGTGATTCTGGAACCCATGAATGTTGCCTGGCCTGAGCCTGATTTCCTGCCGGGGTTACGTAAGCTATGTGATACACATGGTGCACTACTGATTTTTGATGAGACAATTACCGGTTTTCGCTACCACTTAGGTGGTGCACAAACCCTGTTTGGCGTGACACCGGATCTGGCAGCATTTGGTAAAGGTATGGCAAACGGCTTCCCGATTTCCGCCGTTGTTGGTAAACGCGAATATATGTGTCGCATGGAAGATATCTTCTTCTCCGGTACCTTTGGCGGTGACGCTATTGCTCTGGCTGCAGCCAATGCGGTCATTGACAAAATGCGGAAACTGGATGTACCAGCCCGACTGGCTGAAAGAGGACAACGACTTCTTGATGGTTTGAATGCTCTGCTAAAAGAAATTAATGCGCCTGATTGGTTAGGCACAGCGGGGCACCCGAGCTGGAGCTTTCTCACTGTAGCTGACTCGCCGAATCACAGCTTATGGCTATTGAAGAGTTATCTGATCCAGGAATTATGTAAGCGGGGAATTCTGACCCTGGGTAGCCATAACCTGAATCTCGCTCACACAAACGAACATATCGATTTCCTGCTGGAGACTTATGCAGAAATATTACCCTCTTTAATCAAGCTCGATTCTGCCGGGAAAATTGAGGAATCGCTGGATGGTGAGCCGATCCAACCGGTATTTAAGGTGCGCTGATGTCTGAGATAGTTTTTCGCGTCGACTCCTCCATGCGGATAGGTATTGGCCATTTGATGCGCTGTCTGACATTGGCCGATGAACTTAGAGAACAGGGAGTTGACTCCCTGTTTATCTGCCGGGATTTGCCTGGACAACGAACTGATCTCATTACCCTTCGCGGATATTCACTCCATCTACTACCGCCTGCAAAAACAGTCTGTAACCCAGATATCAAGTTGGACGTCTGGCTCGCAACGAGCTGGCAGCAAGATGCTCAGGAGTGCCAACAAGTGCTTTTCAGCCACGCCCCGATGGCTCTGATTGTTGATCACTACGGGCTGGATATCCAATGGGAACAAGCACTTTTGCGGGCACTGCCCGGATGTCCTTTACTGGTGATTGACGATCTGGCCAACAGACCCCATATGGCTCATGCCCTCCTAGATCAGACCCTGGATCGTCAAGCATCTGCGTATTATCCGCATCTGATCCCTTCACGCTGTGCCTTGTGGCTGGGCAGCACCTACACTCTGCTAAGAACAGAATTCTCTGCCCCCCCTATCCGGCGCCATATCCCGCAAGATGGAGAGCCTTGGCGTATATTAGTTAGCCTAGGAGGCACAGACCCGGAAAATCTGACGCTGAAAATACTCAGAGCCCTACACTCTTTTGCCGGATGCACGGCAAAAATCTGCGTTGTCATGGGGAAAACAGCCCCTCACCTGGCAAGCATTGCAGAGTGGTGTCAGCGCCATGAACTACAACTCGTGATTGATTGCGATAAAATGGCGGCACAGCTGGATTGGGCACATGTTGCGATTGGCGCGGGAGGCACCAGCGCCAGTGAACGTTGTGCCAGAGGGCTTCCCTCCCTGTTGCTTGTCATGGCCGATAACCAGCGACTGGTCAGCGAGTCTTTGACTGCCCACGGAGCCGCTATCAATCTGGGCCCCAGCGTACCATTTCCAGAGTCCCGCTTACGCGCTGAGTTGATGCAACTACTCACCTCAGAGGAAATTTATGAGCAAATGGTCGCCTGCTGCTATCAGGCTTTTGATGGCACAGGTGCTAGCAGAGTAACCTCAGCCCTGCTCCAACTAATAGCAGAACGGGATGTGCGTCTGTTGCCCATGAACACAACAGACTGTGAACAACTATGGCACTGGCAGTGTGAACCCGGTATCCGGCATTTTTTCCGCAACCCGGCGGCCCCCTCCTGGCAGGAACATGAGTGCTGGTTTGCCGCGGCCCTTACCGACCCTGCCGTGCAGTTATTCAAAATTGAGTACAAAGAACACGCCGTTGGTATGCTACGCCTTGATAGCAAGGGAGAGGAAACCGCGGAAATCTCGCTACTCTTATCCTCTCATTATCAAGGAAAGGGAATAGCAGCCAAAGCTTTGCGTCTAATTCAGGAAAGTAACCCGGAACTCCGTTTGCTGGCAGAAGTCCATCCCGAAAATCAGGCATCAAAACACCTGTTTATCGCAGCAGGATTTCAGCCACTGAACACGACTCATTACCAATTTATCGCAGCAAAGAAAAGAGAACATTGATGAAGATATTGTTGAGTGCAGCAGGTTCAGCCGCTGCAACGGGTATTATCCGACATCTTCGACAACTTGGGCACCAAGTCATTGGCATGGATGCCGATCCGCTGGCGGCCCCACTGGCTCAAGAAGAGTGTGATGAATTTATTCTGGCCCCCCTTGCTCTGCACCCCGACTATCCGACTTTTTTGACCAGCCTGTTGCCACGCTTTGACCTGTTTATTCCCTTCATTGATGAAGAGTTAAGAGTGCTGGCTTCCGGGCGCGTGGCACCAGCGGTACTGGCTAAAACCCTACTCTGCCCACCAGGCACTATTGAGTTGTGCACCAGCAAGATCCGGCTGCAAGCGTTTTGTGAACAGCATGATTTACCGATTGCCCCACAAACCCACCAACCACCGGCGATCTTCAAGCCTGAGTACGGTCGCGGAGGGCGAGGTATTCTACGGTTGGACACCCCCGAACAGCTGGCCTGTGCCCAGCAACAAACGGGGGTAATCCAAACGCTACTCCAGGGCACGGAGTACACTGTCGATGTTCTGGTCGATACGGCAGGCCACTGGTTATTCGGTCTTCCGAGAAAACGCCTGCAAACCGCCGGAGTTTCCCGCATTGGCGAAATTGATCAACATCCGGCGGTGCTCGCACTGGCAAAACGCTGTGTGGAAAACATTCCTTTTGCCTATGGCGTCAACATTCAAATCATGCTGGATCAGGCAAATCAGGCTCATCTGATTGAAATCAATCCTCGCCTGGCTGGCAGTGCCATGTTCAGTGTGGCTGCAGGCTTTGATATTTTTGATCTGGCTATCAAACTTTTTACCCGGCAAGTCATTTCTCTGCCCGAGGCTGACGCCATAATCCGGTTACGCC
>JAQUHG010000107.1 GCA_028683735.1 Tolumonas sp. | reverse complement strand
GCTTAAATAAGCATTCCTGACGACAGAGATAATCTACTGTATTTATATACAGTATTGCAAGATTATTTTTTGATCTCTTTATTCCTGAGTAAATGTTTGTTTTTTAGCAAATGAAAAAACAATCGTGTAGCCACACAGGCGCGGTGGACCGCACGATTGCGATATACAAGAGATGAACTAATATGACGCCACACAGCTAGGTGTGTGACCTTTGGATAGGACAGTTGGGCTAATTAATTAGGGCTGTTTCGCCATTGGCGTGGGCTGATATTAAACCAGCGGCGGAATGCACGAGAAAATGCACTCACCTCAGAATAACCCAGCAACAATGCCATATCTGATATTGATAGCTGATTTTGTTGCATATAACGCGTGGCCATTTCACATCGGAGTTTATCTACCAATGTAGAAAAACTGATGCCCTCTCTTTTCAAGTTCCGTTGCAAAGACCATGTTGATAGCCCCATTTTTGTTGCAACATCATCTAAATTGGGTTCGCCATGCATCATCTGCAAACGCACTTGAGTGCGAGTTTGAGCGATGAGATCTTGGTTGTCTGTTGTGCGATTTAGCTGCCGAATTGTCTGGCGTAACACCATCAACAATGCAGTATCACTTTCTGGCATTGAACAGCGCAGCAAATCAACTTTAGGAATAATCAATGAGTTGTAAGGCTGCTCAAACCAAACGGGAGCATCAAAGACTTTACTGTGTTCGTGCCATTGTTCAGGGCGAGGATGTTCAAAATGCACGGCACGCGGTGCCCAATTTTTTCCTAAAGCATAACGAATTACATTTAAGAACATACCCAGGGTTAATTCTGCATCTTGTCGACGACACAAGATCGCGCCATGGCGAACCTGATAATCGAGACGCCAACAATCACCAATATCGACCATTTGAGTCAATGTATGGTGCTGGTGCCATTGGAAGTCCGTAGCCATATTATGTAGCGCATCAGTCAATGTCGGCGAACTGAGCCCGATATAACCGATCAAACCAAGCGATTGCGGTTTAAATTGTTTACCGTAATAAAGACCAAAGTTATCAACGCCAGAATAGTGGGCCGCCTCTTCCATGACTCGGCAGTAATTAACCAAATCAAGACTCAACGTCGGGTTAGCGAGCAATTCAGGGTTAATACCGCTTACCCCGAAAATACGATCGACATCACCACCATTTGAGCAGATAAAATCACTCAGCCCAGTTGCTGCTGCAGATAATACGCCTCGGTTACTGTCAAATGCGTCTGAGATCATGCCTGTCAGTGCAGATTGACGTGCAGATATGTTCATAATTACCTCTCTAAACGCATAAACGAAATACTTAGCTAGAGATAAGCAATAAATGAACCAATTATTAAGCTTTTAAATATCAATCGGTTAAATAAAAATTATTGCTGATGCGATTCAATTTGGTGCGTAATGCCCATATTTGTTTCAAAACACGAATATCGTGTTTGTTCCAGATACCCAACCTCTTCTCTTTGTCTCGGATATTTGCCTCTGAAATACATAAAGTTGACTTTAGAGAACAAAAATCACCATCCTCACGTCAAGTTTTCTGATTTTGCTGGGAGCAAGATCACACTACGCAAAGGGGTATACCTTTTGCTTTAGTGATTACGACTCCCAACTCTGTCGAAGAAAGACAGATGGATCAATTAAACAGAGGTACACATCTATGCAAAAGGACATTGCTGCTCCGAGCTTAAAACGGACACTGGGCAAATTTCATCTTTGGGGAATTGCTGTTGGTTTAGTTATCTCAGGGGAATACTTTGGTTGGAGTTATGGTTGGGCACAAGCTGGCACGTTAGGCTTCATGGTAACGGCGCTGCTAATTGCTGCTATGTATACCGCATTCATCTTCAGCTTTACTGAATTAACCACATCAATTCCGCATGCTGGCGGTCCGTTTGCTTACGCATATCGCGCGTTTGGCCCTGTCGGTGGTTATGTTGCCGGCTTTGCAACACTGGTGGAATTTGTCTTTGCGCCGCCAGCTATTGCCATGGCGATTGGTGCTTATCTGAATGTTCAGTTTCCTACGATTGATCCAAAAATGATCGCCGTAGGTTCTTATCTGGTCTTTATGGCGCTCAACGTGGTCGGCGTCAGCATCGCTGCAACCTTTGAATTATGTGTCACCATTCTGGCCATTATTGAATTACTGGTCTTCATGGGTGTGGTATCACCGGGTTTCTCTGTCGCTAACTTTGTTGCGAATGGTTGGGCTGGCAGCAACGAATTCTCTGGCTCTGCTATTTCTGGTATTTTCGCTGCTATTCCCTTTGCTATCTGGTTCTTCCTTGCAATTGAAGGCGCTGCCATGGCAGCCGAAGAAGCAAAAGACCCGAAAAAAACCATCCCAGTTGCATTTATTGCCGGCATTCTGACTTTGGTCGTTCTGGCAATTGGTGTCATGGTCTTTGCCGGTGGTGCAGGTGACTGGAGCAAATTAGCTAACATCAACGATCCATTACCACAAGCCATGAAAATGATTGTTGGTAACTCCAGTGGCTGGTTACACATGCTGGTCTGGTTAGGTCTGTTTGGTCTGATTGCCTCTTTCCACGGCATCATCATGGGATATTCCCGTCAAATCTTCGCTTTAGCACGTGCTGGTTTCCTGCCGAAACCATTGGCAGCCATTAACAGCCGTTATCAGACTCCTCACTGGGCTATTTTAGCTGGTGGCGTGATCGGTATTGCTGCAATTTTTTCTGACAACCTGATCGTGATTGGTGGCCAGCCATTAACCGCGAATATCGTAACCATGTCGGTATTTGGCGCTATCGTGATGTACATCATCTCTATGGCTGCGCTGTTCAAACTGCGTGTTACTGAACCAAAACTGGAACGTCCGTTCTCTGCACCACTCTATCCTTTTGCACCCGCATTGGCGCTCGTGTTAGCTGTGGTATGTCTGGTAGCCATGACTTATTACAACACGCTGTTGGCAATGATTTTTGCTGGCCTGTTTATCGCTGGGTTCATCTATTTCAAAGCAACTCACAGCACAGATACGATGCAGGCAGGTAACGAATTACTGCAAGCTCAAAATTCATAAGATTTCCACCCCATAGACTTTGCCACCGCTTGCGGTGGCTTTTTTAAAGCCCATAAAAAGGAATCAGTATGTATCGGACGACCATTGGCCAACGTACTTATCAGTTTCCTGATCTGAAAATTTTGATGGCAAAAGCCAGCCCGGCACGTTCTGGCGATTATCTGGCTGGTGTAGCTGCCGCAACCGCCGAAGAACGTATGGCTGCCAAGATCTGCCTGGCCGATCTGCCGTTGAAAGCATTTTTACAAACAGCCTTAATTCCTTATGAAGAAGATGAGATCACTCGACTCATTTTCGATGAGCATGATCTAGCCGCATTTTCTTTGATTAGCCATCTTACTGTGGGTGATTTTCGTGACTGGTTGTTAAGTGAGCAGGCCGATAGTCTCACTTTAGCGCGATTAGCACCGGGATTAACCCCGGAAATGGTTGCTGCAGTCAGTAAATTAATGCGCAATCAAGATCTGATCCTTGTTGCTAAAAAATGTCGGGTCATCACAAAATTCCGCAATACGATCGGTTTACCCGGCCGTTTGAGTGTGCGCCTGCAACCTAATCACCCGACCGATGCTTTATCTGGTATTGCAGCCGCTATGTTGGATGGTTTGTTGTATGGCAGCGGAGATGCAGTAGTAGGTATCAATCCAGCAACTGACAGCTTGCCTGGTTTAGCCAAACTCAACTATATGCTGGATGACGTGATCCAACGTTTTGAGATCCCCACACAATCCTGTGTGCTGACTCATGTCACTAACACTATTGAGTTGATCAATCGTGGTGTCCCTGTCGATCTGGTGTTTCAGTCTATTGCGGGTACTGAAAAAGCCAATTCAGGCTTTGGTGTTAACCTATCCATTTTGGCGGAAGCAGAAGCGGCGGCACAAAGCCTGAATCGTGGCACGATTGGCAAAAACGTGATGTATTTTGAAACTGGACAAGGCAGTTGTCTGTCGGCAAATGCTCATTTTGGTGTCGACCAACAAACGTGTGAAGCACGAGCCTATGCCGTGGCCAGAAAGTTCAACCCGCTACTGACCAACACTGTGGTTGGTTTTATCGGCCCGGAATATCTTTACGATGGTAAACAGATCATTCGGGCCGGATTGGAAGACCATTTCTGCGGTAAATTATTGGGCGTGCCATTAGGCTGTGATGTTTGTTATACCAATCACGCAGAAGCCGATCAGGATGATATGGATACATTGCTGACACTCTTAGCCGCGGCAGGTTTAACCTTCCTGATTGGCGTGCCGGGTGCCGACGATATCATGCTGAACTATCAAAGCACGTCGTTCCATGATGCGCTCTATATTCGCGAATTACTCGGTTTGAAACGTGCACCAGAATTCGATAGCTGGCTGGAAAAAATGCGCTTGATCGACACGCAAGGTCATTTGTTAGATCCGTCCAAACAGCATCCACTACTGACGCAGTTACCTTCTCTCGGGAGCGCAGCATGAGTAAAAATGTGATCCATCAAAACTCGTGGGATGAGTTGCGTCAATTTACGGCGGCACGTATCGCGCTTGGGCGTACAGGCAATAGTCTGCCCACAAAAGAATTACTGAAATTTGGTCTCGCGCATGCGCAAGCGCGTGATGCCGTGCATTTGCCTTTTGCTGCTGATTCGCTGGCCGCTGAGTTGTATGAACAAGGTTTTACCACGTTACAAGCGCACAGCGCTGTTCCCGATCGCGAGACATATCTGCGCAGACCCGATTTGGGGCGTCAGCTTTCTACAGAATCGCGGGAATGGCTGAAACAGCATGCCCAGCCAATCGAGTTGGTGATCGTCGTGGGCGACGGATTATCGTCGACCGCAATACATCGTAATACGGTGCCATTTTTACTGGAGTTACGCCCGCGTCTTGAAGCGCTTGGTATTACCATTGGGCCGATAGTCTTAACTAAACAGGCGCGTGTCGCTATCGGCGATGACATAGCAGAAGCACTGCAGGCAAAAGCCGTGGCTGTATTGATCGGCGAACGTCCCGGCTTATCTTCCCCTGACAGTTTAGGCGTTTACCTGACATGGGCACCGAAAGTCGGATTACTCGACTCCGAACGTAACTGCATCTCTAATGTTCGCCCAGAAGGGCTTAACTATCCCGAAGCTGCGCACAAGCTCAGTTGGTTATTAGCGGAAATGTTTCGTCGTCAATTAAGTGGGGTTGCGTTAAAAGATGAAAGTGATGATGCAGCAGATATTCTTTTGACTTCTCAAACATCAGCTACACTAAATATTGTAACCGTCATTGATTGAACCCCTTGTTGTGGTGTTGGTGTTTTGAATCCTCGTTGTTCGATGTATTTAAGGAGCTTAATGCTCCTTTCTTTTTTTGATTTTTCAGATCAAAACCACTCACCAATCCGTATTTTTTTGACATACATCATATTAAGTTGACGGCCGATTCAAAAATGATGTAATTTTACTACATCTTTTCAGGTGGAGACTGTACCTATGAAAATCGCATTATTTAGTGCTAAAGCATATGATCGTGATTATTTTGAGCAAGCCAACCAACAATTTGATTATGTTATTGATTATTTTGATGTTCGTTTGGATGCAAAAACTGCACGATTAGCCCATGGTTATCCGGTTGTTTGTGCATTTGTTAATGATGATCTTTCGCGTCCGGTATTAACTGATCTGGTTAACAACGGCACTCGCCTGTTAGCAATGCGCTGCGCTGGTTATAACAATGTTGATTTAGTTGCTGCGAAAGAGTTAGGACTGACTGTTGTGCGCGTTCCTGCCTATTCGCCGGAAGCCGTTGCAGAACACAGTGTCGGCCTGATGATGACGTTGAATCGTCGCATCCATAAAGCTTATCAACGCACCCGCGATGCCAATTTCGCACTCGATGGTTTAGTGGGTTTTAACATGTTCGGCAAGACTGCTGGCATTATCGGTACAGGTAAGATCGGTATCGCAACCTTAAGAATTTTAAAAGGTTTTGGTATGCGTTTGCTGGTAAATGATCCATTCCAAAATCAAGCCGCGATTGAATTAGGCGCTGAATATGTCGATCTGGACACACTATTCCGCGAGTCAGATGTGATCAGTTTGCATTGCCCGCTATTTCAGGAAAATTACCACCTGTTAAATTCACAATCATTCGCCAAAATGAAAAAAGGTGTGATGATTATTAATACCAGTCGTGGTGCGTTGCTGAATTCTCAAGATGCCATCGAAGCATTAAAACAAGGTAAGATCGGAGCACTTGGTTTAGATGTTTACGAAGAAGAAAGCGAACTCTTCTTTGAAGATAAATCGAACGAAGTGATCACCGATGATACCTTCCGCCGTCTTTCTGCCTGCCATAATGTGTTGTTCACTGGTCATCAGGCATTTCTGACGCGCGAAGCGCTGCTGTCTATTGCCGGAACGACATTAAATAACACCAAAATCTTTGCTGCCAATGAAAAAAGCGGTAATGAAGTGGAGTAAATTTACAACATTTTAACATTTATGTCGGGAAGCACATGCTTCCCTTTTTTATCTTAAATAAATACATACATTTCCTGCATAAAAACTTCTTTGATCTGACTCGCAAATTAACTTGCACACAGCTGATCAGCCCTCTAGAATCGCGCGGATTTTTACATAAACCTAACGTTCATCAGGATGATGAACCCTTTAAGCGTTATTACTGGAGAACTTCTCGTGAGCGAAAAATTGGCAAATCCAGCACCATTGGGTCTGATGGGTTTTGGTATGACCACTGTGCTGCTGAACATCCATAATGCAGGCTTCTTCCCAATCAGCGCCATGATTCTGGCAATGGGTCTGGCATATGGCGGTATGGCGCAAGTGATTGCAGGTATTCTTGAATTCAAAAAAGGTAATACTTTCGGTCTGACTGCTTTTACCT
This sequence comes from Tolumonas sp., assembly GCA_028683735.1. GTDB lineage: Bacteria > Pseudomonadota > Gammaproteobacteria > Enterobacterales > Aeromonadaceae > Tolumonas. The sequence goes on along the minus strand of JAQUHG010000107.1, from coordinate 3,139 downwards.
CTTACGGTTTCTTCTGGATCAGTCTGGTATTCCTGATCCTGATGCCAAAATGGGGTTGGGCTGATGCAGCAAACGAAACCTCTATGGGTTGTTACCTGCTGATGTGGGGTATCTTCACTCTGTTCATGTTCTTTGGCACGCTGAAAGGCCCGAAAGCACTGCAGGTGGTATTCGGTACTCTGGTTGTATTGTTCTTCTTGTTGGCCGCTAAAGATTTCACTGGTAATGCAGCATTAGGTACATTCGCTGGTTTCGAAGGTATTTTCTGTGGCGCTTCTGCAATTTATCTGGCTATGGCTGAAGTGCTGAACGAAAAATTCGGCCGCACCATTCTGCCAATCGGTGAAGCTCAAGCTCACTAAGCTTATAAAACATCGAAATCAACGCCGCATATTGCGGCGTTTTTTTATGATTCGCGTAAATTTCACCTATAAAAAAGCCGACTGAAATTAGCCGGCTTTTTACTATCAGCAAGAAATCAATGCAATTTCAGGCGTGGACGCAGAATTCGGTTCAACTGGCCAACCAACATAATCAAACCAGTTTTGACATAACCGTAAAGTGCAACTTGGTGCATACGATATAAAGAGATATACATCATACGAGCGATGCGACCCTCAATCATCATAGAACCGCGCATGAGGTTACCCATCAAGCTACCAACGGTAGAGAAGTTACTCAGCGAAACCAATGAACCGTAATCGACATACTGATATGCTTTTAATTCGCCACCATTGATCTGTGCCAGAATATTTTTCATGGCCTGAGTTGCCATCTGATGAGCAGATTGTGCACGTGGCGGAACCAGTTTGCCATCTTCCATGGCACAGGCGGCACAGTCACCAATCGCATAAACATGATCGTCAATGGTGGTTTGCAGCGTGCCTTTTACGACCAATTGGTTGGCACGGTTAGTTTCCAGCCCGCCAATTTCTTTCAGGAAATCAGGTGCTTTAACACCGGCAGCCCAAACCATCAAATCTGCTTCGATCAGCTCGCCATCTTTGGTCATCAGACCTTTATCGGTCGCTTCACTCACAAATGTCGCAGTGCGGATATCAACACCCAACTCGGTCAGTTCATGATGCGCAGCACCAGAAATACGCTCTGGCAGTGCAGGCAGAATCCGTGGGCCGGCTTCAACTACAGTTACTTTCAAGCTGCGACGAGACAGGTTTTTATAACCATATGCAGTCAATTCTTCAACTGCATTATACAGCTCAGCAGAAAGCTCAATACCGGTGGCACCAGCACCCACGATAGCAATCTTAATATTGCCATCTTGCGGAATATCCGTGTTGCTAGTAGTTCGAGAACCCGCAAAACGCAGGAATTTATCCATCAAAATATTATGGAAACGGAATGCCTGATCAGCACTATCCAGGAAAATACAATGGTCACGCACACCTGGTGTATTGAAATCGTTAGAAACTGATCCCAGCGCCATTACCAGGTAGTCATATTCAATTTCGCGTTCACCTAATACTTCTTCGCCTTTTTCACCAAAAATTGGTGCCAGTACGATACGTTTTTCCTGACGTTTAATATCAGTCAATGTGCCTAATTGGAATTCAAACGCATTGTGACGGGCCTGAGACTGATAGCTTAATGCATCAACACCAGCATCCAGCGAACCTGCTGCAACTTCATGTAGCAACGGTTTCCATAAATGGGTACGGTTGCGATCAACTAACGTGATCTGAGCCTTACCTTTTTTACCCAATTTACGTCCCAGACGTGTGGCCAATTCAAGACCACCTGCACCACCACCAACAATGACAATTTTGGTCATACCAGAAGCACCTTTTTTATTACATATGTTAAGGAATAGTTACGCTTCCTCAAAAATCATCTGACATCATCCAGCATTCTTGAATGCTTTTATAAGCTGTAGATGTGACGACAGATCCTTGAACTTATGGGATTGTTGCTCATCCCATACAATGTCGTAATATTCTTTCAGCTCACTTGCTGTGCGGCTATTATCCATGACTTCATCGTTAACAGAAAGGATACAAATGCACTTTCTTGCATTTTTTTTACGAAATTCAGTTACACATTTAGAAGCGATATCAACATATTCTTCCGGACGAGCGATCTTTCCTTGCATTGTTTCTTCAGGAAAAAGATTCGGATTAAACATGACTTGGCGAATACCGCAGAGATAACCAATGCGCTCACTCCAATAACCGCCCAGACCCACACCACAGATCAACGGTGCAGGATCATCGGACGTTGTAATTTGACGATGCACTTCCTTTAACAAATGGCTCATATCCTGACGAGGATAAATCGTACTGTAGCTAACCATACGTACATCCGGGTCAATAAATTGTAATTGCAATACTTTTTCATAATTGCCAGGGCTGGTTGCATCAAAGCCGTGCAGATAAATAATCATGTTGGATCCCTCTCAATCAACAACCTTGTCAGGAATTCACCATAGCAGGTCTCCTGCTGTGGGGTCAGTTCAAAGCCCCGAAAGGCTGCTTAAGATCAAAAATATGGTATTAATTAACATACTCTTCGACAAAGCGGCGGACTCTGTTTTGCGTGGTTTGCCAGCGCGACGATGAGATGAGTCGGGACCAATCACCTTGGTTTTTACTTAATAATGACTCTGCACTGCTAGAAGGTGGATTTTTTAATCCATCAAGAATAGCAACTGCACCAGCCCGGTTATTGCAGGCCAGTAACATGTCACAACCGGCATCTAAGGCTGCTTGTGCTCGTTCTGGATAGCCGCCAGCGACAGCTGCGCCTTCCATCGTCAGATCATCGCTGAAAATAACTCCCTTGAATCCAAGCTTTTTGCGTAATATTTCCTGCAACCAAAAACGGGAAAAACCAGCTGGATGTTCATCAATCTCGGTATAAATCACATGTGCTGGCATGAGCGCATCTAATTTTCCCGTCGGAATTAACTGTTTAAATGGCACCATATCCGTTGCATCTATTTCTTCCCATGATCGATTGTCCCGAGGACTTTCAATGTGAGAGTCTGCTCTTACACTGCCATGGCCAGGAAAGTGTTTACCTGTCGCTTTCATGCCGGCCTGATGCATGCCATCAATAAATGCAGAAGCCAGCTCAATCACTTGCTGTGGATCGCTGCTAAAACTACGGTTTCCAATAACAT
>JAQUHG010000106.1 GCA_028683735.1 Tolumonas sp. | reverse complement strand
AGCGATGCCAGATGCGTTGGTAGGTGCGGGTACCATTTTGAACCCGCAACAATATGATGACGCCGTAGCAGCCGGTGCGCAGTTTATTATCTCTCCGGGCTTTACCGACAAATTACTGGCACATGCCGCAGCTCACGCCGTGCCGTTGATCCCCGGTGTCAGCACGCCATCCGAAGTAATGACCGCACTGGATCTGGGTTACACCCATTTGAAATTCTTCCCGGCGGAAGCGAATGGCGGCGCCCCTGCATTGCAGGCCATTTCAGCACCATTAGCACAGGTTAAATTCTGCCCGACCGGCGGCATTGGCCCGAAAAATGTCGCCGCTTATCTGGCACTGAAATGCGTTGCCACTGTTGGTGGTTCCTGGATGATCCCGGCGGATAAAGTCAAAGCCGGCGATTGGGCGGGAATTACGGCGCTGTCAGCAGAAGCGGTAGCGCTGATCAACGGCCTGAAAAAATAGTACCCGTTAAGGAGAGGACTGGTAATAAATAAGCAGACTGTCGGCGGCAAGGATGCCGCCGCCCGAGCGTCCATGGACGGATTTACAGCGAGTCTGCGTTTTATTGCCAGTCCTCTCCAGCCCACCACATCTTAAATACTCTGCCCCGCCGACAACTCAAAACCCAAATCAATCACCGGTTCAGTTAATTCCACCCCATTGATCCGTGCCAGCAATTGTTCAGCGGCTACGTGGCCTATCGCTTCGCGTGGTGTGATCACGCTGGCCAGTTTCGGCACCATTGCCTGACCAATGTCATGACCGTGGAACCCCGCCACACCAATCTCACCGGGCACAGCAATATTCTGTCGCTGGCACTCAAAGATCGCACCAACCGCTAAGTCATCATTGGTACAGATCACGCCATCCATATCCGGATAACGCATACGGGCTTCCGATAGCAATTTAGCGCCCAGTGAAAATGACGATGCTGCATCGGTGGTCATCGTTAACGCCTCCAGCCCGTGCGCTTGCATCGCGGCGGCATAACCCTCCATCTTCAGCCGGGTTCGCACGTCCATCCGCGCGCCAAGATAAACAATTCGACGATAGCCTTTTTGCAGCATCAATTCGGTCATCGCATAACTGGCCGCTGCATTATCAAAACCAACCGCTTGTTCCACCACCGGTGAGCGTGAATCCATCACCTCAATAACCGGAATGCCGGCAGTCTGGATCATGCGTAACGTGCGTTCCGTGTGATAGCTTTCCGATAAGATCAAACCATCGACATGATAAGACAGCAATGAAGCAATACGCTCCTGCTCCACGTCTGAGCTATAACCGTAGTGCGCCAGCATAGTCTGATAGCCCGCCGGTTCTGTAACCGACTCGATGCCACGGATCACTTCCGCAAATACCTGATTGGTTAACGATGGCAGCAAAACACCGATAGCTTTGCTTTTGGCATTCGATAGCAGATCCGGAGCCCGATTTGGAATGTAGCCCAGCGTATCTAACGCAACTGCTATTTTCTCCTGCACAGCAGCAGAAACTAACGCAGGATCTTTTAAATAGCGGCTCACCGTCATTTTGGTGATACCTACAAGATCGGCCACATCCTGTAACGTCGGGCGACGGGGTTTTTGACTCATCAACTTTATCCAGTAAGACAATGTTACAGTAACATAACAAACCCAAGCGACTACCGCCATAAAGATTACGGTAAACAAACCAACCATTAATGTTACAAATTATTAACAAAAAATGTAAATCAAGGTTATATTGTGATCTGAGTAACAAAAAAGCAGGTCTAAGTATGAACCGAATAAATTCTCTTATCCGAATATTGCTGGAATGGGCGCAAAACGTTGGCTTAATGATCATTGCGATTGCCAGCATTTTTGCTATTGGCACGGAAGTCGTTTCGATGATCAGTTTACAAAAAGTAGCCCTAGCTGATTTATTGCTAATGTTTATCTATCTGGAAGTGTTGGCCATGATTTCGATGTATCTGGAATCTGGCAAAATGCCGATCCGTATTCCACTTTATATTGCGATCGTCGCGCTAGCGCGTTATCTGATTTTGGATATGAAATCGATGGATGCCTGGCAGCTGGTTGGCGTCGCCGCCAGTGCTTTTTTACTGGCAGTGACCGTCTTGGTGATCCGCTATGGTCATCTCAAATTACCTTATGATAACGATCATCAGGACAAACATTCCGATCTGTAATACCTCTTCTGGCAGTGTCTGTGTTTAGCATAAAAACAGTCACTGCCAACGATTAAATAGCAAAAAATCAATAGCTTTAACCTATCACAACATTACACATTTTCAATTGGCGATGCTGCTTGGTTGCGCCTAATATACATACATAACAAGGTAAACATGCCTTTTTGTAATGCGAAAAATAATTACCAACCAAGGAGCGAATTATGTCACATCAACCTATTGATATCGGAATTGCTGAAAATGATCGTCTTGAAATTGCAGCCGGTCTTTCACGCCTTCTCGCTGACAGTTACACGCTGTATCTGAAAACTCATTATTATCATTGGAACGTGACCGGCCCAATGTTTAATACCTTGCACCTGATGTTTGAAACCCAATATACCGAGCTGTCTCTGGCAGTTGATTTGATCGCAGAACGTATCCGCGCGCTGGGTGTATATGCCCCAGGCACCTACAAAGAATTTGCCAAACTGACGGTGATCCCGGAAGACACCAGTGTACCGAAAGCGCAGGAGATGATTAAAAACCTGGTGGCAGGTCAGGAAGCCGTGGTGCGTACCGCGCGTTCACTGTTCCCGCTGCTGGAAAAAAACAGCGATGAAGCATCTGCTGATCTGCTGACACAACGTATTCAGTTACACGAAAAAACGGCGTGGATGCTGCGCAGCCTGCTGGAATAATTTGAACACTAACACACATCCAAAACTGGCACAGTTTGCGCAAAGATAATGCGTTAGCCTGTGCCAGCCTGATTTGTTCACTTTTTATTGTCTGTTTTGCTGCAATTATGCAGTAAATCAACAATGTCTTTTACACCGGCTGGTCGATCCTTCACTTAAATCTTGAGGATTTTGCCAATGCCCTGCAGCTGTAAACAGAAAAAAAATGCCCCTGCCGTTGCCACTACAGATCGGTATGTCACCTTTGATGGTATTGATTGTGATGGTAATGCGCGCTTGTTAATGTCTTACATCCGCAAACACATTGATTTGCCAGAAAAAACCAATAAGTTCTGGGAATATTTTAAGCAAAAAGCACTGGGCGGAAATGGACCGAAACCCGACGATCTGTTTTTAATTCACAGCAATCTTAATCAAATCAGGGAGTTGTTTGAGTTGTACGAAGATGATGAAGCGTTAGCATTATTAGATATCGTTGAAATTGAGTGCTGCTAAAACAACAGAGCCCCTTGTCGGGGCTCTGCTTTAATCTTAATTTTCGCCGTTATACAGCTCTAAATCCGCAGTGGCTTCACTCCACTCGCGATCTGCTTTGGCATCGTCATTACGCAAATTGTTCAGGAACGCCAGGTAATCATCATTGATATCACCGGTAATGTATTTGCCATTAAACACCGATGTTTCAAATTGTTTGATTTCCGGGTTACATTCACGCACTGCCGCTTCCAAATCACTCAAGTCTTGGAAAATCAAACCGTCAGCCCGGATCAGCTGACAGATCTCATTCACTTCACGACCATAAGCAATCAGTTCACTGGCTACTGGCATGTCGATACCGTACACGTTCGGGAAACGAATTTCCGGAGCCGCTGAGGCAAAGTAAACTTTCTCTGCACCCGCTTCACGCGCCATGTCCACGATCTGTGCAGAAGTAGTACCACGCACAATCGAGTCATCCACCAGCAACACATTCTTGCCTTTGAATTCAGACGAGATCGCGTTCAGTTTATTGCGCACTGATTTCTTACGCTGCGTCTGCCCTGGCATGATGAAGGTACGACCGATATAACGGTTTTTCACAAAACCCTGACGGTATGGCTTATTCAGGATCTGGGCAATCTCTAATGCAATATCACACGATGTTTCAGGGATCGGGATCACGACATCGATATCCAGATCTTTCCAGTCACGGGCAATTTTCGCACCCAGTTTCTGACCCATATGCACACGAGCGGCATACACAGAAACTTTATCGATGAACGAATCAGGACGGGCAAAATAAACGTATTCGAAAATACATGGGCAATGATCAGGATTATGCGCGCACTGTTTGGTCGACAGTTCGCCTTTTGCGGAAATGTAGACCGCTTCACCCGGTGCCACATCACGCATCACTTCAAAGCCTTGCACATCTAGCGCCACGCTTTCGGAAGCAACCATGTATTCATAACGGCCATTTTCTTCAGAGGCGCGACGACCCAGCACCAACGGACGAATGCCGTTTGGATCACGGAACGCCAGCAGACCATGACCGATGATTACAGCCACAACTGCGTAAGCACCACGGACCTGCGCATGCACACGGCTAACCGCGGCAAAAACTTCTTCCGCAGATAAATCAGTACCTACTGTTTTATCCAGTTCATAAGCAAAGGTATTCAGCAGCACTTCTGAATCAGACGTGGTGTTGATGTGACGGCGAGTTTGTTGGGTTTGCAAATCGCGCAGTTCTTTCGCATTGGTCAGGTTACCGTTATGGGCCAACGCAATACCAAATGGAGAATTGACGTAAAATGGCTGTGCTTCTGCGGCACTGGAACTACCGGCAGTCGGATAACGGACATGACCGATACCGATATTGCCTTTCAGACGTTGCATATGACGTGTTTCGAATACGTCTTTCACGAGGCCATTGGCTTTACGCTGCTTGAACGTGTTATCACTGATAGTCACGATCCCTGCGGCGTCCTGCCCGCGGTGTTGTAACACCGTCAGTGAATCATATAAGGCCTGGTTGACAGGACTGGTGCCAACAATGCCGACAATACCACACATCTCTTCTCTTCCTCGAAATGCCAATAATCACTTAATAAAACTTGATGAGTGTTTCATGAACTCAAAGAACCAGTTCACCACGACACCAAATTCTGGAATAAGTATGGATTGCTTCCACCAAATTGCATCATGAGCACTGGTAAAAGTATCCATAAAGAACAGCAACGCACTAACAATTAATACGCCACGAATTGCGCCAAAACAAATACCAAGCACGCGATCAGTGCCCGATAATCCCGTCTTATTTACCAGCACACTAACAACATAGTTAACGAGGGCGCCCACAATCAGTGTTGCCACGAACAGCACGGCAATCGCCATACCGTTACGAACCATGCTATCGGAAACAGAGGTGAAAAAGACGGCCAGATCGCCAAAGAAACGACTGGCGACAAAAAAAGCAGCAAACCAGGTGACGAGAGAAAGGGCTTCTTTAACGAAACCACGGATCAGACTGATCAGGGATGACAAACCAATCACCGCCAGAATTGCATAATCAATCCAGACCACATGAACTCCCTGTACTCACTAAACTGGCGCGCATTTTAACAGAGAGCATGAGGCATTGCTTGCAAAATATGGTGTACTGGAAAGCAGCAATAAAATTGTCATACACCCGCGTTAGCATGACCGCCATCACACTATTTAATCAGGAATGATCATAGTGATTACCGAACTCGACGTCATTATGGCGCGGTGTCAGATCCAAACTTTATTTCAACCTATTTTTGATAATGTACAACGTCAGGTGCTCGGTTATGAGGCATTAAGCCGCGGGCCGTCGGATAGTTTATTACATTCGCCTTTGGAACTATTTCGCCAATCAGAATTAGAAGGGCGACAAGCCGAGCTAGAACTGCTGTGTGTTTCATTGGCAATGAAACGCTTTGTGACACAACAACTGAACGGCAAATTATTCGTCAATATTTCCCCTTCAGTTTTGCTTACTCTGGGTATTGCTCCGCTGTTACAAGCAACCCAACAAGCTCACCTATCGCCAAGCTTAGTGGTTATTGAATTAACTGAAAATCACCCTGCGGCCTCCGGTGATGACATTATCAAGATGGTGAAGTCATTAAAAGAGAATGGCTTTATGGTCGCGATTGATGATTTGGGTGCAGGCAATTCAGGGCTGCGTTTATGGTCAGAATTACGCCCGGATTTTGTCAAACTGGATATTTATTTTGCCGCCAACATTGATAGTGATGGTACTAAACGTCAGTTCGTCGCCAGTCTGTGTGATCTGGCCGGTAAACTCGGCTGCAAGATGATTTTGGAAGGCGTTGAGCGCAAAGAGGAATATCAGGTCGCCCGCCAAATTGGCATCCAATATTGTCAGGGTTATCTGTTTGGCAAACCCGCCGTCATTCCCGCACCATTCCCGGCTGAGTTGCTGGTCGACAGTGAGGAATCACGTCAGGCGACAGCCCCGCTACGTGAATTAGTGGTACAGATCCCGCCTATCTCACCGGATGTAAATGGCATGAATGCCATGGAGTTGTTTCGTAAACAACCCGATGCTAACTGCTACCCAGTGTTAGACGCGCAAGGTACACCACTAGGTATCTTGCGACGCCATACGTTACTGCGTCATTTTGCCGAGCAGTTTGGCCATTCACTGTATGCCAAAGCACCGGTTGCCAAGTTGATGGATAAACCCATCATGGTCGATGTGAATCAATCTTTATTAAAAGTCAGCCAGCTACTGGTCGAACATGAAGAAGAAGAGGAATTAGACGCCTGGTTCATTATTTGTGAAGACGGTAAATATCTGGGTCTGGGACGCTTACGCGATCTGATGCGCAAACTGACCCAATATAAGCTCACCATGGCACGTTATGCCAACCCGCTGACCTTGTTACCCGGTAATGTACCGATCCAGCGCGCTATCGAAAAAGGCTTACAGGATAACAAACCGTTCCTGCTGGCATATTGTGATCTGAATGATTTCAAACCCTACAATGATGTTTGTGGTTATGAACGCGGCGATATGATGATCAAGCTGGTTGCCCGATTGTTACGACAGTATTTTGGCCAACCGCATAATTTCATCGGCCATCTGGGTGGTGACGATTTTATTTTGTTATTACAACAAGATGAGTGGATCACGCCCATTAAGGAACTGCAATCAGAGTTCCGCCGACAACGTCTGCACTACTATCGCAATGAAGACATCATCAATAACGGTATTTACAGTAAAGATCGGGATGGTAATCCACGAAAATTCCCACTGGTCGACTTATCGGTTGGAGTCTTCCCTTACACACCCGATCTGTCTTTAACTGCCAGCCAGGTGAGTACGACGTTAAGCACCGCCAAACATCGCGCCAAAGGCACCCCGGGGCACCTCTATTGTCTTGATAACCAGCGTTTTGATTTCTCTGCCGTATCAGAACAAACCTGCGCAATCCCTGAATCTTGCTCAATGGCTGGATGAAGAATTTTGTCTGGCCTGCTGCAACATTTCCAGTAATTTCGGCTGCTGTTCATGCGCAATACGTTGACCGATAGTCACCGTTTCTTCCTGCAATAACGGAGAATAACGCAGATATTTCTGCCCAGCCGCCGTGCGGAAAAACAGGATCATCTGTTGGATCTCCGGCTCCGTAAAATGGGAATGATAGGCGATCGCTAACTCAGTACGCATATGCGCCCAGGTCAGATTTTCCTTGCCCCATTTTTGAACCACTGGTTGATAACGCGCCAGCTCGGGTTGCTGACGGATCATCTTATTCAACACCTGATGACTGAACAGATTAAATTGCTGTTTGCCACCAATCAGATCAGCCAGTGTCAACGCGCTATCTTCCGTAGCAGCCCAAACACTGACACTAACAAAACTGACTAACAGCAGCAGGCGGTTGATCCCTATACGCATTGTAATGACCTATCTGAATACCCGCCTGCCAGCATAGCGCCCATTAACGGGCGCGTGAAGCCCCACCACCTTGTTGGCGTTGGCTAGCTACTGGACGGCGAGCTGCCGGTTTTCCACCCGCAGATGGTTTACCTTGTACCGGTTTCCCTTGCACGGGCTTACCTTGTGCTACAGCTCCCGCAACAGGTTTCGCCAATACCGGTTTTTTATTACTGGCAGGACGTTTACCGCTCGTAGCCGGTTTCGCTTTGTTACTCTCTTCCGGCGAGCGACGTTGCTGTTCCATCGGTAAATGACGCGTCAGTGCGATCTGGCCGGTTTTCTGCATTGTGGCCAATTTGCGCTGACGGCTTGGTGTTTTGCTCTCTTCTGGGATCAAACAACCCGGCCCTTTACCAATCAGATGACCCCAACCACGCGCCATGAACTCTTCACGCAGTTTCGGCCAGTTCGCCGGGTCGTGATAACGCAGCACCGCTTTATGGAAACGACGACGGATCTCGCCTTTCGCCACAAACATTTTGTCCGACTTGTAATCGATCTTATGCAACGGATCCAGCTCGGTGTAATACATGGTCGTCGCATTCGCCAGCGGCGATGGATAGAAGTTTTGCACCTGATCCAGACGGAAGTTATTTTGCTTGAGCCACAACGCCAGATTCACCATGTCTTCATCGGTGGTGCCGGGGTGTGCGGCAATAAAATAAGGGATCAGGAACTGCTCTTTCCCCGCTTCCTTGGAATATTTGTCAAACAATTCTTTGAATTTGTAATAGCTGCCCATACCCGGCTTCATCATCTTCGATAATGGGCCTTCTTCGGTATGTTCCGGGGCAATTTTCAGATAACCGCCGACATGGTGTTTCACCAACTCCCGCACATAACGCGGATCTTGCACCGCTAAATCGTAACGTACACCAGACGCAATCAAAATCTTCTTGATGCCTTTCAGATCGCGCGCTTTACGATATAGCTCAATCGTTGGTGTGTGGTCGGTGTCCATATGCGGGCAGATGCTTGGGAACACGCACGAGGCACGACGGCAGGTTTCTTCCGCGCGCGGACTCTTACAACGCAGCTTATACATGTTGGCAGTCGGGCCACCCAGATCGGAAATCACACCGGTGAAACCCGGCACCTTATCGCGGATCTCTTCAATCTCAGTCAGGATTGATTCATGGGAACGGCTTTGGATCTGACGCCCTTCATGTTCAGTAATCGAACAGAATGAACAACCACCAAAACAACCGCGCATGATGTTCACGGAGGTTTTGATCATGTCGTAGGCGGGAATTTTCGCGCCTTTATACGCTGGATGCGGCACACGTTGATAAGGCAGAGCAAACACCCAATCCATCTCTTCAGTATTCAACGGTAATGCAGGTGGATTTACCCACAATGTTTTATCGCCATGCTGCTGCAACAGCGCACGCGCACAACCCGGATTGGTTTCGTGATGCAAAATACGTGAGGTATGAGCGTACAACACACGATCAGCTTTTACTTTTTCATACGAAGGCAGCAGCACATAGGTTTTTTCCCATGGCTTGGGTTTTGGTGGCTGCACGACAACGGCTTTCGGTTTCGCCGGTTCGACTGCCGCGTCCGTCGCACAAAGCGCATTTTCCATATATGGATTTGGAATTGGATCGATATGACCGATTTGGTCTAACCGCGAAGAGTCGACGCCCTTCCATTCCGGCAATGGCCCTTTTCTAATCACCGCAGTGCCGCGAATATCCTGCATATCGGCCACGGTTTCACCGCGGGCAAAACGATGTGCAATTTCAGTTAACGGGCGTTCCGCGTTACCAAACACCAGCAGGTCAGCTTTAGCATCGACTAATACGGAACGACGAATGGTTTCCGACCAGTAATCATAGTGACCAATACGACGCAGTGAGGCTTCAATGCCCCCTAACACCACCGGTACATCTTTATAGGCTTCTTTACAGCGCTGAGAATAAACCAAGGTGGCACGATCCGGGCGCTTACCGCCTTCATTATTTGGCGTATAAGCATCGTCATGACGTAACTTTTTATCAGCGGTATAACGGTTGATCATCGAATCCATGTTGCCGGCACTGACCCCGAAAAACAGATTCGGTTTACCCAGTTTCATGAAATCGTTTTTATTGTTCCAATCCGGCTGACAGATCAGACCAACGCGGAATCCCTGTGCTTCCAGAAAGCGACCCACAATCGCCATACCGAAACTCGGATGATCAACATAGGCATCACCGCAGACCACAATAATATCGCAGCTGTCCCAACCGAGTTGATCCATCTCACTGCGGGACATGGGCAGAAAGGGCGCAGGCCCAAAGCATTCCGCCCAATATTTCGGATAATCAAACAGTAAGGTTTCTGGTTGGGTCATATTCTATTTACATCACAGAGAAAAATGGCGGCGGATTATAGC
>JAQUHG010000105.1 GCA_028683735.1 Tolumonas sp. | reverse complement strand
CCGCGGATTACGCGCACTGGATGATATGCGTTTACACGGTGTCAAAACCACAACGCCATATTATCAAGAAATTTTGCGTAATACTGAATTCAGAACCGGTCGTTTTAATACCAGCTTTGTGGAAGAGCATCCCGAACTGCTGGAGTATTCAGAAAAACGCAGACCGGAACAGTTGGCTTTAGCGATTGCAACAGCAATTGCGGCATACGCTGGATTATAACAATTTCACACCGGTCGACAGGCCGTTAACCGGAAGAGGATGAGTAGAGAATGAGTAAAAAAATTACGGTTACAGACACTATTCTGCGAGATGCCCACCAATCGTTGCTGGCGACCCGCATGCGCACTGAAGACATGTTGCCAATCTGTAGCAAGCTGGATCAGGTCGGCTACTGGTCACTGGAGGTCTGGGGTGGTGCTACGTTTGATGCTTGTGTTCGTTTCCTGAAAGAAGATCCGTGGGAACGTCTGCGTCAGCTGCGGAAAGCATTACCAAACACGCGTCTGCAAATGCTGCTGCGTGGTCAGAACCTGCTGGGCTATCGCCACTACAGCGATGATGTGGTCGAAGCGTTTGTGGCTAAAGCTGCCGAAAATGGTATTGACGTATTCCGTATTTTTGACGCCATGAACGATGTGCGTAATCTGGCCACCGCGATCAAAGCGGTTAAAAAAGTCGGTAAACACGCTCAGGGCACTATCTGCTACACCACCAGCCCGGTGCATACCACTGAAGCGTTTGTGGCACAGGCGCATGAATTAGTCGCTTTAGGCGTTGATTCTATCGCAATCAAAGATATGGCCGGCTTGTTAACACCGTTTGCCACCGGCGAATTAGTTAAAGCGCTGAAAGCTGCGGTATCGCTGCCAATTTTCGTTCATTCCCACGACACTGCTGGCGTTGCCACTATGTGCCAGCTGAAAGCGATCGAAGCGGGTGCGGATAATATCGACACTGCTATCTCCAGCATGGCTTGGGGCACCAGCCACCCGGCTACTGAATCGATGGTGGCGGCACTGCGCGGCACTGAATACGACACCGGTTTAGATCTGGAATTACTGCAAGAAATCGGCATGTATTTCCATGCGGTACGCAAGAAATATCACCAGTACGAAAGTGATTTCACTGGCGTGGATACCCGTGTTCAGGTCAATCAGGTGCCGGGTGGCATGGTTTCCAATCTGGCAAACCAGTTGAAAGAACAAGGTGCATTGAATCGCATCAATGAAGTGTTTAACGAAATCCCGAAAGTACGTAAAGATCTGGGTTACCCTCCACTGGTGACACCAACCTCTCAGATCGTGGGCACTCAGGCTGTATTCAACGTATTAGCAGGTGAGCGTTACAAAACCATCACCAATGAAGTAAAACTCTATCTGCAAGGTCGCTATGGTAAATCACCAGCACCAGTAGATACGGCGTTACAACATCAGGCGATCGGTAAGGAAGAAGTGATCGATGTTCGCCCTGCTGACCTGCTAAAACCAGAACTGGCTAAGTTACGTACTGAGATCGGTGCACTGGCAAAAACAGAAGAAGATGTGCTGACTTACGCCATGTTCCCGGATATTGGCCGTAAATTCCTGAGCGAACGTGATGCCGGTACATTGGTACCAGAAGCCTTGTTACCAATTCCAGGTACAGCCGCAGAACAACCTGTAGCGAAAGAAGGCATGCCAACCGAATTTGTGATTGATGTGCATGGTGAAAGCTATCATATCGACATTACCGGGATCGGTATTAAGAGCGACAATAAACGCCATTTCTACATGTCGATCGATGGTTTGCCGGAAGAAGTGGTTTTTGAACCGCTGAATGCTTACGTGGGTTCAGGTGCTAGCAACAAACGTAAACAAGCGGCAGCACCAGGTGATGTCAGCACAGCAATGCCAGGTAACATTGTTGATGTGCTGGTCAATGTGGGTGACAAAGTGAAAGCAGGTCAACCGCTGCTGGTCACTGAAGCAATGAAGATGGAAAGTGAAATTCTGGCGCCAATCGCGGGTAATGTAAAAGCGGTTCACGTTGCTAAAGGCGATCGTGTTAACCCAGGTGATGTTTTAATCGAAATCGAAGGTTAATTTCCTATCACCCGAATAAACCCTGGTATTTTTTGCCAGGGTTTATCTTTAATTCGAACACGCAATTTAAGCCCCTCGCCTCATCACAAATACCGAAATTTATCGTTATTTAAAAATTAAAATCCCGACTTAATTCTCTGTTAAGGTTGGTTGTTTACACTATAGTCACGCATCATTTGGCATACTTAAACAGGTCACAGAGTGAAATTGAGATTTCAACTTAAAAGTCAGTACCTTACATTGTTATTGGCAAGCTATTTTACATTAGTTCTGAATTATCCATTCTTTCGGGAATCATGGAAAGTTCTGAACTCAATTGAGAATGTCAAAACAGGCTTTATTGTCTCAATCCCTTTGTTTGTTTTGTTTGCATTAAACATTCTGTTTTCACTATTTACGATAAAATACCTTAGTAAACCTATATTTATCGCTTTAGTTCTCACGTCTTCACTGGTTGCTTATGCTGGTCTAACCTACGGCACAGTGTTTGACTATGGGATGATAAAAAACTCAGCACAGACCAATATGTCTGAAGCTTCGAGTTATCTTAACCCTTCGTTGATTATCTGTTTTCTGCTGACGGGTATCATCCCTGCATTTTTGATTGCAAGAACAAAAATCATCTATCGCCCTTTACTGAAAGAGGTTTTGACTAAGTTCGCCGTTATCAGCCTTTCTCTACTCGGGTTACTGCTCATTGCGTTCTTCTATTATCAGGATTATGCCTCTGTTGGCCGAAACAATAAGTTTTTGCAAAAATATATCGTACCAACCCAATACACCTGGAGTGGTTATAAATACGTCAAAGAAACGTATTTCACGACACCGCTGGTGTATCAACAATTAGGGTTAGATGCGAAAAAAACCGTCCCCCCGACGGTAACAAAACCACAAATGACCGTGATGGTGTTAGGTGAAACCGCACGCGCGATGAATTATCAATACAACGGTTATTCACGTGACACCAACCGTTTTACCGCACCAGAAGGGCTCATCTCATTTCGCCATGTTTCTTCTTGCGGCACAGCAACCGCAGTTTCCGTGCCTTGCATGTTTTCATTTATGGGGCGAAAAAACTATGATGAAAGCCGAGCTGAAACACAGGATAACGTGTTGGATGTGATCCACCGTGCTGGGTTAAATGTTCAATGGATCGATAACGACAGCGGCTGTAAAGGCGTCTGCGCACGTGTTCCTACCCTTAATATTGATATTAAAACGAAGTCGCCACTGTGTGATGGCACCTATTGTTTTGACGAAATCATGTTACCGGAATTAAAACGCTTACTGGCAGAAGCAAAGGGAAAAGATACCTTAATTGCATTACATCTGATCGGTAGCCATGGTCCAACTTATTACCGACGTTATCCTGCTTCCCATCGTATTTTCACTCCTGATTGTGAACGCAGTGACATTCAAAATTGTTCGCATGATGAGCTGGTCAATACCTATGACAACACGATTGCTTATACCGATTACATGTTGTCGCAAGTGATCGCCTTATTAAAAGCGAATAGCAGCGAATACAACACCAGCATGTTGTATATGTCAGATCACGGTGAATCGTTGGGCGAAAAAGGATTGTATTTGCATGGCACACCGTACGCGTTAGCGCCTGAAGAGCAAACGCATGTGCCTGGATTGCTATGGTTATCTGATAACTACGCCAAAGAAAAACAGATCGATACCGATTGCTTACGTAAAGAAGCTCAGAGTAAACAAGTATCTCAAGATTATTTGTCGCATAGTTTGCTGAGTTTAACTGGCGTGGCAACATCCACTTATAAACCAGAATTAGATCTTATTTCTGGTTGTCGTAGAAACAGCTAACTGACGAGCCAAACGCTTGGATTAATTTGAACCGGAGATATTTCTCCGGTTTTTTTTCATATCAATGAAAAACTCGCAGGCCAGCTGATGCGGCTCCAGCAGGTGGCGGAAATTAATGATGTGCTGAGATCCGGAATGGCACTATCCAGTGATAGGCTAGCGAACTGGCACATAAAGGCGATTTCGTACGGAGCATACTCCATCGCACCATCACTGTACCATTGCTGCATGCAATGAGTACGCAACATGCATGGTTTCCAGCGCGGATAAGCTCGTCGACCATTACCAGCTTTGGGATAAACCGGCTAGATAACATTGGCCATGTTTTGCTACGGTAGCAATTGGTCTACGCGGAACAAGAAAATCTCTTCTCGGATCTGCCGCGCTTGCAGCTGAATTCACTGTCGACAAAGGTGAGTTGATAACTCATCATGAATCCCGCTTAATGACTCCAGATAGCCAACACAGTCTCATGGCTAAGGACTTGTTCGCACCTTCCTTAGCCATGAGTGATTCTATCGGTATGTGGTGCAGGACAAAGAAGCCAAAAATGGCAAGTTGTACCGACACCTACGACAAGGCCACAAACGTTACCGTAAGGGACAGAATGCCAAGCGTTGCGTGATCCCCAACCCTGTATCGATCAATGAGCGCCCAGCGATAGTCGACTCTCGCAGCCGATTGGGTGACTGGGAGGTGGATACCGTTTCAGGCAAACAAGGTAGTAGTTCCATTGTGACACTGGCCGAGTGCAAGATTCAGCTCCGTTTGGGTCGCACGTACATACCAAGACGGCACAGCAGTGTCCGACACCATCATCTGCATGCTAGAGCCCTACAACAAGGCACATGTTCATACAATCATCGCGGATAATGGCAGTGAATTTATTGAACATGAGCGAGTAGCCAAGGCGCTGAATACCAAGTTTTACTTCGCGCATCCATACAGCGCGTGGGAGCAAGGTCTGAATGAGAACAGCACGGCAGAGGCAGCGACCTGAGCCAGTTCAGCCCAGATGCATTGTCGGTCTTTGAACGATAACTAAAATCCAGACCATGCAAATGTTTAGATTTCATGTAACCCAAGATCATGTTTGATGAACTACGACAGGTTGCCTGATTTGGCAGGCGTTGCACTCCGGAGTTGAATTCGCACACCTTTAAGAGTTGTCCTGAAGAGCTGAATCATGGTGGTAATCAGGAAGAACAAAAATGCCCGGCAGCAATGCCGGGCATTTTTGTATCGACGAATATAGGATGCCATCTGATTAATAAATATGCGCTTGATTAAAACAAGCTCACTTGGAATTAATAAGATGGAATCATTCTTAGTCCTCCAGTTGTATTTATATAACTATATATCTATTGAGCAACCAAGATATACACGGAGAATAAATTGCTCAATATTTATTCTCTACTGAAAATTGATAACCTTGCTTGAAATGGTTCGCGCATGCATAGTAATAATAACGGCAAATCCAACCTTCACAAAAGCAATACTCCCTGGCACCAAGATACTCGGGTTACCGAGATAAACGAATTGTCCGGACGCCAACAACAAAGAAATTCGGGAGATAATATCGAATATAGCCGGAATGGCATCGATAAAGAGTGTGTATAAACTGATTAAAACCAGCCCCGACAACACCACTTCTTGTGATGACCAGCCGAGTTCTCTGGCTTGTTCATCATTACCTACAATAAATTTTGATAGACGAGCTGATAACGTCCACATCAACACAGCCAAGCTAAAGAATAAGACACTCAAGACAATCGTCCATTGTGCCGATACAACATGTATATCTTGAATTAACAAGGTTAGAACACCACGTTGCAGGGATAAAAACATAATCCAGAGACTGGACAGGCGCAAAAAAAGTCGAATTAATGTAGTGGCTAGCATTTATATTTTCAACCTCGACACAAATAAAATGGCGCAGACCCCATGATCTGCGCCATATATATTAGAACTTCACCACTACACCGACATAGCTACCGAATTGGCTGGCCCCATTACAATTGCTCTCGTTTTCACAGGCCGCATCGGAGAAATTTAAGGCATGGTTGTTAAAACCTGCACCGCTTGCACTGGCCGCATCAATTTCATTGTTAGTGATATAACCCACGGTGCCATACAGCGTCACATGTTTTGTCCAATCGTAATTCACACCGGCTGAATAGAGATTTGAGGTCTTGCCACTATCACCCAACTTGGAGTGATAATAACCGAACAACAGGGTTGTATTATCCATGACCTTATAGTTGACCCCGGTCCAGTAGACCTTAGCCTCCGTATCCATTTTCATTACTGTTGCATAACCAGCTTCTGGCGCCTTAATTCTGTCATAGCCGGCAAAGACCTTGGCAGGGCCAAACTCATAGGAACCAGCCGTCACCCAGTTTTTAACATTGATCCACTGAGATGATGAGCCCAGTCCATAAAATTGGCCGCCTGAAATGCGACCAAATCGGTCAGCACGTTGCTGGTAGATAGTTTTGAAACTAAAACCACCGTGATTGAAAGCCAGTTCGCCGGCATCACCGGTAGAGCGCTCCGCATCACCGACCACACCGCCAAACTGATGCATCAACGCCGCCGAGAAACCACCGAATTCCGCGCTGCGATAGAGTACGGAATCAGTCGCGGAGCCATCGTTGGCACCATTGGTCAGCGAGTTCAATCCATAGATCTGAAAGCCCAAAGGATCCATGACACTCATATCCTGAGCAAGAGCCAAGTGGGTGCCCGCAGTCAGAGTACCAAAAGTGGCATGGGTTAACCCAGCATTGGCGGCGCGATCAAACAAGGTATTCGGCACATTCATGGTACCATTGTTGGTGCCAAAGCCACTTTCCAGATTCACCAGCCCCTGCCATCCATCGGTCAAATTGACCTTAAACTGGCTACCGAAATAAGAGGTGCCCCACTGATTGGCAGCTACTTGCCAACGGTCCCCTTGAATTCCCCCCTCCATCAGGTTGTTGGTATAATCCACACCAGAAACCACTCGTGCATAGGGTTGAATAGAGAACTCACCAACTTTAATTTCTTCATTGGCATTAGCATTAGTAATAAACAGGCAGGCGATAGCGCAAGACAAAGCAACTTTTGAAATTTTCATATAAATTCCTCAATAGATTTTTACAGCAACACAGACACTGTTAAATATTGGCAACTAGTTATTTAGCGTTAATGAAGTAGACAACGCATTGGCAGAATTTAAGTCAGCAGAATCACTAACATTAAAGTCATAGCGTCCAGGAGTTAAAACCCATGTATGTTTAGAATCGGCATCCCAAGTGCTGATATATTTTTTCGGCACATTCACCGTCACACTTTTGGATGCTCCAGCAGCTAATTCAACTTTTTTCCAGCCCACTAGTTTTTTCGGTGGTTGCACATGCCCAGGAACATTAGCAGGCAGAGATGCATAGACCTGTGCAACTTCAGCACCAGCTCGACTACCAGTATTGGTGATGGTAAATGTGACATCCACGCTACCATCTGTTGCCCTCGAAGAAGAAACATCAGAGTAGCCAAAGGTGGTATAGGAAAGACCATATCCAAAGCGGAAGAGTGGCTCAATATTATTGGCATCCATCCATTTATAGCCATTGGACAGTAATTTTTCATTATAAGGAATCGATATTAGTCGATTATACATACCCTCACCGAGCGCACTATCGATAGCGGGCTGCAGCTCAGGTTCCATGAATGGTAAAACTATCCCGACTGGACTGAATTTCGCACCCACATTAAATGGCAACTCAGGCATGACTAGTTGGGTTTCATCTTTAGGGAATGTTAAAGGTAACTTACCTGATGGGTTTACATCACCAGATAAAATATCGGCAATTGCATAGGCACCCATTTGACCTGGATACCAAGCATTTAATACCGCATCTACGTCAGAAATCCAGGGCATAGTAACTGCAGACCCTGTTTCTAATACTACAATTGATTTTTTACTTTTTTTGGCAACGGCGGAGATCAATGCATCCTGATCATAAGTAAATACTTTTGTAGTATCAGTAGCTGGCGAAGGTAATGACAAGTTTGGTTGATCAGTGCCTTCGTTGTACCATACCCCAGCAAAAATAATCGTGACATCTGAATCTGCAGCCGCGGACTCAGCTGCATTCAAATCGTCACCAGACAAATAGTTAATATTTGCATCAGGAAACTCTTTCCTAATTGCATCAAGTGGAGTGGCACCTAAGAACGTTGGACATACTGCATATGGATAAGCAGGGTTCTCATCACAGAGGTCAACCTGGTTTTGGAAATAAGGCTGAGACCCACCTGATCCCCCACCAGCAATAACACCCTTATCCGCATGTATACCAATGACGGTAATTTTCTTACCCGCCATATTTTGTAATGGCAAAGGGGCTTCAACTCCATTTTGCCCTGAGCCATTTTTCAACAATACCATACTGTCAGCAGCGATTTTGTAGGCATCCTGTTGACCCCTAGTCTGATCCACTTTGTAACGACCAGTAGGTGGATTATCCATGACGCCGGTAACAATCATGCTTCGAAGCTTACGAAACACCATGTCGTCAAGACGCTCCATCGGCACATCACCATTGCTCACAGCATCAGATAACCTCTGTGCAAACCAACCACCGTTGAAAAACGCTTTTATTATATAGGAGGCGTTTTCGCCGATCCGAGTGATACCTGGTTGCTCTTCATCCAGACCAGCCAAAGCAGACGCAACCGTTGAACGTGTCGCAGACCAGTCTGATTGAACCATGCCCTTAAATCCCATGTCTTTTTTCAAAGCATCTAACAACTCTTTATTTTCACAAGAGAAGACACTATTGATTCGATTATAGGCGCACATGACATAAGCCGGATTTCCCTTCTCGACCGCAATTTCATAAGCAAGCAATTCAGTCTCGCGCATAGTCTGCTCATCAACTACAGAATTGCTGACAAAGCGATCGGTTTCCGAATTATTCATTGCATAGTGTTTCGTCGCCATCATCACTTGCTGCGACTGAGTACCGATGATTCTCTGGGCCGCCATCTCACCACCCAGTACCGGATCTTCTCCCGCATATTCAAAGGTACGACCATTGCGCGGATCCCGAGTCAAGTTCAGACCCGCACCTCCGACTGCACTCGCAAAACCTAGCGTACGAGCTTCAAGGCCAGCTCGGCGCCCAGCGAGTTCAGCCAATGATGGATCCCAAGTAGAAGCAACCGCTATTGGTGCAGGAAGTGTTGTTACGAATTGGTTTGGTACATTAGGGCCTGCGGCTGAATCAACAAAATTATTATCTGGTATTCCTAGCGCTGGAATACCAGGAATATAACTCACTGCATCAGGCAAAGCGCCTTCAGGACCAAAAAACATGCCTGGAAATTTTTGGTAACCATAAATAAAATTAGGCATACCATGACCATGAACCAATTGAATTTTTTGATCCAAAGTCATTTGAGACAAAATAGCTTTCGCCCTTTTATCTGCAACAGAATCAGAAACCGACAACCCTGGTTTTATCGAATCCTGAACAGGATTATTATTATCAGACCCCTGACCTGAATCTGAGCCGCTGCCACCGCACCCCCAAATGAAGGCCGCTGCGGATATCATCATGGCTGATGTTATTTTATTGAGCCGCATTTGTTATTCTCCTTATCAACATAATACGAATATGCTGATTGTGTTTTCATCCCCAGAGAGACTCATAAGAAAGTCTTCATGAGCATACGTAGCCGATCCGAATCTCCAGAGTGTTAGAGCTTCACATCGGGTAGGAGCAAAATAATTCATAGCGTTAACGGCATGGATACCAGATCAGGGTGGCAAATTATCATTTCGATTCATTAATGAATCACTATGACTGATGTCACAATTATGTCGCATACATATTCATTGGAGAAACGATAGCCATCATCGTTAGCAGAGCATTTCACCTCCAAGAGTCAAGGCGCCATCACCACCGACCAGCCCCATTTTGCGACGCAACGGTTTGAGCTACGGGGTAATACTTCGTTATCTGCGATATTTTCTAGACTACTTTTTGCGGTAACGATGGCACGGGTAGTAGCATCCACGGCAAGGCGTTGCTTGCGCCGGACACGACTTTTTTCCTTGCCGTGTTTACGCATTTTCCACTCACCTTCCGCCGTAAACCTTGAGCCCGGTGGAGTTGATGACAAGGTGTGCTACTAAATAACTGATCCTAATTGTGCTCCACCTATTTATTCTGTGTTGCTGTTGCAAACGAGCTGACATGCTCCAAAAAATACTTAACCTTTCTCAATAATTCCCACATCACCCGACATCGGTGGTTTC
>JAQUHG010000104.1 GCA_028683735.1 Tolumonas sp. | reverse complement strand
CACTGCGTTGGCACAACCGGTGCTAAATCAGCGGCTGGTGGCGGTGTGGTGTGCTGGCTACAGGCAACCAGTAGCGTGAGCGACAGGTACAACAAGCTGAATTTATTCACGCGCCAATGCCTCTATCGGATCAAGCCGGGCTGCATTCCTAGCGGGCAGATAACCGAACAACACGCCAATCAGTGATGAGCACAGGAAGGCAGAAACCAAAGACCAGACGGAAAAAGCCATCTGAATACTGCTGACAAAAAATGAAAATACAGCGCTCACCGCAAAAGAAAGGGTGATACCCAGCGTGCCGCCCAGCAGGCAGACCATCACGGCCTCTATCAAAAACTGCTGCAAAATATCTTGCTGGCGGGCGCCGACCGCCATACGAATACCAATTTCACGAGTTCGTTCTGTCACCGACACCAGCATAATATTCATCACACCGATACCGCCGACAATCAGTGAAATCACCGCAATCGAGGAAATTAACAGTGTCAGTGTGGCGGTGGTTTTTTCGATAGTTTGTAAAATGCTATCGCTGTTACGGGTGTAAAAATCTTTGCGGCCATGCACGCGGGTTAGCAATTTAATGATCTGCTGTTCGGCAATACCGCTGGAAACGCCATCTTTAATTCGCACCGAGATCGAGCTGAAATAATATTGCCCCATCAGCCGATACATGGCGGAAGTGTAGGGCAGCCAGACATTCAGGTTCTGTGTATCAAACGAACTTTTTTTCTCGGCGGTGACGCCAATGATACGACAGGGTAGATTGTTAAGCAGAATCACTTTGCCCACCGGATTAACGTGTTCACCATACAATTTAACCAGCGTATTGTGATCAATCACCACCACGGGTTGTAGTTGTTCCACGGCGCTTTGATCAAAAGTTTTCCCATAAGCCATTTGCAGATCTTTGACCTGAAAATACTGGCCTGCGACACCATACACCATCGCGGATAATGCCTTGCCACCATCACGTAACAGCGCATTGGTGCTCACGCTGGGCGTGACGCTGTCGGTATAGATTTGCCCGCTCAAAAGCGGTAGATCTTGCGGCGTCAGTGTTTGAATGGCGCTGGCATTGCGATCACCCCAATCTTTACCGGGATAGACATCAATGGTGTTGGTGCCCATTGAGCTGATGTCGCTGATCACTTTATTGCGCGCACCCTGACCGACAGCCACCACGCTCACCACCGCTGTAATGCCAATAATGATGCCGAGCATGGTGAGTAAGGTACGCATCCGATGGGTAAGCATAGAGAGCCACGCCATTTTGAAGGCTTCGGAAAAACGCGTCGATTGGCGAACCCACCAACTGGCTGTCTGTGGTATTGGGGGCTGCTCGGGTAAATCCTGACTATCAAACGGCATGTCGATGTGACAAGGCGTTTGTTTACGGTCGGCAAGAATTCGGCCATCGCTGATTTCGATCACCCGTTCGGCGTGGGCGGCAATATTTTGGTCATGCGTAACCAGCACAATAGCGTGCCCCTGACGATGCAGTTGCCGCAGGATCTGCATCACCTCTTTGCCGCTTTGGCTGTCTAATGCGCCGGTTGGTTCATCGGCCAGAATCACATTGCCACCGTTCATCAGCGCACGGGCAATACTGACGCGCTGTTGTTGCCCGCCTGATAACTGGCTGGGGCGATTGCGCTGTTTATCGGCAATGCCTAACCGTTGCAGTAAGGAACGCGCCCGTTGCAGGCGTGAAGTTTTATTTTTACCGGCATAAATGGCGGGAATTTCCACATTACTTTCGGCTTTCAGATGTGACAGCAAATGGTAACGCTGGAAGATAAAACCAAAACAATCGCGCCGCAGGTCAGCCAGTTGATCGCTGTTTAATGTGGCGGTGCTTTGCCCATTAACCCGATATTCACCGTGACTTGGGCGATCCAGACAACCGAGAATATTCATCAGGGTCGATTTCCCCGAGCCGGAGGCACCAATAATCGCCACCATTTCCCCGGCATGAATATCCAGATTGATATTATCAAGCACTGTCAGGCTTTCATCACCGGTCTGAAAATGACGACTGATGTGCTGTAATGCCAGTAAAGGCGTGGCATTCTTCATGGTTAAGGCCCCGGTGGTGGCATCATGTGGCCGGAATTACTCGCGCTGGCTTCGCTGCTTTTGCTATCACCGAGAATAATGCTGTCGCCGTCATGCAACCCACTCAGTACCTGTGCATTCAGGCTGTCTTTTAATCCCAATTGGATGGTTTTGTTAATAACACGATCGTGTTCCAGCACCCGGACATAAGCTTGCTCATGTTCATCATTTTCAATCGCGGCGACGGGCACCAGCAGTACATTTTTTGCCTCACCGGAAACAATAGTGACTTGTGCCGTCATGGATACCCGCAGCCGGTGATCGGGGTTTTTCACATCAAACAGACCGTTGTAGTAAACAGCACTGGAGCTGGAAGAAGATGAAGACGAGCTGGATGAACTCGAACTACTAGAAGAGCTGGTGCTATCACTGCTATCGGACGTTGATGCCGGTTCAATAGCTCGTAAGGTGGCGAAATAACGTTTATCCGGTTCGCCCAATATAGTGAACCAAACTTTTAAACCCGGTTTCACGTTGATCACATCGGCTTCTGAGATCTGCGCTTTCACCGTCATAGAGTCGAGATCGGCCAGCTTGATGATGGTCGGCACTGACTGAGAGGCAGCGACGGTTTGCCCTTCCTTGGTGACAATGGATATTACGGTGCCACTGATAGGAGCGGTAATTCGGGTATACCCCAGATTGGCTTTCGCCGTATCAACGGAAACCT
This sequence comes from Tolumonas sp., assembly GCA_028683735.1. Classification (GTDB taxonomy): domain Bacteria; phylum Pseudomonadota; class Gammaproteobacteria; order Enterobacterales; family Aeromonadaceae; genus Tolumonas. The sequence continues at coordinate 7,500 of JAQUHG010000104.1, read as the reverse complement.
GTGCTGCGGTAATTTCGGCATCTAACTGGCTAATCGCGGCGCGGGTGGTGTCTAGCGACGCGGCGGCTTCCTCCAGATTGGCTTTGGAGGTTGCATCTTGTTGCCACATCTGTTGTTGCCGGTGATAGGCTAATTCATATTGGCGTAACAGGGCTTGTTTGGCTTGTTTTTGCGCTTTCGCACTATCGAGATTGGCCTGTGCCTGACGCAGCGTATATTGCTGTAAGATCGGGTCGATTTCGGCCACGAGCTGACCTTTGCTGACCTGTTCCCCCAATGCCACTTTGAGCGATTTCAGCTGGCCGGAGACTTGCGCTCCGACACTAACCTGATTGATGGCGCTCAGCGTGCCGGTGGCCAATACCGTTTGTTCAATATCACCATAGTGAACCGGTGCCGTCATATATTGAATGGGTGCCGGACCTCGCAAGGTACTAAAGGCAACCGTCAGTGCCAGTAGTGGCAAGATAAAATATAACCAGCGTTTTTTTAATAAGGCCACGTCTCAGCTCCACGCTCATCTTCGTCTGACATCATAACGAGATCGGTCAGTCACTCGTGAAGATTTACATGATTTTATCTCTGTCGTTACTGAGCTAATGATCGGTGGGCTTTATCGTTTGACGGTGACGAACCTTAAGCCAGCGGGGCCAGAATATATTGAGTAACAGACCTGACAACACCAGCAAAATACCGAGCCATTGCCAGTGCGTCAGTTGTTCATTCAAAAACAGTCGTGCGCAAAACAGGCCAACCAGCGGCACCAATAAGGTTAACGGGGCGACCTGCGCCACCGGATATGTTCGCAGCAGACGTCCCCAGGCGACATAACCATATAAGGTTGCAATTAGAGCTAAATAGACCACGGCTAATACGGAATGCCATTGCAGGTGCAACAGGCTGTTTGCCATCACAGTTGGCCCTTCCAGCCAGTATGAAGCGATGAAAAACGGCAAGGGAGGGATCAACGCACTCCAGACCACCAGACTCAGCAAATTCAGTGATGCCTGACGCGAAATATGGCGATTAATAATATTGCCTAATCCCCAGCAAGCGGCGGCACAAATCGTCAGCAGGAAACCTGCCAGTGTCATGCCACTTTGCCCTTGCTGGGTGGCCAGTAACACCAGCCCCAGCGCAGAAATACCTAAGGTAAATGGCTGATGCGCTAACCAGTGTTCGCGTAATAACACGGCGGCAAACAGCAGGGTAAATAACACCTGCGATTGTAAAACCAGCGAAGCGATCCCGGCCGGCATTCCCACTTTCATCGCAGTAAATAAGAAGGCAAATTGTCCGAAACTAATGGTCAATCCATAAGCTAACAGCCAGCGCCAAGCGATCTTGGGCCGTGGCACGAATAAGACGGCCGGAAAGGCAACCAGCGAGAAACGTAAAGCGCCTAACAATAACGGCGATAACCCGTCGAGCCCCCAGTGGATCACGACAAAATTAAATCCCCATGCAAACACAATCAGCAGAGCGAAACCCCAATCTTTCAACGACATGCGTATTGGTCCTGTTGGTATTGAAACATCAGTATATGTTGGTCGATGTTATTCCAACAGTGCTACTGCTTTGATCTGCACCCATAACGGCATCGCCGGTTGTAGCTTGAGCGTATGCGCCGAACGTTGTGTGATGCGCGCCAGCAGCGGTTGTTGACCGACTTGTAATTTCACCAGCAAATGACCTGGTGTTGTTGCCGGCATCATCTCTAGCAAGGTGGCGGGTAATAAATTCAGAATGCTGGAATCCACCGCCTTATGCAGGCTGAGGCTGACATCGCGGGCATCGATCCGGCAGCGAACGCGGCTGCCGAGAGCTTGTTTAGTTTGCCCGACCAACAATGAGATCTGATCGGCGGTTTGCAAATGCGCCAGACCATCGTCTTCCAGCTCATGCAGCATCATCTCCCATACCACGGCGGCTTGTTCGGCAAAATCAGCCGGTAAATCGAGGCGTGACAAGGTGTCATTTAACGGGCCTGAGGCCACCACTTTCCCTTGTTGTAATAAGGTCAGATGATCAGCCAGTCGTGAAACTTCATCCGTGGCGTGGCTGACATAAATAATGGGGATCGATAATTGGCGGTGTAACTGTTCCAGATAAGGCAAAATCTCCTGTTTTCTGGCTTGATCCAGCGCGGATAACGGCTCATCCATCAATAAAATTTTCGGTGCCAACAACAAGGCGCGGGCTATCGCCACTCGTTGCCGCTCACCGCCGGATAACTGATGCGGGCGGCGTTGTAATAATGCCTGAATGCCCAATAGCTGACAGATATAAGCAAAATCGGCTTTCGGATGTTGCGGCGGTAATCGTTTCACGCCAAACAACAGATTTTGTTCGACGGACAAATGCGGAAACAGGCTGGCTTCCTGAAAGACATAACCTAATGAGCGCTGATGTGGCGGAATGAAGATATTCCGGGCTGTGTCCTGCCAGATCTCATCACCAATTGCGATATAGGCATCCGGCAATTTCTCCAGCCCCGCCAGTGCCCGCAGGCAGGTGGTTTTGCCACAACCGGATGGTCCAAACAACGCACTGACGCCTTGCCCTGGCAATTGTAGCGCTACATCCAGCTCAAAATCACCACGTGGCCAGCGCAGCCGGATCGAAATATCAGGCATGTTGTGTTCTCCGGTTCTGACCAAACCAGTAGATCAGCATCAGCGCTAACATGGCAAATAACACCATACCGCCAGCCAGCCAGTGTGCTTGCAGATATTCCTGATTCTCAACGTGTTCATACAGCAAAATCGACAATACTTTGGTTTCACCGGGAATGCTGCCACCAATCATCAGCACCACGCCGAATTCACCAATGCTATGACAAAACGCCATTACGGCCGCGGTTACTAAGCCTGGCCTGGCCAAAGGCAGTGCCACGTAAAAAAAACGATCCAACGGTGACGCCCGTAAGGTGGCGGCAACTTCCAAGGGGCGTGAGCCCATGGCTTCGAAGGAGTTTTGGATCGGTTGAATGGCAAATGGCAGGCTATGCAAGACACCACCGAGCACAATGCCGGTAAAACTGAATGGCAATGCCTGCCAGTGTAGCGTTTCTAATAATTGCCCCACCGGGCCATGGGGGCCGAGTAATAACAACAGATAAAAACCCAATACGGTCGGTGGTAAAACCATTGGCAGGCTTAAGATGGCATTAAACAGCGGTTTATAACGGCTGCGGGTTTGTGATAGCCACCAGGCCAGCGGCGTGGCAAGCAATAATAAAATTCCCATTACCAACAAAGCCAGTTTGAGTGTCAGCCACACCGTGTTCCAGTCTTGTGCCATCATGCTGGTTTATCCTTGATGCTTATCCTTGATAACTGCACAGTAAAACCGCCGATGCTTTGAAGGCTGCGCAAGCTTCCTGATTTTCCTGCAATTGCATATTATCGGCGCTTTCGGTGGTGACCACAGCACACACAGTTTTATCTCCGGGCAGATTGATCACTACTTCGCTATTCACCGGGCCGCGATGAATTTTGCTGATGTGTCCCCACAACTGATTGCGGGGGGAGAGTTTTAATTGCCGATCAGTCACCAGCATGACCGACGAGGATTTCACGAGCGCGTATAACTCTTGCCCCATGGCAATACCTAAACTTTCTGCTGACTCACGAGTGATGACGGCAATCAGCTGTACGTTATCATCTAGCTGTAAGGTCACTTCAAAATCCACCGGCGCAGTACGCAGCGCTACCACGGTGCCGACAAACTGATTCCGCGCGCTACTGCGCATCGATATGCGACGTAATAAACGACGAAATTGCGTAATGTCGTAAAAATTGTCATCTTGCTGACAGGGCTTATTTTGCAGTTGCTGTTGTACTCTTTCGAGAACTTGTTGATATTCCGCCTGCAGTGCCCGATACAAAGCAACGGTCTGCCTACCGTAGGCAGTCAGTTGAGTGCCTCCGCCATTTTTCCCACCAGCGGTGCGGATCACCAACGGCTGCTCCGCCAGATTATTCATCTCATCTAGTGCATCCCAGGCGGCACGATACGACATGGGGATGGATTTAGCCGCTTGCGATAACGAGCCTAAGCGCTCAATCGCTTCTAACAATTGAATACGGGTATCCCCTAAAGAAGGCCCCACTTCAGTGCATAACTTGAGTTCTCCTAATAAAGCGGGCGGCGTCGAAGTTGGTTGTCGGGACATGAAGACCTCTCAAAACGGGTGGATATGTGATTTAACATATAGCGCGTAATGTTTTAGTGCGTAGAGCAACATTAAAAATGTGCTGATTGAAACAGTTGTTGCAACAACTGTACCTGTACGGACAAGCCTATTAGTGCGACTAAAAGATCAGCGGATGGAATGTGCGGAATAGCAAGAAGAGACGCAGTTTTCGGTGCTGCGTCTCAAGGGGTTTATCAAGCAGATAATGGTTGTGGTTGCTGGATCATATTGGTCAGGCTGATCCGGTTGACGGCGTGTACCAGTTCCCCGGTAATAATATTTTTAGCCACCGTCTGGTAGCGGTTTTTGCAGCCACTTTTGCGAATGGCATTATTCAGATGAAAGTTAACTGTGCGTTCGGTAATGCCGAGGATCTGGGCAATTTCCCACGAGGTTTTGCCTTCACTGACCCAGAACAGACACTCTTTTTCCCGTGAAGATAAATACGATTGTTCCGGCGAAAATAACGGAATGGCCTGTTCTTGAATAATATGGCCTATATAACTTAGGTGGAAATAATCCTGTAAGCGGATTGGTTCTTTGCGATGGCGGCTCAGAGCAAAATAACCGTAAAACCCCGATGGCCCGTGTAGCGGGATCGCAATCCCTTCTTCCATACCGAACTGGCGCCAGCTATCCATCGGTAGAAAGGCTTCATGTTCCAGCTTGACATCTGCTTGCCAGAATAAGGGGCGACTTTGCGACTGCGAACGCAGATACAGAGAATCATTTTGAATGGTGGTGTTTTGCGCATAATGCTCAGCCCAGTTCTCTGGCGTTTGCATCAGTAAAGTCAAATCCGTTTGCTGTAAGCCGCGACGCAGTGTCAGGCAGAGCTGGTAATATTCAAAGCCATTGGCGAGGCAAAGTTTGGCCAGTTGATCGGCTAAGATCTGTGGTGTTTGGCAATTTTGGATGCGGAAATGCCGCTCTTCTGATGGAAAAGTAAAGGTAGTCATGTTGTTATCCCGTTTTTATTAGTAATTATGTTGCCAGTTGACAACGCGCAACAAGATACATGATGGGTCATATTTTGCGCAAAATATTTGTTAGCCAATTCAATGTTTGCGCACAGAGAAAATCTGACAGGGTATTGGTTTTTACAGTGGCATATATTTTGGACTGACAATATGCGCCGCCGAGGGGCGATTAGTTCTGTTCTGTAGCGCCTCTTTTCTTCTAGAATAACGCCCATCTGTAATGATTGAGGTTCGTTATGTCTCTGCATGTGATTATTCTGGCGGCGGGTAAAGGCACCCGTATGCGCTCATCCCTGCCCAAAGTGCTGCATCCTGTCGCTGGACGCCCTATGGTGAGCCATGTCATTGCCACCGCTCGCCAGCTGAATGCCGATAAAATTCATCTGGTGTATGGCCATGGCGGCGAAGTGATGCAGGCCAAATTGAATGAAGCCGATGTGGAATGGGTGCTGCAGGTGGAACAGTTGGGCACCGGGCATGCAGTGGCACAGGCAACACCGGCGATCCCGGATGATGCCAACGTCTTGGTGTTATACGGCGACACGCCGCTGATCACCACCGCGACATTACAGGATCTGTTACAAGTCCAGCCGACAAACGGCATTGGTTTACTGACGGTGTCATTAGATGACCCTACCGGGTACGGTCGAATTCTGCGCGCGGACGATCAGGTCGTGGGTATCGTTGAGCAAAAAGATGCCAGTGTTGGTCAACAGCGGATCAACGAAGTGAACACCGGTGTGCTGGTGGCGCCGGCGAAACAGCTGAAACAGTGGCTGGCGGGCTTAACCAATAAAAATGCGCAGGGCGAATATTACCTGACCGACGTGATTGCGGCAGCCCATCATGCTGGTAGTTCCATTCAAACGGCACAACCAAGTTGTGCGCAGGAAGTGGAAGGTGCCAATAACCGTCTGCAATTAGCCAATCTGGAACGCTTTTATCAAAAACGTGCCGCCGAACAACTGATGCTGGACGGCGTTACGCTGTTGGATCCGGCGCGGTTTGATCTGCGCGGTACATTGACTTGCGGTGAAGATGTGGTGATCGATGCCAATGTGATCATTGAAGGTTCGGTGACATTAGGTCATCGCGTGCAGATTGGTGCCGGCTGTATTTTGAAAAACTGCACTATCGCTGATGACAGTATTATCAGCCCGTATTCCATCATTGAGAGTTCCACCTTGGCCGAAGGTTGCACAGTGGGCCCCTTTGCCCGTTTACGGCCGGGCGCTGAGCTTGCGGCACAAGCCCATGTCGGAAATTTCGTGGAGCTGAAAAATGCCAAACTGGGTTTCGGTTCCAAAGCGGGTCATCTGAGTTATCTGGGCGACAGTGACATTGGTGCCAACGTGAATATCGGTGCCGGTACGATTACCTGTAACTACGATGGTGCCAATAAGCATAAAACCATTATTGAAGATGATGTGTTTGTCGGTTCCGACACCCAGCTGGTGGCTCCGGTTCGTATTGCTAAAGGTGCAACCTTGGCTGCTGGTTCAACTATCACCCGTGATGTGGCGGAAGATGAACTGGTTTTGAGCCGTGTGCCACAGCATCATGTGACTGGCTGGCAGCGTCCGGTAAAACAGAAGAAATAATCCGTATATTCAGATTACCAAAATAGTTCAGGCCCACCATCGTGTGGGCTTTTTATTTTCCGCTAAAAAATTCTAACTCTCCGGCTTGAAGTTTCTTTTTGTAAGAATATACTGCTTTTTAAATTTCGAATCGAAACTTAAGCGATGATCAAGCGAAACACACAACAACGTCGGCATGCCATTATTTCGCTGTTAAATGAACAGGGCGAAGTCAGTGTAGAAGATTTGTCGCAGCGTTTTGCTACCTCCGAAGTGACGATCCGTAAAGATCTGGCCGAGTTGGAACGCAGTGGTGTGCTGTTGCGCCGTTATGGTGGTGCCATCTCGTTGCCGTCCGAGATCCTGGCGGAAGAAGTTCCGGCTAAAGTTTCACAACGAAAGTTAGCTATCGCTCAGGCAGCAATACAGCATATTCGCGATCATAACCGCATCATCATCGACAGTGGCAGCACCACCGGCGCGATGATCCCGTTATTAGCCGCTAAGCGCGGTCTGGTGGTGATGACCAATTCACTGACTGTCGCCCAGGCGCTGCGCGAGCTGGAGAATGAACCGACCTTGCTGATGACTGGTGGCACTTGGGATCCGCATTCAGAAGCGTTTCAGGGGCAGGTGGCAGAACAGGTACTGCGCTCCTATGATTTTGATCAGCTGTTTGTCGGTGCCGACGGCGTTGATCCGGCGCGTGGCACTACTACCTTTAATGAACTGGTTGGTTTAT
>JAQUHG010000103.1 GCA_028683735.1 Tolumonas sp. | reverse complement strand
GATCCTCGATATTCCAGGGATGCTACAACGGATGCGGGATATAGTTCGCACACCCGTTTACGCGCATCTTAGTTAATAAATTACAGTTTTACGGGAGAAAAACATGAGTTTATTCAGTGGGATGAAACTAAGAACACGCTTAATACTTGCATTCCTCATGATGTCTTTAGTGACGGCGACAGTCGGCAGTATTGGCTATCTGAACATGCGCGATATCAATGGCATGGCCACTGAGATGTATCAAAAAGACCTATTAGGTCTGGAGGCTGCCGCCAAAGCTCGCATGAACTTTATGGCCGTTGGGCGTTATTTACGTGCCGCGATGCTGGCTGATACCGAAGAGCTGAAACAAAAACATCTGCAAAGTTTTCGTAACAGTATCGCCAACGTAGAAGCGGCCATGAATGACGCGCGAACCAAATTTACTTCCGCCGAAGGTCAAGAATTCATCGCGGAGTATGATCGCCTCTGGGTAAATTACAAAGCGGAAACCAGCAAAGCGGAAGCCATGATTCGATCAGAGCCGCTACTACAAACCAACGCCTCCAATAAATATCTTGAAGGCGATATGGCCCCTATAATTCAAACCACAATGGAGCAAATCAGCAAAATTGTGACCCAAAAATCACAACGTTCTGCCGAACAAGCTGCCAATGCGCAGGCTATTTATGAAAAAAGTTCCATGTTTATGTTTGCATCCATCGCGGTGGGAATTCTGTTTGGTCTGAGTATGGGCTTTTTCATCGCCTTCCGTATCGTCAAGCAATTAGGCGGTGAACCGGATTATGCCGCTGATATTACCCGCCAGATTGCGGCCGGTAATTTAACGGTGGAAGTCGAGACCAACGAAAACAATAAACAATCGCTGCTCTATGCCATGAAAGAGATGGTGGCGAAGTTAAATCATATCATCAGCGAAGTCCGCTCCTCTTCTGATGCGTTATCCAGTGCCTCGGAAGAAGTCAGTGCGACCTCACAATCATTAAGCCAAGCGGCCAGCGAACAATCTGCCAGTGTGGAAGAAACTTCCGCCTCGATGGAACAGATTTCTGCATCCATTGCCCAGAATACGGAAAGCTCTAAAGTCACTGATTCCATCTCATCGAAAGCAGCCAATGATGTGGAACGCGGTGGTCAGTCAGTGAAAGAAACCGTCAGTGCCATGAAACAGATCGCCGGTAAAATCAGCATCATTGATGATATCGCCTACCAAACCAATCTGTTGGCACTGAATGCGGCGATTGAAGCCGCTCGTGCCGGTGAACACGGTAAGGGCTTCGCAGTAGTTGCCGCAGAAGTACGTAAACTGGCGGAACGCAGCCAGATTGCGGCACAAGAAATTGGCCAGGTCGCCAGCAGCAGTGTGTCTCTGGCCGAACAAGCCGGTAATTTATTTGAACAATTGGTGCCGGATATCAAACGCACCTCCGATTTAGTGCAGGAAATCACTGCCGCCTCTCAGGAACAAACCAGTGGTGTCGCACAAATCAACATTGCCATGAGTCAGCTCAGTCAGATCACCCAGCAAAATGCGTCGGCCTCTGAAGAGTTGGCAGCAACAGCTGAAGAGATGACCGCACAAGCCGGGCAATTGATCGATCTCATCAATTACTTCAAGGTCAATGGTGATGCCTCGCTTAAACCCACCAGCAAGAAGGTAACGAGACAAATAAAAGCCCAAGCTGGAAAAGTAAGATCAGCGCACCTGCAACCTGACAGTGGTGATGAACAGTTTGTGCAGTTCTAGGAGTAAACGCGATGGAGGCATTACAAAACAATACAACGCGGGAAGTAACGCCATATCAGCCAACGGTTGATTGGGGTGCAGGGCAAAACCTCTCTTTCCGTTGCATGCAAACGGCGCTGGCCCTGCCGATCGATCGGGTCAGAGAGATCATCGAATATGGGCAAGTCACGACTGTGCCTATGATGCCCGGTTACGTGCGTGGAGTGCTGAATTTACGTGGCAATGTGGTGCCAGTGATTGATTTAGCGTTTCGCTTTGGTGGTAAACCGACCGAAGTAGGCCGGCGGACTTGTATTATTATCCTCGAACTGCCAATCGGTAAAACCAGCCAACTCGCCGGATTGATCGTCGATGCCGTGGATGAAGTGCTGGATATCGAACAAAGCCAGATTGAACCCCCCCCTGAGTTTGGTACCGGGATCAATACGCAATTTATTCTGGGTATGGCACGGCAAGAAAATGGCTTTTTAATCATTTTGAATGCTGAGGCCTTGTTCAGTGAAGACGAATTGCAGCGCATGCACGAACCACTGGGAGTTGAGAATGTGCTCAAGGACTAGGTATGGAACAGAAGTTACCCAGTTTAAACGATCACGATTTTAATATTATCCGCCATCTGATGGCGGATATTTCCGGCATACAGATGGCGGTCCATAAGCGCGCTTTGGTTTCCGGGCGCTTAATGAAACGCTTGCGCATACTGCAGTTAGACTCCTTTTCTGACTACGTGTCCTTGTTAAAAAACCCACAACACCAGGAAGAACGTCGGATTGCGGTCGATCTGCTCACCACCAACGAAACCTTCTTTTTCCGTGAAAAACCGCACTTCGATTTGTTGCTGAAATTACTAAAGCAACACCCTCGCCGTCCGTTACGCTTGTGGAGTGCGGCCTGTTCCAGTGGCGAGGAGGTTTATTCCTTGGCTATGATCTTAAATGAAGGGTTAGAAAAAGGCACTCATTGGGAAATCATGGGTTCCGACCTTTGCCGTCAGGCGTTAGATAAGGCCAAACAGGCCGTTTATCCCTTACAACGCACGGAAAACTTACCGACAGAATGGCTGAACCGTTATTGCCTGAAGGGTGTGGGTGATATGGACGGTCTGTTTCGTATCGGCCCGGAATTGCGGCAACACACTCGTTTTGAATGCCTGAATCTCAATGTGCCTTTACCACCAACATTAGGCAGTTTCGATATTATATTTCTGCGTAACATGCTGATTTATTTTGATCCAGCAACGAAACAACAAATTCTGGAACGCATCCTCGCGCAATTAAAGCCCGGTGGGTTGTTATTTGTCGGCCATTCGGAAGGGCTGCACGGCATTAATTTACCCGTCACCGCCTATGCACCGGCGGTGTATAGGAAAACAGTATGAATAAACCGCCACTTTATCTCAATCCAGGAGGCTATTTTTTTGGTCAACTGGATGGCGACCTGATCACCTTGCTCGGCTCATGCGTGTCATTATGCGCCTGGCACCCGGAAAAACGCTTATTAATGGCCAGTCATGTCGTGTTGCCCGAACGCCCAAGCGACATGCTACTCAAAGATACCCGGTATGGCGATGTCGTGTTGCAGTGTGTTCTGGCGGATATTTATCGCCATAAAACGCTGATCAGTGAATACAAACTGGCCTTATTTGGCGGCAGCACCACCATCTATGCTCAGGATGATTATAAAAACTCGGTGGGCGCCCGTAATGTTGGCTATATGCGTCATGTGGTGGAACAAGTCATGAAATGCAGTGTCAGCAAAGAAGATATTGGCGGCACGCAACACCGACGCTTACATATCGACGGCATAAACGGTCGGTTTCGTGTTTCGTTACTGGAAAAAGCCAGTTTACCGCAAGATAAAGAGATGGAATGAATAAATCAATTCAGATCCTGGTGGTCGATGATTCCGCTTTAGTCCGCCAATTCATGACGGAAGTCATCGCCAGCCAACCCGATATGACCTTACTGGCCACCGCGCCGGATCCCATTGCAGCCATGGCCAAAATGCAAAAACAGTGGCCGGATGTCATCTTGTTAGATGTCGAAATGCCGAAAATGGATGGCATTACCTTTTTAAAACAAATTATGGCGCAGCACCCGACTCCCGTGGTCATTTGCTCTTCCCTCACGGAAAAAGGCACGGCGTTAACACTGGAAGCCTTTAGTGCCGGAGCCGTTGCCGTCTTTACCAAAGCCACGCTTGGCGTGCGTCAGCATCTACAATCAATCGCCAATGATTTGATCCGCGCTATCCGCGAAGCCAGTCAGGCCAAAACCACCACAGTTCGGCCACGCATAAAAACAGCACCGGTCACGATGGTGATTCCGATCCAAACGACCCACAACCTGACCAGAACCACCGATCGCGTGGTAGCTATCGGCACCTCCACCGGCGGCACTATCGCTTTGGAAAATATCCTGACGCAACTCCCGCAGGATGTACCGGGCATCGTCATCGTGCAGCATATGCCGGAAAAATTTACCGCTGCCTTTGCCGAGCGCCTGAATGGGTTATGTGCCATCGAAGTGCGTGAAGCCAAAAACGGTGATCGGGTACTACAAGGTTGTGCACTCATCGCCCCCGGTGGCTATCACACGCAAGTTGTCCGCAACGGCGCTTTTTACTGTACCGAGGTGTTTGATGCCCCGCCGGTGAATCGCCACAAACCCTCAGTGGACGTGTTGTTTCGTTCGGTCGCAAAAGCTGTGGGTCGCAACGCACTGGGCATGATCCTGACCGGTATGGGCGATGATGGCGCACGCGGCTTGCTCAGCATGCGTCAGGCCGGGGCAAATACTATTGCGCAGGACGAAGCCTCCAGCGTGGTGTTTGGTATGCCCAAAGAGGCCATCAAACTGGGTGCCGCCGAACAGATCTTTAGCCTCAATCAAATGCCCGCGATGATCGCTCAATTTGGCCGCAGATAATTATTTTCGGAGTTTTTTTGGTGCAATGCTCTGTGATCGGGTTCCTAAATACATCAATCGAAAAGAGATACTCAAAATTAACACTTAAAAATCAATAAAATAAAAACAGGCATCTATTTTGCATTTTTAGTACTGCTTCAAGATTATGGCAATGATGCCCACGACTACTCCGGTAGCCGTGGGCTTTTTTTTGTATGTAACGGAGTACTAAAATGAAAAAAAGTTTAATTGCCCTCGGCGTGGTATTGGCATGGCAAGGGACGGCTCAAGCACAGAGTTTACCGGATGGCATCGCTTCAGCAGTAAAATGGGGGAGCACCGCGGTACAACTGCGTTATCGCTATGAATATGTCGATCAGGATAAAACCGCAAACCCGGCCAATGCCTCAACCCTTAAATCGCGCCTGACTTGGAACAGTGGTGTTGTGAATGGTTATAAAGGGCTGGTGGAAGTCGATAATGTCAGCGTCATTGGCGCCGAGCGCTATAACAGCACCGTGAATGGATTAACGTCCTATCCTACCGTGGCAGATCCAGAAGCCACTGTCGTTAATCAAGCGGCGTTAAGTTATAGCGCGGATACATGGAATACCATGCTGGGTCGTCAACGGATTGTGCATGGTAATGAACGTTTTGTGGGTAGCGTTGCCTGGCGTCAACTCGAGCAAACCTTTGATGCTGCTCATCTGGTCGTCACACCCAATAGCGCCCTGTCGATGGATTATGCCTATAGTTGGCGCATCAACACGGTATTTGGCCCTGATAGCCCAAATGGTCAACTGGACGGCGATTTCCATCTGTTCCGCACCGACTATAAGGTCACCGGAAATCAAACCGTCTCCGCGTTTGCCTATCTGCTTGATTACAATGATCCCGTCAGTAATAGCAGCAACACCTATAGCGTAGAATACAACGGAACATTACTGCCGTTCCTCAAACCACATCTGGCCTATGCCACCCAAACCGATGCGGGTGATAATCCAACGGATTATTCGGCTCGTTATTATCTGGCTGAACTCGCGGCCTCCTGGCATGGTTTCACATTGACGCCGGGTTATGAAGTCTTAGGCTCTGATGCGGGGAAAAAAGGCTTTGCCACCCCATTAGCAACGCTGCATAAATTTCAGGGTTTTGCCGATAAATTCCTGACCACCCCCGCCAATGGTATTCGTGATACCTATATCGATCTGGCAACGAAACGCTTCCGCACCACCACCAGCCTGACCTGGCACTCGTTTAAATCAGATGAAAATGGGCAGGATTACGGTAACGAAGTAGATTTTGCGGTGGCTTATCCAGTTACCAACTATCTGACTGGCATGGTGAAATACGCACATTACAATGCCGATCAAGTAGCGACTGATACCGATAAAGCCTGGATCATGGCGACCATGAAGTTTTAATTTTGAACTAAGCAGAAACAACAAAGCCAGAAGATCGCTCTTCTGGCTTTTCTTTTTTAACCGTAAATCAGAAGCGTTTACGTGTGATCTCAATGACGCGTAATTGCGCCACCGCTTTTGCCAGCTCGGTGATCGCGGTCGCATAGTCCACATCGCCCGGGTGACCGTGGATTTTCTCCTCGGCAGCCCGTTTCGCAGCCTGCGCTTTCGCTTCATCCAAATCAGCAGCACGGATCACCGTGTCAGCCAACACAGTCGCAGCTTCCGGTTGTACTTCCAGCATACCGCCGGAGATGTACATGACCTCTTCGGCGCCATGCAATTTAACCAGACGCACCAGACCCGGTTTGATGGAGGTCAGTAACGGCGCATGACCGTGACGGATCCCCAGCTCACCTTCCGCGCCAGAAACCTGAACGGATTCGACACGACCGGAAAACAGCATGCCTTCGGCACTGACCACGTCCAGGTGGAAGGTAATCTCAGCCATAGAGCCTCCTGCCTGAATTACAGTTTCTTAGCTTTCTCGACCACTTCGTCGATGGAGCCAACCATGTAGAACGCCTGTTCTGGCAGATCGTCGTATTCGCCGTCCAGAATGCCTTTAAAGCCACGGATTGTCTCTTTCAGAGTCACGTATTTACCTGGTGAACCGGTGAATACTTCCGCTACGTTAAATGGCTGCGACAGGAAACGTTCGATCTTACGTGCACGCGCTACCACCAGCTTGTCATCTTCTGACAATTCATCCATACCCAGGATGGCGATGATGTCTTTCAGTTCTTTATATCGCTGCAGAACTGTCTGTACACCACGCGCGGTTTCGTAGTGTTCCTGACCAACCACCAGCGGATCCAGCTGACGAGAGGTAGAATCCAGTGGGTCAACCGCCGGGTAAATACCCAGTGCTGCGATCTGACGGCTCAATGTTACTGTTGAGTCCAGATGCGCGAACGTGGTTGCTGGTGACGGGTCGGTCAAGTCGTCCGCAGGTACGTATACCGCTTGGATAGAGGTGATAGAACCAGTCTTGGTTGAGGTGATACGTTCTTGCAGAACACCCATCTCTTCCGCCAGTGTTGGCTGATAACCTACCGCAGATGGCATACGACCCAGCAGTGCGGATACTTCAGTACCGGCCAGAGTGTAACGATAGATGTTGTCGATGAACAACAGAACGTCACGGCCTTCATCACGGAATTTTTCCGCCATGGTCAAACCAGTCAACGCAACACGCAGACGGTTTCCTGGTGGCTCGTTCATCTGGCCGTAAACCATCGCAACTTTATCCAGAACGTTAGACTCCTTCATTTCATAATAGAAGTCATTACCCTCACGGGTACGTTCACCCACACCGGCAAATACAGACAGACCAGAGTGTGCTTTTGCGATGTTGTTGATCAATTCCATCATGTTTACGGTTTTGCCTACACCGGCACCACCGAACAGACCGACTTTACCACCTTTGGCAAACGGGCAAATCAGGTCGATAACCTTGATGCCGGTTTCCAGCAGTTCAGTCGTACTGGATTGATCTTCGTAGCTTGGTGCTTCACGGTGAATAACCCAGTTGTCATCTGCACCGATTGGGCCTTGTTCGTCTACTGGTTCACCCAGAACGTTCATGATACGACCCAGCGTCTTCATACCCACCGGTACTTTGATCGCTTCACCGGTGTTGACCACTTCGGCACCACGACGCAGACCATCAGAGGTCCCCATCGCGATACAACGAACAACACCACCACCGATTTGTTGTTGCACTTCCATAACCAGCCCTTTGGACTGGCCTTCGCTCACAATCTTCAGCGCGTCATAAACCTTTGGAACCGCATCTTGCGGAAACTGTACGTCTACAACCGCACCGATGACTTGAACAATGATACCGTTACTCATGTCAAATCCTCTAAAGCTTGGAAACCTTTGCCTTAAACTGCCGATGCACCGCTAACGATCTCGGTGAGTTCCTGGGTAATCGACGCCTGACGCGCCTTGTTATACACCAGTTGTAAATCACCAATCAGATCGCCGGCGTTATCGGTAGCCGCTTTCATCGCCACCATACGGGCTGCCTGCTCACTGGCTAAATTCTCCACCACACCCTGATAAACCTGTGATTCGACATAACGGATCAACAGTTCATTCAACAGATGTTTGGGATCCGGTTCATACAGATAATCCCAGTGGCGTTTTGCCAGCGCCTGGTCATCAGCCTTCGGCAAAGGCAGCATCTGATCGACTGTAGGTGTCTGCACCATAGTGTTTACAAACTTGTTGTACACCAGATACAAACGATCGATCTCGCCGTTGTCGTAAGCTTGCAGCATCACTTTTACAGAACCGATCAGATCGCCGATGCTTGGTGCATCGCCCATCCCGGAAACCTGTGCCAGTGCTTTGCTACCAAAGCGTTCGAAGAAGTTGGCCGCTTTTGAGCCAATCAGCGCAGTAGAAACTTCTACGCCCTTCTCCTTCCATTCTTTCATCGATACCAGCGCTGATTTGAACAGGTTAATGTTCAGACCACCACACAGACCACGATCAGTCGATACGATGATGTAACCGACCCGCTTCACTTCACGTTCAATCAGGTAGGAGTGTTTATACTCCAAGTTACCCAACGCGATATGACCGATCACCTTGCGCATGGTCACGGCATAGGGACGGCTATAGGCCATGCGTTCCTGCGCTTTGCGCATTTTGCTGGCAGCCACCATCTCCATTGCACCGGTGATCTTTTGCGTGTTCTTCACACTGGCGATTTTATTGCGTATCTCTTTTGCGCCGGCCATTGCTGACTCTCCACATCAGAGGCTGCCTTACGGCAGCCGCGTTATTACCAGGTCTGAGTCGCTTTGAAGCTGTCAATCAATGCAGACAGACGCGCAACGATATCATCGTTGTAATCTGCTTTTGCATTCACTTCAGCCATCAAATCAGCATGCTCATTGTTGGCATAAGAGAGCAGCGCTGCTTCAAAGTCGCCGATCTTGTTCAGTTCGACATCTTCCAGATAGCCACGCTCAGCAGCGAACAGCACCAGCGCTTGCTGGGCCACACTCATTGGTGCGTACTGTTTCTGCTTCATCAGCTCAGTCACTTTCTGACCATGGTTCAGCTGTTTACGGGTTGCATCGTCCAGATCAGAAGAGAACTGTGCGAATGCCGCCAGTTCACGATACTGTGCCAGTGCGGTACGGATACCACCGGACAGTTTCTTGATGATCTTGGTCTGAGCAGCACCACCCACACGGGATACCGAAATACCTGGGTCAACCGCAGGACGAATACCGGCGTTGAACAACTGAGTTGTCAGGAAGATCTGACCGTCAGTAATCGAAATTACGTTGGTCGGAACGAATGCAGATACGTCACCAGCCTGAGTTTCAATGATTGGCAACGCCGTCAGAGAACCAGTTTGGCCTTTTACCGCACCTTTAGTGAACGCTTCCACATAATCTGTGTTGACGCGAGAAGCACGTTCCAGCAGACGAGAGTGTAAATAGAACACGTCGCCTGGGTAAGCTTCACGTCCTGGTGGACGGCGCAGCAGCAGAGAGATCTGACGGTAAGCCACCGCGTGCTTAGACAGATCGTCATAAATAATCAGTGCATCTTCACCACGGTCACGGAAATACTCACCCATGGTACAACCAGAGTAAGGAGCCAGGTATTGCAGAGATGCTGATTCAGAAGCAGATGCTACCACCACGATGGTGTTAGCCAGTGCACCGTGCTCTTCCAGTTTGCGTACCACGTTGGCAATGGTTGACGCTTTCTGGCCGATAGCCACGTACACACATTTGATGCCGGAATCTTTCTGGTTGATGATCGCGTCGATCGCCAGTGCTGTTTTACCAGTCTGACGGTCACCGATGATCAGCTCACGCTGGCCACGGCCGATTGGGATCATCGCATCAACTGCTTTATAACCAGTTTGTACTGGCTGAGAAACAGATTGACGCTCGATTACGCCTGGTGCAATCACTTCTACTGGAGCAAAGCCATCGTTTTCGATAGGACCTTTACCATCAATAGGCTGACCCAGTGTGTTAACCACACGGCCCAGCAGACCACGACCAACAGGTACTTCCAAAATACGACCGGTACCCGTTACTTTCTGGCCTTCAGCCAGATCAGTGTAAGGGCCCATGACGATAGCACCAACAGAGTCACGCTCCAGGTTCAGAGCCAGACCATAGCAGTTGCCAGGTAGTTCGATC
>JAQUHG010000102.1 GCA_028683735.1 Tolumonas sp. | reverse complement strand
GTATTGTATTCGCTATCAACCAGACCGCGTTTCACATTGGAATGCACAATCAGCACCGCCAGATCATCTGGCATTTTGACCAGTCGGGTTTCCAGTGAACGACAATCTAACAACAGCGAGTGATCTTTCTGACCACTGGCCGAGATCATTTGATCCATGATGCCGCAGTTACAACCAACAAACTTGTTTTCGGCTTCCTGACCATTCAATGCAATCGCTGCCGGGCTCAAACCTAACTGATAGGCCTGATTAAAAGACTCACCAATCGCCACTTCCAATGACGCTGAAGAGCTCAAACCTGCACCTTGTGGCACGTTACCCGCAACCACCATGTTCAGCCCTTTCAGGCTCACGTCTTTTTCCAGCAAATATTTCACGACACCACGAATGTAGTTGCTCCACAGCTGATCAGCGTGCGGCTCAATCGGTTGTAATAGTGAAAACTCATCGCGCTGGTTAGCATAATCGGCAGCGATCACTACGACTTGATCATCATCACGACGCTGTATTGCAACCACAGTTTCATAATCAATCGCGCAAGGCAGCACAAAACCATCGTTATAATCGGTATGCTCACCAATCAGATTGACACGGCCCGGTGCACGAACGAACAAGTCAGGTTCGCAGCCAAAACTGGTTTGAAATACGGCGAGAACTTTTTCTTTTAATGACATAGCAGTTTTCCTCAAGCTTGTTCTTTGTAATGAATATCGCTGACAGCACGCAGACGTTCTGCGGCTTGTTCCGGAGTCAGATCACGCTGGGTTTCTGCCAGCATTTCATAACCCACCATAAATTTGCGCACCGTCGCTGAACGTAATAGCGGCGGATAAAAATGGGCATGCAATTGCCAATGATCCATGTCGCCTTCCTGATGAGGTGCACCATGCCACCCCATGGAGTATGGGAAAGAACACTGGAACAGATTGTCATAACGGCTGGTGAGTAATTTCAGCGCCAGTGCCAGATCCTGTTTTTGCGCATCATTCAATTCGGTCAGGCGAAGTACATGCGCTTTTGGCAGTAATAGCGTCTCAAAAGGCCAGGCTGCCCAGTAAGGCACGACAGCGATCCAGTGTTCCGTTTCCACTACGGTGCGTTCACCAGAGGCCTGTTCTTTCTGTGCATATTGCAATAACAACGGTGAGCCTTTTTCGGCCAACCACTGCTTTTGCGTCTGTTCTTCACGGGCTAATTCGTTAGGCAGAAAATTGTTAGCCCAGATCTGTCCGTGCGGATGCGGGTTAGAGCAACCCATCGCGGCACCCTTATTTTCAAACACCTGCACCCACAGGTAATCTTTTGCCAGATCAGTCACTTGTTCACACCAAGTATCAATGACAGATCTGATGGCTGGCACCGGCAACTCAGGCAATGTTTTACTGTGATCCGGAGAAAAACAGATAACACGACTGGTGCCACGCGCTGATTCGCATTGGAACAGCGGATCAGCAGAATGCGGTGATGCCGGGGTATCGGTCATCAGAGCAGCAAAGTCGTTGGTGAACACAAACGTGTTTTTATAATCTGGGTTTTTTTCCCCATTCACACGGGTGTTACCCGCACATAAAAAGCAGTCAGGATCATGGGCCGGACGATCGTCTGGTGCGGCTTTTTCTACCTGCCCTTGCCATGGGCGCTTCGCTCGGTGCGGCGACACTAATACCCATTGACCGGTCAGCGGGTTAAAACGACGATGAGGATGATCTATCGGATTGAACATGGTTTATTCCTCGTAACCGTTAGGATTAGCTTGCTGCCAGCGCCAGCTGTCGCGTGTCATATCATCAATAGTGCGGCTGGCATTCCAGCCCAATTCTCGCTGTGCTTTTGCCGGATCAGCCCAGCATTCCGCAACATCACCCGGACGACGGTCTACCAGTTTATAGTTAATGTCTAAACCGCTGGCACGAGCAAAGGCTTGCACCATTTCCAGCACACTCACGCCCTGCCCGGTTCCCAGATTGTAGATATGCAAACCTGCTTGTTCGCCACAGACCTGCCATGCTTTTACGTGGCCTTCGGCCAGATCCATGACATGAATGTAATCGCGTACACAGGTGCCATCTTTGGTCGGATAA
Organism: Tolumonas sp.; assembly: GCA_028683735.1. GTDB lineage: Bacteria > Pseudomonadota > Gammaproteobacteria > Enterobacterales > Aeromonadaceae > Tolumonas. The sequence goes on along the minus strand of JAQUHG010000102.1, from coordinate 8,304 downwards.
TCACTGCCAAAAATATTCAGACAATCGCGGCGACCGATCGCTACTTGCGTGATATACGGCATCAGATTGTTCGGAATGCCTTGCGGATCCTCACCCATACGACCCGACTCATGTGCGCCGATTGGGTTGAAATAACGCAGTAAGGTGATGCTCCAGCGTGGGTCGGCTTTCTGCATATCTTCCAGTATTTGCTCAACCATGAGTTTTGTCTGACCATAGGGGCTCATGGTGGAACGAGGGAAATCTTCTGTAATGGGCACTGCATGCGGGTCGCCATATACTGTTGCAGAAGAGCTGAAAATAAAGCGGTAACAGCCAGCACGACGCATCGCGCCCAGCAAACTCAGAGTGCCGGAAATGTTGTTTTCAAAATATTCATACGGTTTTTGTGTTGATTCACCGACCGCTTTTAATGCCGCGAAATGAATAACACCAGCGATTTGTTGTTCCTGAAAAATACGGTCTAACACCGCCGGATCACGGACATCGCCTTGATAGAAAATAGGACACTTTCCCGCCACTTCCTCTATTCTTTTCAGTACAGATAACTTGCTGTTACACAGATTATCAAGAATGACCGGCTCCAAACCTGCCGCTATTAACGCCAGACAAGTGTGACTACCTATGTAGCCTGTCCCGCCGGTGACCAGAATTTTCATGTTCTCTCCTCGCAAAAACGACAACACACCTGTCGGTATATTTGTTGTCCATTAGTCTAGAAGAGTGTATTCCGTCAGACTGTGATCTGACAAACAAAAATGTAAACGTTTACATTTTATCTCTTTCGGATAACCTATGAATAGTGAGGATTTATACTGGTGATAGCATCACTATCCCTGATATATTGCAGCTAGTCGGTATGGAAACTACGCGCATCAGATGAGAAATTCGCATTATGGCAACTATAAAAGACGTCGCTAAACTAGCTGGCGTCTCTATCGCAACCGTTTCTAGAGTAATCAATCACTCACCAAAAACGGGAGAGTCAGCAAGAGCCGCGGTAAACCGCGCAATGGAAGAATTAAATTACCGCCCAGATCCTAACGCCAGAGCATTAGTTAGCCGAGTAAACGATACCATTGGATGCATGGTTTTTGATGTAGCGGACCCATTTTTCGGCGCCATGGTGAAAGCGATTGAAATAGAGTGCCGGGCTCATCATAAACATTTACTGATCGGTAACGGTTCACATGATGCCGCCCAAGAACGTGAAACCATTGAACTTCTAATCAGTAAACGTTGTGAAGCACTAATAATCCACAGTAAAGCGCTGAGTAATGAAGAGCTGACTTCGTATGCTGAAAAATCACCGGGTATGATCTTTATTAACCGTTTACTGCCTGAGATCCCTTCTCGTTGTATCTGGTTGGATAACTATTACGGTAGTTATACCGTCACTCAGCATCTGATTGAATTGGGTCATAAACACATTGCCTGTGTCGCATCAAAATACGATATCGAAGACGCCTATGAGCGAATTCGTGGTTATCGGGATGCGCTACAGGAATCAGGTCTTGATCCGGATGAAATTACCATTGAACGCGCAGAGCCTAATGAAGAGGGTGGTGAACAAGCCATTCAAGATCTACTGGGCCGTGGAATGCCGTTCACTGCAGTGGTTGCCTATAACGATGCAATGGCGACAGGGATCATTTCCGTTTTGATCGATAATGGTTTTCGCGTGCCGGAAGATGTTTCCGTCGTCGGTTTTGATGATGTTATTTTTGCACGTTTCTCACGGCCCAAATTAACCACCATGCGTTACCCTATTTCAATGATGGCCACTAAAGCGACAAAAATGGCATTACAACTGGCCACTGGCGAAGCACCGGAAACAACCGCTCAGGTTTTCCGCCCGGTATTAGTCAGACGCCAATCATCCGCAGCAGCACCGCAAGAAACACGTTAATTCTCCTCTATTAAAATAATCCGGCTGAATATTTTCAGCCGGATTATTTATATTCATTTTCTAATTCGTTTGTGAATATTTCACTTACAAAAAAATTCGGACTCCGCGTTGCCGTGGAGTCCGATTCATATCTAAGGGGTGAAACAAACTTATTTTTTCTTGGCGTATTTCAGTGAGTCAAGTGCAACAGCCATGATGATGATTGCGCCCTTGATGATGAACTGCCAGTAAGGGTTCACACCGATGTAGGTCATACCGTAGTTGATAACGGTGAAGATGATTACGCCGGTAATAACGCCCAGTACAGTACCGACACCACCACTGAATGACACACCACCCACTACGCAAGCCGCGATAGCATCCAACTCATACATGAAACCTAAGTTGTTGGTCGCACTACCGATACGGCCCGCTTCCAACATACCGCCGAAGGCATAAAACACACCTGACAGCATATAAATCAGGATCAGGTTAACAGTTACGTTAACACCAGATACTTTCGCAGCTTCTGGGTTACCACCGATAGCGAAGATGTTTTTACCAAATTTGGTTTTATTCCACAGCACCCAAATAAATGCGGTAGCAATAGCGGCGTAAATAACCAGATAAGACAGCTTAAAGGTGCCAAATTTAAAGAACCCTTGGGTGAAGCTAGAAAAACGAGGGTCGAAACCAGCAATTGGAGATGCGCCTGCTAAATCGTAATACAGGGAATTCACACCGTACACGATGATCATGGTGCCCAAGGTGGTAATAAATGGCGTAACGTTCAGTTTTGCAATGATAAAACCGTTCACAAAACCAATAAATGCCCCAATTACACAGACAATCAGGATAACAACAGGAATTGGTACTTCACCGATGGAAGGAAATACCTTATTAACGTTGGTCATTGCCTGCAACATGGTTGCAGCTACAATTGCCGCTAAACCAACCTGACGACCAGCTGACAAGTCAGTACCTTGCGTAACAATCAAACCAGCCACACCTAACGCGATAATAACGCGTACAGAAGATTGGGTAAGGATGTTACTAAAGTTATTTAAGCTTAAAAATGATGGTTCTTTAACAATGATAATCATCAATAGAATAAAAAGAACCACATAAATGCCACCATTTTTCAGGTAGTCTAAAGTTTTTGATACATTCATATTGAACATCCTCGGATCACAAATATAGAGCTGCCAAACGCATAATTTCTTGCTGATCGGTTTTTTCTGTTTCAACGATACCCGCTACACGACCATTACTCATAACCAGAATACGGTCTGTGATACCTAATAATTCCGGCATTTCAGATGAAATCATGATAATGCCTTTATCTTTTTTGGCGAGTTCAAGCATCAGTTGATATATTTCAAATTTTGCACCAACATCGATACCGCGAGTTGGTTCGTCCAGCATTAATATTTCCGGCTGAGTTAATAACCAGCGGCCAATAATAACTTTTTGTTGGTTACCACCAGATAGTGATCCTATTGATGTTTTCTGGCTTGGTGTTTTAACACGCATGGAGTCAATAACCCATTGGGTATCACTTTTCATACGTTTATTTTCTAATAAACCACCAAAACCTTTATATTGTTCCATATTGGCAATCAATGAATTAAAGGCAATATCTAGCTGACTATATATACCCGTCGAACGACGTTCTTCAGTCACCAATGCAAAACCATTACGGATCGCATCATGCGCATCTGTATTTTGAACTTCTTTACCATGTAATTTAATGGTACCTGAAGCTTTGTCACGCAGACCAAAAATGGTTTCTACAATTTCAGTTCGTTTAGCACCGACGAGACCAGCAATACCGAGAATTTCGCCTTTACGCAGTTGGAAAGAAACATCCTTGATGGATGGCTGATTTAATGCAGTCAGGCCTGCAACTTCAAGAATTACTTCTTTAGGTCTGTTTACTTTAGGAGGAAAACGTTGGGTTAATTCACGACCGACCATCATGCCGATGATCTTGTCCATATCCAGCCCTTCCAGCGACTGAGTAGCAACCCATTGTCCATCGCGTAAGATCGTAATTTCATCACACAATTGGAATATTTCTTCCATTTTGTGTGAGATATAAACAATGCCACAACCACGATCTTTTAATTTTCTAATAATGGTGAACAGATGATTAACTTCTTTTTCCGTCAACGAAGAAGTTGGCTCATCCATAATTACAATTTTGGCGTTATAAGAAAATGCTTTTGCAATTTCAATCATCTGCATTTGAGAAACAGATAAAGTGCCAACTTTATCTTTCGGGTCGATATCAATACCCAATTCTTCAAATATTTTTTTAGTGTCACGGTACATTTTATCATGATCGATAAACATGCCTTTGGTTGGATATCGACCCAGCCACATATTATCCATCACGGAACGTTGCCTAACCTGGTTTAATTCCTGATGCACCATTGAAACACCATTATCTAATGCTTCCTTGGCTGAGTGGAAATTAATTTCTTTACCTTGAAAAATGATTGTTCCGGCATCTTTTTCATAAATACCAAACAAACATTTTAATAATGTTGACTTACCTGCACCATTTTCACCCATTAAGGCATGAACAGAATGAGGACGAATTTTAAGATTCACATTATCCAAGGCTTTTACACCTGGAAACTCTTTACAAATACCCGCCATTTCCAGCAGATATTCCTGAGAATGATTCACTGTGATATCAGCCATAATATTGCCACAACCATAAAGAAATAAGAGGAGGAAAACCTCCTCTTATTAGGTCTATTTTGAAGGGTTTGTTGTATTACTTGAATTGATCCATGTTCGCTTTATCAACGCCTACGTATGGTACACGAACCACTTTGTTGACGATGTTCCAGTGAGTACCTTGACCTGCTGGTTTGCCTTCTGCCAGGTTTTTGGTCAGATCAAACGTTGCTTTAGCTTGGTTGCTTGCATCGTTCAGAACGGTACCAGCCATTGAACCAGCCTTAATCATCGCCAGTGCTTCAGGCAGTGCATCTACACCGAATACTGGAATTTTAGTATTGCCGTGTGCTTTCAGTGCTTCTACAGCACCCATTGCCATACCATCATTGTTCGCGATGACCACTTCGATCTTCTCGCCATTAGGGCCAGACAACCATGCGTCAGTTTTGTCTTTCGCCTGTGCGGTATCCCACATGGCGGTATCCATATTCAGAGCATTGGTTTTGATCTTGTGATTTTCATTCAGAGTTTTAGCAACATAAGTAGTACGTGCTTCAGCGTCTGGATGACCTGGTTCGCCTTTCAGCAGTACATAGTCAATCACGCCATCTTTGTTCAAATCCCACTCTGGGTGAGCTTTCCATTGTTTAGCAATGATATCGCCTTGGATGATACCGGCTTCTTTTGAATCAGTACCTACATAATAAGCTTTGTCGTAGCTAGCCAGTGCTTCTTTAGTTGGTTCTTTGTTATAGAACACAATCGGAATGTTGTTTTCTTTCGCTTTCTCAATTACTACTGGAGCAGCGGCAGGGTCAACCAGGTTGATAGCCAGCGCTTTCACGCCTTTGGAAATCAATACATCGATCTGGTCGTTCTGTTTAGACTGGTCGTTCTGCGAATCATTCATCAGCAGTTTGACATCTTTATTTTGAGCACCTTCTTTTTCGATGCCCTTACGAACTACTGACATAAAGTTGTCATCGTATTTATAAATCGTAAAGCCTAACAGAGTTTCAGCTTGAGCTGCGGCACCAATAGTCAGGCCGGCTACAATTACAGCTATTTTAGAGAACTTATTCATTCGGTTTTTCTCCAGTCTTTATTTTTTTGCTGCAAAGCACTTTTACGGAAATACCCAACAACAGTTTTGTCATCGAGTGTGTTCGTCAATAACATTACTCAGTTTCTTGTTAGTCTTTTGTGATCTTCCCAGCAATATGAAATCGTTTACATCGAATTTCTTCAATTTCGGGAATTAGGTAACACTTTTGGCCAGATGTGCCGCTATCTAGACTCAAGGATGGCAATTGTTATCTGCAAAACAATGAAAGCGCTTACACATTTCAGATTTGAAGGTGCGAATTGTTATAATTTAGTGAATTTATCAGGGTCAGAAGCTAAGTTACATTGCGTTACAATAGAATATAATTTGCAATAGACATTCATTTGATACCTACCAAGAAATTGACCAATGGCTAAGTGCTTATATTGACTGGATGTAAACGTAACCACTTATTTTGCTCGTACGATTTATTTGAGGATTACCTCTAGCTAGTTGTTACAAATTTGTTGTCCAAGGTCACACAAACCACGCTTTGAAATACACCTTTGCAAAACACTCCCTTAACATAGGGAATAGAATAAGTGTATGCTGAATAAGGCTTAATTGTTTTTCTTCACGATTTTGACATTCTGTCTGGCTAGTATTGTTGTGATTAACTAGGCTGAAATGGAACTCGTGTGGATAACAGCACCTGCCTTCAGATCCAAGATGTGCAGAGCCAGCGACCCCGCCATTATCATGATGACCCGGCTGCCCGACTCGTTCATATTGTAAATTCTGCGACAGGTCGTCTTCTCACTACACATCATTACAGATAATTAAAGCTACAGAGTGGTTGTTAACAGAGGTGGCATATGGCTGGTTTGGCTCATAACGGCTCGTTTTTATTTTATGTTTTAGCTGCAATAGGCCTGTGCAGCATTATGATTGGTCTGGCCGCATTTCTGGGCGGCAGAGCTCAGGGTCGAAGCAAAAATACTCCTTTTGAATCAGGTGTCGATTCCGTCGGCACTGCTCGTCTGCGTTTTTCTGCAAAGTTTTATCTGATCGCGATGTTCTTTGTGATCTTCGATGTAGAAGCGCTTTTCCTGTTCGCATGGTCCGTTTCGGTACGTGAAAGTGGTTGGGTTGGCTTTGTCGAGGCTGCCACCTTCATCGTGCTGTTGCTGGTTGGACTGGTCTATTTGTGGCGCATTGGCGCGCTCGACTGGGCACCACAACGCCAGCCAACACCATCTAACAATACTGACCAATCCAAGTAACTGCGAGGCTTGTCATGAAGTACACCCTGACCAGAATCGATCCGAATGCACCGATCGAGCGTTATCCGGCTGAAAAGAAACAGACGGTGGATGATCCCTTGCAGGAAGTTGGCCGCGGCATTTTGCTCGGCAAATTGGAAAACGTTCTGAATTCAACCGTGAACTGGGGCCGGAAGAACTCTCTCTGGCCCTATAACTTCGGTATTTCCTGTTGTTATGTAGAAATGACAACCGCATTTACCGCGGTACACGACGTAGCTCGTTTTGGGGCAGAAGTTATTCGTGCCTCACCCCGTCAGGCCGATTTTATGGTTATTGCCGGCACACCATTCATCAAAATGGCGCCGGTTATTCAGCGTTTATATGAGCAGTTACTGGAACCAAAATGGGTGATCAGTATGGGCGCTTGCGCCAACTCAGGTGGCATGTATGACATTTATTCGGTCGTGCAAGGCGTCGATAAATTCCTGCCTGTTGATGTCTATATTCCTGGCTGCCCGCCTCGCCCGGAAGCATTCCTGCAAGCGTTAATGTTGCTGCAAAAATCGATTGGTGAAGAACGTCGTCCGCTGTCATGGGTCGTTGGCGATCAAGGTGTTTATCGTGCACAAATGCCTTGCGAAAAAGAACGTCTACGCGAAGAACGGATCGCGGTGACGAATTTGCCAACCCCGGATAAGTTGTAAGGGCCATATCATGATCAAGCTGACACAACAATTTCCGACCAATCCAGATATGCAGTTATGGCAAACCCGTGATCTGCAAGATGCGCCCGTCGTACAAGAACTGTTGCATCGTTTTCCGCATGACATTTTGCATGTTCAAAATACACGGATGGGTATTCCGGTCGTTTGGATCAAACGCGAAATATTGCTAAACGCTATTCGTTATCTTCGTCATGCGCCCAAACCATTCGTGATGTTATATGACTTGCATGCGACCGATGAACGTCTGCGTACCCACCGTCATGGGTTACCTGCATCTGAATTCACCATGTTCTATCACTTCTTATCGATAGAACGAAACAGCGATGTGATCCTGAAAATACCGCTGATGGAAGCAGATCTAAAGATGCCATCCATCATTGACGAATTCCCGAATGCCAACTGGTATGAACGGGAAGTTTGGGACATGTTTGGTGTGCATTTTGACGGGCATCCTCATCTGACGCGCATTCTGATGCCGAAAAACTGGAAAGGGCATCCGCTGCGTAAGGAATATCCTGCCCGCGCGACTGAATTTGAACCGTTCATGCTGGATGAAATGCGTCAGGATGAAGCGCAAGAACAGTTGTTATTTAAACCTGAAGAATGGGGCATGAAACGCGGCACCAGCAGCGAAGATTACATGTTCCTGAACTTAGGCCCGAACCACCCGTCTGCGCACGGTGCGTTCCG
>JAQUHG010000101.1 GCA_028683735.1 Tolumonas sp. | reverse complement strand
CATCACCCTTTGAGATATTTATTTATCGTCATATTCGTATTATCCATGTCATCAAAATCTGCCTCGCCCTTTTAATTGCTCACCTGATCAATGCGGCCTTTCCCGTTCCTCATTTTGCGTGGACCTCAGTCACTATCGTGATCATTATGCTCACGTTACCTCAAGTGGGAGGGGCGTTAGAAAAATCAATTCAACGGATTATTGGAACCGTTTTAGGTGCTTGTTACGCGATTGCTATTTTGTTGCTCACCAGTAACACGTGGCTGATTGCCATTTTGACCATGCTGGGCATTGCGGGCACCGCGTATCGGGCAACCAGTAAAATGGGGTATGCCTATCTGGTGGCTGGTTTTACGCTGATCATGGTGTTGGATGGTGGTAGCCAATCGTTCGAGGAAGCACTATGGCGTACAGGCACTATTTTGTTGGGTTGTGTCATTGCACTGCTAGTGTCACTGATAGTGTTACCTTTGCGAGCCAGAAATGAATGGCGTTGGCAGTTAGCTGAATCATTAAAACGCATGGGGAAGATCTGGCAAGCGCATCTTTCGCCAAATGTGGTAAAACCATTAGCTACCCGAGCAATGCTGAAAAGTGTTGAACGAGCGATTCAGCGGCAAAAAGCACTACATAAATCGGTTGTACTGGAATCTAAGGTATTACGTCATCACAGTGATGTTTTGGATGAATTAGTTTCGGCGCAAAGCCGTTGTCTATTGTTGCTGGAATTATTGGCCCAAACTCGCTGGGAAAGTAGTCGCAGTGCGTTAGTTATCCAAAATCTGTTTTCATTGGGTTTTGCTGGGCGTGAATTGGGTTTGGATCTACAGGCGTTATCTCAATTTTGTGCCGGACATAGTGATTTGTTACCGCCATCACGACAGGAGCTATTGGTTAGTTATAAAAAGGAAATCCAAGATACTTTGACCGAACAAAGCAGTTTTTCCCTTAATGCTAATGGGTATGCGTGGCTGGTTTATCAGGCTGGCATTCAGATGGAGCATATCAATAGTTTGATCCGGCGCATTACTATGGTGACTGACCTTGCGCATGCGTAAAAACTAATTCGTGGCGATATAAGAAAATGATATAACTAGTGCTGTCTATATTTAACTATGCAATATAAAAGGCAGGAATCAGGGTATGCAGGAGCAAGGAGTGCTGTTGTCCCGGGAAGAACAAACCAAGATAACCCGGGTGCTGGTGAGAACGGCACAAATGCTGGCGCAATGTGGTGCTGAAAGCCGTTTGATTGAACAAACGACATGTCGTGTTGGCGCTGCGTTGGGTGTTGAAAGTGTGGAAATGGCGATTTCCCCGAGTGCTGTTGTTTTAACAACACTCAATCATGGTTCTTGTATTACTACGACACGGCGTATACATGAGTTGGGTATTAACATGCATGTTCTGTGTGCTATCCAGCGGATCTGTATTCTGAGTGAAAAGCGTCTGCTGACGACAGCAGATGATGTCAATAAACACTTAACCGAGATTAAACCATTCCGATATAACCGCTGGTTAGTGGTGTTTATGATTGGTTTATCATGTGGTGCATTCAGTTTGTTATTTGGTGGAGATTGGCCAGTCTTTTTTACGACCTGCACTGCATCGGCCGTGGGTATGTTTGTTCGTCAGGAAATTGCGCATCGTCATTTCAGCCCATTAATTAATTTTGCTACGACGGCATTTATTGCGACTTCAATCGCTAGCATGGCAACCGTGTATCACTGGAGCGAACAACCGTATTTGGCGATGGCTGCCTGTGTCTTGTTGCTGGTGCCCGGCTTCCCGTTAGTAAATGCCTTATTTGATATGGTTAAGGGTTATTTTAATATGGGGCTTGCGCGTTGGGGCACGGCCACACTGTTAACATTAAGTGCAACTGCTGGAATTGTTTTGGCAATGAAATTAACCGGCGTATGGGGATGGAATCCATAATGGAATTGTTACGGGCAATTGTATTTGATGCTTTTTGGTCCGCAATTCCAGCCGTTGGTTTTGCGATGATTTTTGCGGTTCCGCCCCGGATGCTAAAATATTGTGCTGCTGGCGGGGCTTTCGCGCATAGTTTGCGAATGTTGCAAATTCATTTTGGCATACCGATTGAGTGGGCAACCTTTATTACTACTACGTTGATTGGCTTAATTTTTGTTTATGTATCTCGTCGCTTGTTAGCCCCTCGCCCTGTTTTTACTGTTGCGAGCATTATTCCGATGATCCCCGGTAAATTTGCGTTTAACACCATTATTGCGGTGTTAAGCATGAACAGTGGTGGTGTAACAGAAAAGTTATTGCAAGCCAGTATCGAGAATGGTTTGAAAACACTGTTTATCTTGTTTGCTCTTTGTTTTGGGCTGGCAGTACCCTCTTTATTTATTTATCGAAACAGGCCGATTGTATAACGCTATGTTGATCTCTTTAATTGTTGCGATGGCAGAAAATCGCGTGATTGGCCGGGGTAATCAGATGCCTTGGCATTTGCCGGCTGATTTACGGCATTTCAAAAGTGTCACTCTGGGTAAACCCGTCATTATGGGGCGGAAGACCTTTGAATCGATTGGGCGGCCATTACCGGGTCGTCGCAATGTGGTGATCAGCCGGAGTGCTGATTGGCAGGCTGAGGGGGTGGAGAGTGTTAACTCGCTAGATGCTGCACTTGCATTGGTGCAGGGGGTGACAGAAGTGATGATTATCGGTGGTGGCCAGTTATACAGCGAAGCCCTACCGTTGGCGCAACGCTTATATCTGACGCATATCGAGTTGCCAGTCACCGATGCTGATACTTGGTTTCCTGATTATTCACAATATCAGTGGCAGCTGCGGGCAGAAGAATTGCACGATCCCGATGAGAAAAACCCGTATCACTATCGGTTTGAAACTTTAGATCGCTGTATTTAAACAAAATAATACATAAAAGAAGACCCGGTTATCCGGGTCTTCTTTTATTCACCGCTGGAGTAAACCGGGCAGTTCAGACTGAACATGGCATTATCTTCCCAACGCCATAATGTTAATTGATTGCCCCAGACACAGCCGGTGTCCAATGCTTTGATCTTTGGTAACGGACATTTTCCCATCAACGCTGCCCAGTGCCCAAATACTAAATGTGGTTCATCGGCGTCAGCTTTTCGTACCTCAAACCAGGGCGCCAGCTGGGCTGGTTTATCGGCAGGCGATTCTTTGCATTTAAACTCTAAACTACCATCATCGCGGCAAAAGCGCATACGGGTAAAGCTATTGATGATGTAACGCCAGCGAGGTAAACCCGTTAAGCGAGGGTCCCAGTGTGACGGTTCTTCGCCATACATATGGCCGAGCAGCCAGGTACCTTGATCACTGCGTAACAATGTTTCGACTTCACGTGCACAATGCCGTGCGGTTGCCAAATCCCACTGTGGGGATAAGCCGGCGTGCGTCATCATTACAGGTAAAGTAGGGTGCTCTGCCATAATGGGGCGGTTTTGCAGCCAATGTATTAATTCATGCCGATCCGGTGCGGTGAGAATGTTTTCTGTTTTGTCTTTTTTCTTTGGTAATGCATGTCCGGCGGCGACCGCCAGCAAGTTCAAATCATGATTACCTAATACTGTTGTGGCTCGATCGCCCAAGCTGTACACAAAACGTAATACGTCCAGTGACTGAGGACCACGGGCGACGAGATCACCCGTCAGCCACAGTTCATCCTGCTGGGCATTAAATTGTGCCAGATCCAGTAATTGCTGTAATTCAGCGTAACAGCCCTGGACGTCGCCAACAAAATAGGTTGCCATACTTCAACACTCTACTTAGCAGGTTTAAGAAATTATCTCATATCGATGGGATAATACATGATTCAGTTGATGAGATGAGGAATTGCCAGCGCAAAAGGAGGAATACTCACTTCAAATAACTGTTCGTTGTATTTGTTTTGAAAGGTATAGCTACCACGCATACAGCCAAAAGGCGTTTTTAGCTGTATGTTGCTTTGATAGGTATAAGATTGGCCTGCGGCTATAATTGGCTGTTGCCCGACCACTCCTTGTCCTTGCACTTCTGTTTGCTGACCATTGGCATCATTGATCAGCCAGTGACGATCCATCAACTGCACATCTTCACCTGATTGGTTATGAATAGTGATTTCATAACCAAAGGCATACAGCGCATCATCTGGATCTGATTGTTCAGCAAGATAAAAGGGACGCGGTGTGATTTGTATGCCCGGCATAATGCATCCTTAGCGATGAGTAGTCAGCCAGTTAGCAATACTGACAAATTGCGCCAACGTCAAGTTTTCTGGGCGCAAGTTTGGATCAATGTTGATCTCTTCCAACTGTTCTGCCGTGATGAAACTCCGGAAGCTGTTACGGATAGTTTTACGGCGTTGACCAAAACCTTCCTGGCACACGCGTTGTAAATCAGCAACATCAAGTGCTTCATAAGGACGTTTTTGCCAAGGTGCCAGACGTACCACCGCCGAGTTGACTTTCGGCGCCGGTTTAAACGCGTGTGGACCTACTTCTAACACCGGTGACACTTGGCAGTAATATTGGGTCATCACTGTCAAACGACCATAGTCTTTGCTGTTTGGACCCGCAGCCAGACGTTCCACCACCTCTTTTTGCAGCATGAAATACATGTCCGTAATATGCTGAGATTTTTCCAGCAGATGAAAAATCAGCGGTGTGGAAATGTTGTAAGGCAGATTGCCGAAGATCCGCAACGGGCGGCCGGGTTGTGCCAGTTCGTCGAAATCAAACTTCATTGCATCCGCTTCATGCACGATCAATTTATCTTTCAGACGTGGATGCTCGCGCAGACGGGCGGCTAAGTCACGGTCGAGTTCAACGACATGCATTTTATCAACCTGATCACAAACAGGTTCAGTTAACGCGCCAAGACCGGGACCAATTTCAACTAACACGTCGTTCTGACGTGGCGCTATTGCCGAGACAATCGCATCAATCGTGTATTGATCGTGCAGGAAGTTTTGGCCAAAACGTTTACGTGCGCGGTGACCGAGGTGAACATTGTCGTTAATCATTGTTTATGAGATACCATTAAGATCGCTTGATGTAATGCGGTTAGCAGGCTGCCATTATGGCTTTTACCGCTGCCAGCTAATTCGAGTGCAGTACCGTGATCGACTGAGGTGCGAATAAACGGCAACCCCAGTGTGATATTGACGGCACGGCCAAATCCTTTGTATTTGAGAACAGGTAAGCCTTGATCGTGATACATGGCTAATACGGCATCAGCGCGTTGCAAATATTTGTCCTGGAACAGGGTGTCAGCAGGAAGTGGACCTTCCAGAGAGTATCCTTGGCTTCTTAATGCCGCCAAGACTGGTTCGATGACATCGATCTCTTCACGTCCCATATGGCCGCCTTCACCGGCATGAGGGTTTAGGCCACAGACCAGAATATGCGGTGTAGTGATACCAAATTGTGTCTGCAGATCATGCTGCAGTATCTCAATGGTTCGCGTTAAGCTTGCCGTAGTGATGGCATCGGCAACATCACGCAAGGGGAGGTGTGTTGTCGCCAGTGCAACTCGCAATCCGTCGGTGGCCAGCATCATAACAACCTGTTCAACACCTGCTTGTTCAGCAAAAAACTCGGTATGCCCACTAAATGGCACACCGGCTTCATTGATGACACCTTTATGTACTGGGCCGGTCACCAAGGCAGCAAATTCCCCCTTCAGACAGCCATCGGCAGCCCGTTGTAAGGTAGCCAACACGTAATCGCCATTACGTTTATCCAGCTGTCCGGCTGTGACCGGAACAGAAAGAGAAACAGAAACAGGACATACCGTTAATACGCCTTGAGGCTGCGCTTGTGCAGGTCGATGTGCATCGTATGGCTGAATATTAATCTGTTTTCCTAACGTTTCCGCTCGCTGTTGCAACAGTGCAGGATCTGCCACAATCACCAATTCAACCGGCCAGGCTTGTTCGGTTAAGCTCAGCACTAAGTCAGGGCCAATACCTGCCGGTTCACCCGGTGTAATGACAATACGGGGGATCAAATTCATCAGTTATTGCTCCCGTCCATTATCTGGATAAACGCTTCATCACGCAGTTCATCAATCCAGGTTTGTGCTTCTTCCGCAAAACGACGGTTGTAGATCAGTTGATACGCGCGGTTTTCCAATGCTTCTGGTGTGTTCGCTAAACTACGACGCCCTTCGACCTGAACAATATGCCAGCCGTGCATGGTTTTAAATGGTTGGCTAAATTGGCCAATCGGTAATTTTTTCACCATATCGCGGAATTCTGGTACATACATATCCGGATTAGCCCAACCCAATTCACCGCCTTTAGTGGCAGAACCCGGGTCGTCAGAATATTTTTCGGCTAATTTTGCAAAAGAGGCCTTACCGGATTGGATGTCATGCAGGAACCCTTTCAGCATCTGTTCTGCTTTTTCATCACTCAGGATGACGGAGGTTTTGATCAGAATATGACGGGCATTGGCTTCCTGTAGTTCAATGGCTTGTTGTCCTTGCACATCTTTAACATGGATAATATGCAAACCAGCACCAGAACGTAATGGACCAATAAATTGGTCTTTGTGGGCGCCATTAACTGCTTCAGCCATCAATGACGGCATTTCTTCTACCGTCATCCAGCCCCAGTCTCCGCCGTCTAATGCTTTATTATCTGAGCTTTCGGCAACGGCAATCTGGTGGAAATCAGCACCTTTTTTCAGTTGTTGTAACAATTGCTTGGCTTTTTCGGCTACGCGTTGTTGTTCTGCCCGATCGGCATCAGACGGTAAACTCAGCAATATGTGTTCAATATGAAAACGTTGCCCTTTACTGCCTTGTTCACTGATCAGCTTAGCCAGTTGTTTGACTTCCTGATCAGTGATGTTGATCCGCTGACGTAATTGATTGCGGCGAACTTCCGAAATCAACATCTCTTTACGTACGGTTTCCCGAAACTCGGCTGGAGTTAAACCTTCGCGTTCAGCCTGAGCTTGCATGCTAGCGACGGTCTGGCCTTTTTCTGCGGCAACGGAAGCCAGTGCCTGATCCAGTTGTGTATCACCGATCCGTAACCCTTGACGCTCAGCTTGTTGCAGGATCAGACTGTCTTCAATCAAACGATCTAAAACTTGTTTATGCAATTGACTATAGGGCGGCAAACTCTGGTGCTGTTCGGCCGCATCGGTTTGCACTTTATGTATCAATCGATCCAGTTCGCTTTGCAACACTACGTCTTTATTCACAATCGCAATCACGTTATCGAGTGATTGAGTAACAGCCTGAGCGCATAGTGGCAGAGCGAACAACACGCCAGCCAATAACCATTTCGGTGAAAGTTGTTTTAACTGCATGAAAGATACCTTGCTTAATCGTTCAGGTTAAATGGTCGGGAATAAGGTAATAATCGGGTATTCAGATTGTATTTCGGTCCGTTGCCGACACTGCCCAGTCCTTTAAACTCGAATTGCAAACCGTATGAGGTTTCCGGTTTAGCCGTTAGTGTGGTGTTATCCGGTGCATTATGCCGTTCAAAGGTGAAATTTACAGCCCAGCAACAAGAATCATAACGAGCACCTAACAGATTATCGATATTCTGACCTGTTTGAGTATCACGATAATGGGCACCAATTAATTGCCAATCACGGTTAATTGGTAATTTCACAACCGCTCCAGCTTGACTGATATCGCGGCGATTATCGGAGGTATCAACCACGAAATTTTCTTTGCTGACAAAACGATAGTTTAATTGGGTCGTATATTTTTGCTGCTGATATTCGACCGCCCCATTTCCCGACGACACTTTTTTGGTTTGGGTGTTGTATTCCACTCCGGTATGCGTATACCAGTCATCAGTTGGGTGGGCATCTGCACGCACGGATAGTAATGAGCGAGAGTTGGTTTGCTTGGCATCGTTTGGTAACAATGTGACCTGTGGTGCAACCAAGTCATAAGACTGACCCAGCGTAAAACGCAGACGTTCGGTGTTTTCGCTATCAAACAGACGAGTTGTTGCACCGTAGCTCACCCGGTTGGCATCACTGATCCGGTCTAAACCGGCAAAACGGCGATCACTGAACAGATTGTAATAATCAGACTGCATGTTGGTGGTGTCATAGAGACCGATATTGTTCTGATTTTTATATGGAATGTATAAATACTGAACTTCGGGTTCTAATGTCTGGGTAAACGGCTGATCATTATACGAAGTCTTACGATCGAAGCTCATGCCACCATGCACACGGGCCTCTGGTAATGTCCGATTGACACTTGAGGCTAGGTTATTCAGGCCTAAAGTATTGCTGTAATACGATGACATATCATCAGGAATATCCTGCTGATAATACGTCGCCATCAATTTGCCCTCGGCTTCCAGTGAATAACCCGGTGCTTGTAATATCGGCACTGAAATAGCGGGCTCAGCATGCAGCCGTTGTCCGGTGTAGGCTTTATATTGTTCCGAATTGTTTCCGAAATTAGAGGCTTCAGAATTAAAGCTAAAACTGTATTTATCAGCAGTGTAATACTGGTTGTAGCTTACCTGCGGTAACAACTGATGCGGTGCTGGCGTGTTAGGCAGCAAGATCTGGTAATCACGCACTTCGGTGGTCAGATTCCAGTCTTTTTGGTAATAACCGGCCGTAGTTGATTGCAATAACTGGTTATCAACAATTTGACCAACAGGTGGATGTAATTCGTTGAAATAGTTGTAGTCATTGGCATCAACTCGGCTGTAATCAAGATTCCAGCGCAAATCACCGTTTTGAAAACGGGAACTATGCCGGATATTTGCCAACCAGCGTGGATTTAATTCGTCACTACTAACTTTGCGATCGTTAGCCATGTATTCGGTATAAATCGTGCCGCTTTGCTCGGGTTCTGGCATATAGCGGTATTCGATCTGTTCCATGGTGCCACGGTTTGACATGATACGAGGTGTCAGCGTCATGTCGTAATTCGGTGCAATATTCCAATAATAAGGAGTACTGACGTCAAAGCCATTACTGGAACTATTGGTAAATGTCGGATACAGCAGACCTGATTTACGTTGATCTTTTACCGGGAAGGTAATGTAAGGCGTATAAAATACCGGTACGCTTTTTAGCCACAGCGTAGCATTCCATGCCTCACCAAATACTTCTTCTTGATTGACGTTCACTTCGCTGGCACTCAGCCACCAGCTTTCTTGCCCTACTGGACAAGTTGTAAAACGTGCTTTATTCAGCGTCAGTTCTTTTTTCTGATTATCCAGATGAATATTTTCCGCTTCACCGCGCGCAGGGGAGCCGTGCAGTTGATAGGTGGCATTATCAATCTGTGATTCTTTAGTATTTAAATTTGTTGTCAGCTGATCCGGACTTTTAAGCGTTACCTGACCGTCGCGATAGAAAATATTGCCATGCGCCATGACTTGGCGACTGACTTGATCCAGCTCGGTATAATCGGAACTGAAATATTTATTGCCCTGATTGACCTGCACACCACCTTGATAGATTGCTTTACCATTTTGTGTTGCATTCAATTGATCAGCAGAGACTTCAACCGGCGTGGTTCGGCTGTATTCGGTTGTCGTTGCGGGTGGAACATCGCTGTAGCAACGTTCATCGAAAACACCGGCGCGGAGATTTGGCGGTACATTAACACTGTTAGCTGCCGCCTGGCTTGGATGCGGTACGAATGCAAAGCCGGCAGAAACAGAAAAAAGTGCCACAGTAATAGCGTTGATGCGAAACACCATTGGTAATCAGATCCCCTGGCAACTGACGAAGCACTTGGAGCCTTTCGGCGGTTGTGCTTTCACGGTCATTCTTTTATGGTAGCGGGCTATGATAAAGCATTATTCCGATAACGGCTAACACCGAGTAAGAGCCTGCCAGCATGATGACGCAACGCCATGCCCAACTACAGCGATGGGCACAACAAATTGAACAAAATCCTGACTTAACTTTACGTCTGATTTCTGGTGATGCCAGTTTTCGTAAATATTATCGCGCCGCCAATCGGATTTGGGTGGATGCACCGCCGGAAACGGAAAAAAATCGTGAGTTCATCGATAACGCACAAGCTTTACAGCGCACAAACATCGCAGCACCAGTCGTGCATCATTCCGACTTGGAACAAGGTTTCTTGTGTGTTTCTGATTTAGGCGATGACGCATTGTTATCTCGTCTCAATGATGAGTCAGTTTCTGCATGGTATGGAAAAGCGTTGCTGTTGTTACCACAGCTAACCAACATCAAGCTTGAGCTGCCTGTTTTTGATGCTGAGTTTATGGCGCGGGAAAACAGCATTTTTCCAGAATGGCTGTTAGAAAAACACTTACAACTCACTCTTTCCGTGGCAGAAAAAGAGTTATTGGCGGAAACCTTTGCCTTACTGACAGCCAATAATCTGCAACAGCCACAAGTGGTCATGCACCGTGATTTTCACAG
>JAQUHG010000387.1 GCA_028683735.1 Tolumonas sp. | reverse complement strand
CATTAGTGCGCGGGTTCCCACCGGTATCGATGGGAACGAGTTGGCACTGGAAAATAAACGATTAATTAGCGTTCCAGAGCGGAACAGAACCAGAGCTTATTACCTTCACTATCCAGAAAGCTGCCGACATAGAAGCTGGAATCATATACTTCTACCGGGTCGGCGATCGTGACCCCACGTGATTGCAGGAATGCTTCTGTATCAGGTGCGTAATCACAGGCAAACGTGATCCTGGGGTTAGGCTCTGCTGTGGGGATGCCATACCAGTTATCGTTGATGTTTTTCAACATCAAGATAGTTTGCCCCAGTGAAAAGCCAACTAAAACGTTCGCTTCATAAGCGGGTGGAAGACCGAGTGTTTCTCCGTAAAACTGTTCCGCTCTTTTTTGGTCTGCGACTGCCAGTGCAATGACTTTAACGGACTGCAAACCAAGCGACAGAGTTGCCATATCATTTCTCCTTAGAGAACGAGCATAAACATATTAAGTATAATTCTTATTATCATTTGATGATTGAAATTTAATACGCAATACAAACAAGATTGCTCGGGAGGCGACTGAATAGTGAGGAAAAATAATAGTGCTCGGGTTAAGAGCGAATTCGTTTGGCTTGATACATGGCATCATCGGCATAACGGATCAATTCATTACTGTCAGTGCCGTTTTCGGGATACACCGCCACACCGATGCTGGGGGTGATTTGCAGCGTTGTTTTCGCGAGTTGATAAGGTTCAGATAGCGTCCTGACGATTTTTGCTTTGATAAGGTCGGTATCTTCACGTTGCGCTATTTCATCAAGTAGAACGATAAATTCATCCCCACCTAAACGACCTACTGTGTCAGATTCACGAATGCAGTTGGTTAAACGACGAGCCACTTCCTGTAATAAATGGTCTCCGGTGATATGGCCATAGGTATCGTTGACTTGTTTGAATTTATCTAAATCAAGATACAAGATGGCCAGTTGAGAACGCCCTCGATGTGCTCTGGCTAAGGCTGTTTGTAGGCGATCCAAAAACAGTGCCCGGTTCGGTAAATTAGTCAGCTGATCGTGACGGGCCATGTGTTCTAAGCGGGCATGCATTCTTTTGCGTTCAACTGCCGCCGCTACCTGAATAGCAATAAACTGCAGTAATTCTCTGTCTTGTTCGGTAAAACTGGCGTCGTCTGTTGAACTTAATACAATCAGTGCTCCAATCAAATCATCGGCTGATCTTAATGGCGCGCCAAGCCAGTTTAGCTCGTCCAAGTTGGCGTTAATATTTAACTGTGATAACACAGACAGTGCATTTTCTGGTGTGAGCAACAAGCTTTGGCTCGTGTGAATTATTGTTGAAGTTAATGCGTGTAATATCTGTGCTTTCGGTGTCGAAATAATACTCTCTGGATGGGCATAGTAAGGATAATGGAGCTTGTCATTTTGTGCGTCGTAGAGTGCGACAATAAAATTAGTGGCTAGTAGCAGCTCATCGACTATTTCATGAATACGCTGAAACAACGCCGTTAAGTCTCCAGGGGTATTGGCGGCCTCTGAAATCGCATAGACTGCGGCCTGCATGGATTCAGCACGTTTGCGCTCTGTTACATCACGCGCGACTGCAACCCTGACTTGTTCTGACTCTGACCAGCGAGCAGACCACATGATGTGAGCTGTTTTTCCATCTTTACGCACATAGCGATTTTCAAAGTAAGGTTTTAATTCACCGTTCATAATTTCATTGACGGTATTGAGTGTTTTTTCCTTATCTCCCGGGTGCACAAACTCGATCATGGCTTTGCCAATCATCTCTTCTGGTTTATAACCAAAAATTTGTTCACTGGCTGCACTGACGAAAAGGAAATAACCATCCCGATCAACAACACAGACTGCATCTAACAGTAAGTCAGTGAAATTATGTGGCGGCGCATGAGATATATTTTTCATAAAATCACTATAGTACGTTATGAGCAAAATGCGCTAGCCCCAGAATCTCTTGATTTAACCAGAAATTCTGTAATCAATAGAACCTGTTATGGCGCCAACTTCCGTTGATTGAAATAGTAATATTTATCATTCAGTAATATTGAGCACATTTTGCGGATTACCATTAAAAAAATTAATCACATTTTCAAATGCGGTTTTGAAATAAAGCGCATAACTATTTTTCTCAACATAGCCCAAATGTGGCGAACAAAGCACGTTTGGCATCGTCAGTAACGGTTCCGTTTCTGCATCAAGCGGTTCTGCTTCAAAAACATCTAATGCAGCAAAACCCGGTTTCCCTGTCTGTAATGAACGTAGTAAGGCGGACTTTTCTATCAATTCAGCCCGACTGACGTTCACCAACAGAGCATCTGGTTTCATCAGTTGTAGATCATCAAAACGAACACATTCGCGTGTTGCGTCATTTAATCTCAGGTGTAACGAAACAACATCAGCTTGAGAGAAAAAATCAGCTTTTGATTTAGCAGTTTTAAAACCATCTTGTATTGCCTGCTGTCGGGATGTCTCACTGCCCCACACCAAAATA
>JAQUHG010000100.1 GCA_028683735.1 Tolumonas sp. | reverse complement strand
TCTGGACACTGATAAATGCCTCTCTCTGCCGGCGCCATATAATCGGTTGTTCAACACCATAAGAAACGGTGGCAATCTGACGTAAAGGTACGGTCCGTCCATCGGCCGTAGCAAGTTGCAGATTAGCAACAGTATCAATATCACGCCGGTTTCTTTGCATCCCCTGAGCGACGACGTCGACCAAACGGTTATTATCACGAATCGTGGTTAATGTTGTGCCGGAAAAAATCGTTGCTAAGGCGTTGGCAACATCCTGAGAACTAAGCCCAACAGCACGCGCTTCCGTCTGGTTAACAGAGACATTAACAGCCCGCTCCGGTTCACCCGCGGTAAGATTGATATCTCGTGTATCTGGGTTTTTAGCCACCAGATTTGCCAGCTTAAGTGAGAACTCTCTCACCTTTGTCACATCTGGACCCGAGATGCGATATTTCAACGGCCAGCCGACCGGAGGGCCTAACTCCAAGGGCGATACGCGCGAGACAAGGTCACTGAATTGGGTTTCCATCAGATGATTTAATTTTTCTCTCAGTAGATCTCGTTCTTTCAACCCTTTTGCTACGACAACCAACTGTGCAATGTTTTCATGTTGCAGTAACACATCCATCGGTAAATAGAAACGAACCGCCCCTGAACCAACATATGTCGAGAAATGGTCAACATTGACATCCGATTTAAGGATTTTTTCTAATCGCATAACCTGCTCATGCGTTGCATTTTGTACTGCATTTTGCGGTAAATTCAGACTAATCAGCAATTCAGGTCGATCTGATGAAGGGAAAAACTCACCTTCCAAACGTGAGGCACCAACCAGAGAAAGTATAAGAGCCAAAAAAGCCACTAATAATGTCAGTTTTCGATTTTTAAGCACATGCTGTAGTGTCTTTGCATAAAAACGTGCGATTCGCCCTGGCTCACTGTGATGTAAATTCTGAATAACAGGCAGTAACCAGACACCGAGAAGAGGCGAAAACAAAACAGCAACAATCCATGAGCTGATGAGTGCAATCAATACGACGACAAAGAGAGAGAAACAGTATTCGCCCGCGCTGGATGATGCAAAACCAACCGGTATGAATCCAGCAATCATAACAAGTGTTCCGGTTAGCATCGGAAATGCCGTACTTTCGTAAGCCCATGCCGCAGCACGTTTTCTGTCCCAACCTTCCTCCAATCGCGAGATCATGGCCTCGACAGTGATCATGGCATCATCAACGAGTAAACCTAAGGCAATGATCAGCGCCCCCAAAGAAATGCGCTGCAGGCCAATACCAGCGATTTCCATGCCCAAGAACGTCATGGCTAAAACAATCGGAATGGATGCTGCGACAACTAAACCTGCCCGTGAACCCAATGAGACAAAAGAGACTGCCAATACAATAGCAACAGCCTCCATCAGCACTCGCACAAAACCACCCACAGCCTCTTTCACAACAGCAGACTGATCGGCGACTTTAATCACATCAATGCCATACGGTAGTTTGGCGGAGATAGATGCCATTTTGCTTTTGATCGCCTGACCAAAATTCAGCATATTTCCGGTCGGTGCCATTGAAATAGCCAGACCCAGTGCTTTTTCGCCGTTCACCTTAAATATAGGTACGGGGGGTTCTGCTGTGTTACGAGAAATGGTGGCAATTTCGCTGAGTGGTATAAATCTATTTCCGATATGCAGCGTAATATCACGAATACTCTGCTCAGAAACGAAGGCCCCACTAACTCGCAATGCGATTTTTTCATTATCAGTACGAACGATTCCCGTCGGTGTCACTGTGTTCTGGGCTTTGATTGATGTAATCACTTGTTGTGTATCTATGCCTAACCCAGCCAGTTTATTCGGGGAGAATGAGATAACAATTTGTTCTTCTTCAGCGCCTAAAACGTCAATTTTCCCCACATCCGGGATTGTCAGCAGTTCAGCGCGAATATCATCGACTTTATCGCGCAATTCCCTTGCTGAAAAACCGTCGCTGGTAAATCCATAAATCGTACCGAAAGTATCATCAAATTCATCATTTACGGCTGGTGTGCTGACCCCTTCCGGCAAGGACGTTGAAATATCATGCATTTTTTTCCGAATGGTGTACCAGATTTGAGGTACGGATGCCGGTGGCACATCATCCCGTAAATTAACAAAAATAACAGACTCACCAGCACGGGTATAACTTTCGATATAGTCCAGATACGGTGTTTCCTGCAGTTTTTTCTCCAGCGTATTGGTCACAAGGTTGACTGTATCGCTTGTGGTTGCGCCAGGCCACGCAGCAGAAACGACGGCCGTTTTAATCGTGAATGCCGGGTCTTCATTCCGAGGTAAACGCGCATAACTCATGATCCCAGCAACAATAATAATCACCATAAAAAATGATACTAATTGCTGATTAGCCAGCGCCCACGATGACAAATTAAAGCGAGATTTTGCCGGACGATTAGTCTGTTGATTCATGAGTGAGACTCCTCATCCATTACTACTTTTGTGCCAGGACGCAGTTTATTAACACCAGCAACCACGACATGATCACCAGAGACTAGCCCTTCAGAGACAAAGATATCTGTTTCGGTATAACGAGCCACGGTGATGGGTTTTAATTGCAGAACTAATGAAGATGGATCAACCACATAAACAGCCGGTTTATTGCCAACAGAGGTCAATGCAGATGCGGGTATGATGATATTGGGAAGATCGGGTAATTGAACTGTTCCCAAAACGGTTGTGCCAAAAATAAACGCATCCGGCGGGTTGTCTAATGCGATCCGAACCCGAAATGTACGGGTAACTGCATCCGCTTGCGGGCTGATATCACGGATATGCCCAATCGTTTTTAGTGATGGATCCGATAACAGTGAAACAGTTACTACTGGATCTACATTCTGCTGATTCAATAGCCGCGCGGGCACATCAAATACTGCATCCCGTTCAGCGAGTGCCGCTATTTTCACCACCTCTTGTCCGGTACTGACGACTTGCCCTGGATTTGCATTCACTGTGGTGATCACACCAGATTCTGCTGCCGTCAGGCGGGTAAAACTCAGTCGTTCTTTTGCACTTTTTACCGCAGTCTGGGCACTTTCCCGACGAGAAACTGCAGATTCCCAATTGGACTGAGCCTGATCCAGTTCGACAGGTGCGATAGCCCTGCCCGGTGCTAATGTTTTCATGCGGGTCAAATTGCTTTTAGCCAACCGCTCCGCTGAGATGGCACTGGCTAATTCCGACTGTGCATTTTGTAATTGGTTTTCACTGTCTCGAGGATCAATCGTCGCGATAATATCCCCAGATTTGACTCTTGAACCAATATCTACCGAACGAGTTAGAACTCGACCATCCAAACGAAACCCGAGCGTAGTTTCAGTGCGCGGACGGATCTCCCCTGTTTGAACAATACTATTGTTGCTACTCTGAAAAGCGACTTCGATGGTTTTGACGGGCCGAAGTGGTTGCTCTGTAGCCGTGTTTTTGTTATCTCCACATCCCGCGAGTAAAAACAACGTACCTAGCAAAATCAGACTATTTCTGATTATGAATTGAGTAATATTAGAATGACACATAACGGATTATCTCTAATGAACGAATATCACTAGTATCAAAGCGTCATATCGAGATTCGTTTTAGAAATTATCAAGAAATGGTCAAGATAGATAAATTCAGTTAATCGGTAATAATATTAGAAACCGCATGCCTGCGTTCGGCAATTTAAATGCCTCTATGGTTCCACCGTGTGCTTCACAAATGGCTTTGGCAATCGATAAGCCCAGACCACTACCACCAAAATGCCTTGCTCTTGAGGTTTCTGCTCTGGAAAAACGCTCGAAAATATGAGGTAAAAATTCATCCGCCACACCAGGCCCCTGATCTTGGAATTCAATCTGAAGTTGATCCTGATGCTGCGTGATCTTGATATTCAGTAAATGTCCTTCAACTGCATAACGCAGGGCATTTTCCATCAAAATTGAAAAAACCTGTCCTAATCGATATGGGTCGGCTGTGCAGAAATATGAATCTTGCTGCGTAAAATGAATAACGAAACCTTCTTCTTCCGTTAGAGGTTTCATCCAGCTAATTCTGTCTCGAATCAAATCACTTATATTAATACGTGTTTTATCAAGTGTAAGCTGACCAGCATTCGCCAGCGAGAGTAGGTGAAGATCATCAATCAGCCGATTAAGGTGCGCTAATTGTTTCATGACTAGTTGCAGTTGTTTTTCATCCGCATCGAAGACACCATCCATCATTCCCTGAAGCCGCCCAATGGCTGCAGTAAGCGGAGAACGGAGCTCGTGCGCCATGGCCACATTAGATGCTCGCAATTCCCGTTCATAATTTTCCAACTGCCGGGTCATGGCATTAAAATCATGGGCTAAGCGAGTTAATTCTATTGGCGCTTCTGGTTCTAATCCGGCGTGGGCATAAAATTGCCGCTGTGATACTGCCCGAGCAGCGACTGCAATTTGAGTGAATTGTCGCGAGAGAGGTCGAGCAACCCAAAGCCCCAAAAGCACAATGAAAGGAATAGCGACCAGAACAAGAATGATGAGAGCAAACCAGTCGGTGCTGGCAATCGACGGATCGGAAAAAGAGATACCAAAATACGTATCAATGATCTGGTGATAACGATTCAGATCTAATTCAGGGTTTTGACGCAAGCGAGCAAACTCTTGCTGAACCGCTTTAGGCATATGCCCAACAACCCAGAAAGTCCATATTGTGAATCGCAGCCACATACACGCGGCGATGACAACTACAGTCCCTATTGCCAACGACAAAATGCGTAAACAGATCCAACGCCAGAGTGAATAAGATGATTCTATTTCTTTCATTATTATTTGAACCGATAACCAAATGAACGCACAGTGAGAAGAACGCCGGTGATCCCAACGCTTTCAAGTTTCTTTCTCAGATTATAAATGTGCGTATCAACCACTCGTTCAAGCGCATTACTTTCTGGCAAACAGGCATCGAGCAGTTCTTGACGAGAAAACGCTTTAGTCGGCGCTTTGAGTAATGTGGCCAACAAATTGAACTCGGTTGGTGTTAGCTCAACAAAAATAGTTTGCCCAGATGCGTCATTCACGCTGGCGGATAATGATCTCATATCCAACGTCAGCGTCTCATAACAAAGTGTGTCTTGTGCTACCTGATGCCCTGATGAACGTCGCAACACAGCCTGTACGCGTGCCACGACCTCTCTCGGGTTATACGGCTTAACCACATAGTCATCAGCACCATATTTCAATGCGCCAATTTTATCTGGTTCGTCGCCCATAGCGGTGACCATAATAACCGGGACATCACTCTTACGACGTAATGCGGAAAGCACATCATGACCATTCATCATGGGTAACATGACGTCTAACAAGATGAGGTGTGGCTGCCATTGCGCGGCCATTTCAAGCCCTCTTAACCCATCACTGGCAATGGCTACCTGAAATTTATCTTTCATCAGATAAGCTTCGAGCACATTGGCTGCGTCCATATCGTCTTCGATAACCAAAATTCGCTTTTCAAACATATATATCTTCTTGATAGATTCTTAATAATTCCCAGACAAGAAATTGATATTGTAAGGGCATGATCATGCTGAATGATACAAAGCTCCCACCTAAAACAAAAAACAGTGGGGCATTTAATTATCAGCAGGAGCTGTTATGTTCAAACGAAATTACATTATATGCACAATAACACTATTTATTGGTGGAAGTTTTTTTAGTGTGAATGCGAATGCAAATGACCATTCTGAGGATGCTCCTAAAAATAATTTTTCGATTGGTACTGCAATAACTGATTCACCTCGCTACAGTGGCTCAGATGAACAGACATTATCGTTTCTGCCAATCATAACCCTTAATCGGGGCCCTTTTTTCCTAGACTCCACAAAGGGGTTGGGATATGACCTAAAAGCAACTAACGGTTTATATTTTGAACACACATTGGGTTATGACCTAGGTCGTTCAGATCAAAAGTCTAGCTGGAGAGATGGTTCAGAAAAATTAAAAGGAATGGGTAAAATAAAAGGAACAACGATTACATCATTTACAATGGGCTATCAAATGGCGTCTTGGCTTGCAGCAGAAGCCATGGCGACGCTACCCCTGGATAACGACCAAGGTATTCGTTATAAAGCGGCGGTAAAAGGAGGATTATGGCAGAACCAATCTGATACTTTTTCTTTCGAAACAGACTTATTATTTGGCGACCATAGATACAATAACACTGTCTATGGTGTTACAACCAACCAAAGTGCTAACTCAGGTTTTCATGAATATTCCACTTCTGGTGGAATGTATGGGCAATCTATATATCTCGACTGGACTCACCAAATTACAACCAATTGGAGCACTGATCTGACCATTGGATATACCTATTTGAATGACAAAGTGAGTGAGAGCCCTATTGTTCTCAAACGAGGAAGTTCTGAAGTTATATTTGCCGTCATGTATTTATTCTAAGCTGAAAGTGAAGTGACCAAATTCAGTGTGCCACTTCAAACATCACTTTTACGACGTAATGCGAAAAGCACATCATGACCATTCATCATGGGTAACATGACGTCTAACAATATAAGGTGTGGCTGCCATTGCGCGGCCATTTCAAGCCCTCTTAACCCATCACTGGCAATAGCTACCTGAAATTTATCTTTCATCAGATATGCTTCGAGTACATTGGCGGCGTCCATATCATCTTCGATAACCAGAATTCGCTTTTCAAACATATCGACTCTCTTCTTGATGAATTATTAATAATATCTAAACAGAAAATTGATATTACAGAGTAATTATATTCCTCATGAATAGACTTTACCTCAAGCATGGCATGAAAAGGTAAGTATATTTTAATTATTGATTGAAAAATTAATTGTGCATAAGGCATCTATACAGTTCTGCATGGACAGAGGATTATGGATAAAAAATTAAGTTGGAATAAACTGGCAAAAATGGAAAGATATTCCGGATTGGATATGGCAATCTTCTTATATCCTAACGACTCGCCAAAGAAAATATTCAATCGGTGTAAATTTTTATTGCGTAGTTTTATATATCACGCTGAATTAATGAGAATGTATTTTTTATTTCAGGAGCCACAACTAAAAAGCCTGCCTGAGAATCACCCGGAATTATTAGATAAACCTTTACGACCTTATAGATTTGCAGCAGCAAATGCAAAAAAAAGAGCTCAAATGATAGAGGAGCATTATCATCTACTTAGCATTCTTTTTCCAAATGAGATCATGGCATTATATAATGAAAATGGAGTATCTTTAGGTCGACTCCCAATCAGCCAGTATAATGTTGTCTTGTGTTACGATGGTACCTTTCGTAGAGAAGGTGAATTAACAATATCTATTATTAATGAACAAGGTATTAGACTTTACAGCTGTGCATTTTCACTGGCTGGAAATATAAAAGATTTGACATTGGTCATTGGTGCTGTGCAAGGGCCAGCACCAACCATTGAAAATGCGCCAGAAATAATTAGAACCATGACAAAAGAACTCCATGGCTTACGACCTAAATCATTCGTTGTTATGCTGGTAATTATTCTTGCTAAGATAATTAAGGCAAATAACATACAAGCCGTAAAAAAGTCAGCACATGTATTTCAAGCCAAACGCTACAGTAAAAAACAAAAATTTAAGCTTCATTCTGATTATGACAGTCTATGGCATGAATTCGGAGCAGTAGAAATAGATGAGCATTTATTTCAATTAAACCCGCCACAGAAAAAACCTTTAGATGAAATCATTCCCAAAAAAAGAGCGATGTACCGTAGGAGATATGATTACTTAGAGGGAATTGAAAAAGACATAATTTCTAAATTTTCAGCATCAACAAGATATGTTTAGATTTGTTATCTATTTAGATCGCAATCAATATCTGCTGCATTACAAATTTGCTGCAGAGCGCGGCGTTAGCTATCATAGGTAAGCATAACGGGATGTCCAATGAAATTTTGTTGCTAATCTATTACATTAAGCAATTTATCCACTTACTTGCGAAGAATTAGAATCAGCTTAGTTACGAATTCTATTGTTTGAGGTTACTCATGACTGAAGAAGATATTTTTTCCAATTTAGCCGTTATCCCTTTTTCTTTGGCTGGGTTTACATGGCATTCTGCAGAACAGTTCTTCCAGGCAGCCAAATTTACGGATGAAGAAATCATTCAGAAAATTAAAACATGTGAAAGTCCTTTCCGTTGTGCGGCTATCGGACAAACACGGCGTTTTAAAATTCGTGATGATTGGGAGAGCATCAAGGTATCGGTAATGGAGCAGGCCATTCGGGCTCGTTTTGAACAACACCCCGAATTGGCCAAGGTGCTCAGGCTAACCAAACGCAAACTCTATGACCATTCTGCGGCAGACAACTTCTGGGGCATTGGTGTTGATGGTCATGGTGCAAATATGACGGGTGAAATTCTGATGAAAATCCGTTGTGAACTACAAGCTACTGAAGAATAATTTTTTCCCAAAGGCGATAGCTAACACAAATTAATAATGTGGGGCGGCTCTACGCGCCGCCACTTAATATAACAGCAATTTAGTGTAGGACACTTAGTGCCCTACATTTTGTAACTCTAACGTCGTTGACAAGTTGTACATCCCCGACATGCGGAACGAGTGGTTTTATCCAGTCTTCCGCGCTGGATTTTACAATAAGCATTTTTCAAGACTCGTCGACATGCAAACCAATCTGTTGGCTTTTCTAAGATCAAGTAGCCGTTGAAACGTTTTACTAATTCTATACGATATTCATCTATGAATTTTGTATCATACCCAATCTCAAAATAATCCAGTGCCTGCTCTATTGAAGTAAAGCTAGCGATGGTTTTTTGAATGTCGATCTGGCTCATTTCAATTCATTATTTTTGAGATAGTGATGCTCAAAAATAACACATATCTGAGACGCCAATGTGTTTTGTATCAAGCAAGAGAATGAGTAATGAACAAATCAACTGACTACTGGTTTCCAGCAAAGCGATATGGATGGGGCTGGGGCATGCCAGTTACCTGGCAAGGCAAAGTGGTATTTGCTGCATTTTTTGTATTGCTGGCAATCGGGGCGCTTACTCTGTTACCACGATATGGCCAGCTCAGTTTTGTCATCTTCACCGTTATTCTAAGCGTTATTTTGATAGTAATTTGCTGGCTCAAAGGGGAACCACCCAAATGGCGGTGGGGTAATAAATAAGTTAAACAAAGCCAGGAAGAATCTGTTTGGCATCCTCTCCTGTGATGGATACGCGAATTCTTTGTACTGATCTGACCTAGCATTCAACTTATAGAGCTACATCAATAAATACAAAAACACACAGACCATTTTTAACATTTCCCGCCTTACCTATCTATAATAACTATATTCGTAATTGCTAATGAATGTTTTATACAATTCTTCGATTACATTTAAACAATAAAAAGATATCGGGAGCCCTGCCATGGTGTTAATTCAAGCCAGGAAGCTATCAAAAAATTACAGTATTGGTGAAATTGATAATATGGCATTGGAAAATATCAGCTTCTCGGTTGAAGCGGGCGCCTTCGCTGCTATTGTTGGCCCTTCTGGAAGTGGTAAATCAACCCTACTTAATTTAATTGGTGCTCTGGATCACCCCAGTAGCGGTGAGTTACAGGTCTGTGCCACACAAATTTCAACACTTTCCCGCACTGAAGCAGCAAAATTTCGCGGTGATAATATTGGTTTTATCTTTCAGGATTTTAACCTTATTCCCGTCCTCACTGTTTTTGAAAATGTCGAATATCCCCTGTTAATGGTACGAAACTGGCCCGCAGAAAAGCGACGGGAACGAGTCATGCAGGTACTCGCCGCAGTTGGTATGGTGGAGCAAGCAGAAAAAAAACCAGATCAAATATCTGGCGGACAAAAACAGCGTGTTGCAGTTGCTCGGGCCTTGGTCGGTGAACCTAAACTTGTGTTAGCCGATGAACCAACAGCCAATCTTGATCACGATACCGCCTACCGCATTATTAATCTGATGAAGCAAATGCGTGATGACTTTGGTACGACATTTCTGTTTTCCACGCATGATCCAAAAATCATGTTGGAGGCAGAGCAGACCTTTGTTCTGGAAGATGGCCGTCTCTCCGTAACAGGTGGTGCACTATGATTGCTTTATTAAAACTTTCCGCGCGAAATTTAATGCGATATCGCCGCCGGACGTTATTAACCGCCATTTTGATCGCTGTTGGCGTGATCGCCTTACTATTATTTGTCGCTACGGCTGGCTCATTTAAACAAGTTATGGTCGGCGGCATCACTGACAGCATGCTTGGTCATCTGCAGATCCACCATAAAGGTTACACTGCCTCTATTGATAATCTTCCACTCAATCTTGACCTGAAACCAACCGCGATAAAAAAGGTCGAAGCTATTCTGAAATCGGAACCTGCCATCGCCAGTTATTCTGAACGTGTGA
>JAQUHG010000099.1 GCA_028683735.1 Tolumonas sp. | reverse complement strand
GTCGGTTGTCTCAGTATGCTGGCCACACTGATTTTCCGGCATATTCCGCAGAGGCTCATACCCCAAAATAGTCCCGAGCAGACGTCCAGTGAAGAAGAGCCGGTTATCAGGAGATAAACATGTTCAAAGCCTTACTGTTGCAACAACAAGACAAACAAACCATTGCCTCGATTGAACAGTTGGATGACAGCCAGCTCCCCGCCGGTGACGTAACAGTCGCGGTGAAATACTCCTCGCTGAACTACAAAGACGGTCTCGCGATCACCGGCAAAGGCAAAATCGTGCGCCAATGGCCGATGGTACCCGGCATTGATTTCGCCGGTCAGGTGCTGGAGTCAACCGATGCTCGCTACAAAGCCGGTGACGAGGTCGTGCTGACCGGTTGGGGTGTAGGCGAAGGCCACTGGGGCGGGATGGCCGAAAAAGCGCGTGTTAACGCTGACTGGCTGGTGCCATTAACGACTGGTTTAACCGCGCTGCAAGCCATGCAGATTGGCACCGCCGGGCTGACCGCCATGTTGTGTGTCATGGCGTTGGAAGAAGCCGGTATTACGCCGGAACAAGGTGACATTGTAGTCACCGGTGCCAGCGGTGGTGTGGGCAGTGTGGCCGTCAGTTTACTGGCCGCGAAAGGCTACCGCGTGATCGCCGCGACCGGACGCGAAGCAAATCGAGAATTATTACTGCAATTGGGTGCGAAAGAGGTGATCACCCGCGATGAATTACTGACCCCGATTCGTGCGCTGGACAAACAAGTCTGGGCTGGTGCCGTTGATACCGTCGGCAGCTCCGTGCTGGCTAAAATCTTATCGCAGATGAATTACGGTGGTGCCGTAGCGGCCTGTGGTCTGGCGGGCGGTTTCGATCTGCCGGCGACCGTGATGCCGTTTATTTTGCGCAACGTGCGACTGCAAGGCGTCGATTCGGTGATGTGTCCGTTTGAACGTCGTCAACAAGCCTGGCAACAACTGGCACAACTGTTACCAGCCAGTTTCTATGATCAAGCCTGTGAAGAGATCATTCTGGAAGAAGCGCCAGAAGCTGCAGCTAAAATCATGGATGGTCAGATCACCGGCCGGGTAGTGATTAAAATTTAATCGACTGAACCAGCGACAGCAACAATGCACATCTGCAGAACCTGTCGCTGGCTTTCGAACTAATTCAGATAACATTTCTCGCATTGATGCCTTTACAGCGCCGAATCGCAGCAGTTAGATTGAACGCCATTTCATTCTCTTGCGACAAGGACGACCTCTCATGAAAGACGCAACACTGGCGCTGCACCATGGCTTCCAAAATGACCCCACTACCAAAGCAGTCGCGGTACCGATTTATCAAACCGTCGCTTACGAATTCGATAACGCGCAACATGGCGCAGATCTGTTTAACTTAGATGTGCCGGGCAATATCTATACCCGGATCATGAATCCGACCAACGACATTCTGGAAAAACGTCTGGCCGCACTGGAAGGCGGGATCGCGGGTTTAGTGACATCGGCCGGCAGTGCCGCCATCAACTATGCACTGCAAACGCTGACTCGTGTGGGCGATAACATCGTCTCCACACCGCAGCTGTATGGCGGCACCTACACCCTGTTCGCGCACATGCTGCCAAGTTTTGGGGTGGAAGTGCGTTTTGCGCGGGATGATTCGCCAGAGGCGATTGCCGAGCTGATTGATGACAAAACCAAAGCCGTATATTGTGAAAGTATCGGCAACCCAGCCGGTAACATTGTCGATCTGGAAGGCTTAGCCCGTGTTGCACATGCCCAAGGCGTACCACTGGTAGTCGATAACACCGTCGCTTCACCGGTATTGTGTAAACCAATCCAATTCGGTGCCGACATTGTTGTGCACTCCATCACCAAATATGTGGGTGGTCACGGTAACTCATTGGGTGGCGTGATCGTCGATTCCGGTAAATTCCCATGGGCTGACCATGCGGAACGTTTCCCGCAATTCAGCCAGCCAGAAGCCGCTTACCACGGCGTGGTGTATAACGAAGCCTTCGGTCCGGCGGCCTTTATTGCCCGTGCGCGTACAGTACCATTGCGCAACACCGGTTCTACACTATCCCCAATGAATGCCTTCCTGCTGCTGCAAGGCTTAGAAACACTGTCACTGCGCATGGAACGTCATGTAGAAAATGCCCGTAAAGTGGCGGAATATCTGCAAAGCCATGACAAAGTGGCGTGGGTGAGTTACGCCGGTTTGCCGGATCATCCACATCATGCACTGGCACAGAAATACATGAACGGTACCCCATCCGCCATCCTCTCTTTTGGTTTGAAAGAGGGCTATGAAGCCGGAGTGCGTTTCTACGATGCGCTGAAAATCTTTAAACGTCTGGTGAATATCGGTGATGCGAAATCATTGGCCTGCCACCCCGCTTCCACCACGCATCGTCAGATGACCGAGGAAGAACAAGCCAAAGCCGGTGTGAAAC
This sequence comes from Tolumonas sp., assembly GCA_028683735.1. Classification (GTDB taxonomy): domain Bacteria; phylum Pseudomonadota; class Gammaproteobacteria; order Enterobacterales; family Aeromonadaceae; genus Tolumonas. The sequence goes on along the minus strand of JAQUHG010000099.1, from coordinate 7,990 downwards.
CCGAAATGATCCGTCTGTCGGTGGGTATTGAAGCGATTGAAGATATTTTGGACGACCTGAACCAAGCCTTGCAGGCGTAATGCCCGCCAAAAACAAAAAGCGCCGCAAGGCGCTTTTTTTATCCCGAATAATCCGTTACTGCGCAGTCAGCCCAATCTCATAACTCATGATGGTGGCCTGTTCCTGCTGGGCGGCATGTAACCAAGCTTGCACATCGGCATCATGCAATACCGTTTGCATATACTCGGCCGCAAAACCCTGACAATCGACACCATAGGTATTAAAGCGGAACACCACTGGCGCAAACATCGCATCGGCAATGGTGAATTCGCCAAATAACCATGGTCCCGACTCGCCATAACGCAAGCGGCATTCCGTCCAGATCGCCTGAATGCGCTCGATATCCTGCGCTAATGCCTCATTCCCCGTGACTTCACGCCCGGTCGCACGGCAATTCATCGGCATCTGGCTACGCAGGCCCATAAAACCAGAATGCATTTCCGCACTGATCGAGCGGGCAAACGCACGTGCCGCCGGATCACGCGGCCATGCCTGTGGAAATTGCTCGGCCAGATATTCGGCAATCGCCAGCGAATCCCAGATCGCCAGATCGCCATCCAACAACACCGGCACTTTGCCGACCGGGGAAAAACGCATGACTTGCTGTTTAAAGTCTTCCGTTTGCAGTAAGACCTGAGTTTCTTCGAAGCTAACGCTTAATTTACGCAACAATAACCACGGCCGCAGCGACCAGGATGAATAATTTTTATTGCCAATAATCAGTTGAAACGCAGGCATACCGCCTCCTAAAGGTCACACCGATGGGGATAACAACGCTTTATGTACCTTAAACACGATCTTACGCAGCTCACCCGGTTCAGTCAGGGTGCATAACGGGGTATGTAATTCACCCGGCCCAATCACGACAAAATCGCCAGGCTGCAAACCAATATAGCTGGTTGCGGGCTCATCCATAAAATAAAGATCAGGATGTGGATTATCACTGCGATCCAACGTAATCGCATGTGGCCCACAGCCAATCCACTCTTCGCCCGACAATAACAACTGAATGTCGAGGTAAGTATCATGGAACTCAGGACGACGTTCGATGACCAGTTGTGAGGTATCCATCGATACAATCATAAACAGCGGGTCTTTCGGCAATTCTGCGGGTGCAAATTGCGCCGGCACCGTCAGATCGGTTTTGCCTTTCGGCAGTGCCAATACATCGGCATTCGTGGCAACAAAATCACGTAATACGGTCGCAATCAGCGGATGCAGCAGACAGTCATCCAGATCCTGTAAATTACCAATAAACATAATAAGCTCGTCCTCAAATTCCGGCACGATATTGCCGAATGGTTAGCGGTTACTGCCACCAGCATAAATAACTGCCGAGAGGATCACAAACCGGATTCCCATTTCTGCGGCTAATTTGCTGAGAACCACCTGAATCAGGCAATTCTGCATTTGCTTGCTTGCCTAAGTGGGGAAAAATCCGAACAATAATGCAAAGTGAGTTTTCTCGGCCAGTTATGACTAAACGCCTTACTATTCTTGATATCGCCAAACTGAGCGGCGTTGGTAAATCGACCGTGTCACGGGTGCTGAACCAAGACCCGAACGTTAATCCGCAAACCCGCGATCGGGTGGAAGCAGTGATCCGGGAACATGGTTTCGAACCCAGCAAATCAGCCCGCGCCATGCGTACCAATAGTGCCCGGCTGGTCGGCATTATCGTGTCACGCCTCGACTCAGCCTCCGAAAATCGTGCCGTGCGTGGCATGCTCGAAATCCTCTATGCACGTGGTTATGACGCCATGCTGATGGAAAGTGAATTTGATCCGCAGAAAGTCGATGAACATCTGGCGCTCTTAGCCCGCCGCGGTGTCGATGGTGTGATCTTATTTGCCTTCAGTGCATTGGAGCTGGAACAACTGCGCCCATGGCAAAACAAGCTGGTGCTCATGGCACGCGATTGGCCGCAGATGGCCTCGGTTTGTTATGACGATCAAGGTGCGATCGGGCGGATCTTGCAGCAGCTGTATGCCGATGGCAGTCGTCACATCGACTTTATCGGTGTTGACCCCAGCGATGCGACCACCGGTGCCTTGCGTTTGCAAGCCTACCAGCAATTTTGCGCCCAACAACAACTGCCTTGCCGTTACTTAACCGGTAGTTTAGATGTACAAAGCGGCTATGACCTGACCGCTAAACTGCTAACACCTATCACCGATGCGGTGGTTTGTGCCACTGACACACTGGCGCTGGGTGCTGCGAAGTATCTGCAAGAACAACAACGTCACGATGTGAAACTCACTGGGGTGGGTAATAATCCGCTGCTGCATTTCCTGTTTCCACAGGTGCAATCCATCGATCCGGGCTACAAACAAGCCGGCCGCCTCGCCGCTGAACAGCTCTTATTGCAGTTAGAACAAGACGCCGAACCTTGTGCGCAAATAGCGCCCTCGCATAGCTAAATAGCATCAAACGACAGCACAAACTAATCGTCTCTATCATCACAGATCCGGATCCATCGCTGGATCTGTGAACAATCACGCAAATTGGGAACGTTCCCTTTTGTGTTTTAATTAATCAACTGCATACTTATTGGGAACGTTACCAACTATACTTAAACCATCTTCCATCATGGAACGACGGTTTTGTTCACCAGGGGACACACATGAGCAAATCATTCTCTCAGGACGTTACTCGTCTGATCAGTCTGGTCGGCGGCAAAGACAATATTGCCACCGTCAGTCATTGCCTGACCCGGCTGCGTTTTGTGCTGAAAAACACGGCACAGGCCGATATCAAAGCCATAGAAACGATCCCATCCGTCAAAGGTTGTTTTACCAATGCCGGTCAATTTCAGGTGGTCATTGGCACCGAAGTGGATGAGTTTTACAAACTACTCATCGCACAAACCGGCGTCGATGGCGCCAGTAAAGAAGCGGCAAAAGTGGCAGCCCGCCAGAATATGAGTGTGCTGGAACGCTCAATCTCCCACTTAGCTGAAATCTTTGTGCCATTGTTACCAGCCATTATTACCGGTGGTTTGATCTTAGGTTTTCGTAACGTCATCGGCGACATCAAGATGTTCGATGGCAAGAGCCTGACCGAGATCAGCCAGTTTTGGGCCACCGTTCACTCGTTCCTGTGGCTGATTGGTGAAGCTATTTTCCACTTCCTGCCAGTGGGTGTGTGCTGGGCAACGGTTCGCAAACTCGGTGGCAGCGAGATCCTGGGGATCGTGCTAGGGATCACGTTGGTCAGTCCGCAACTGATGAACGCCTATCTGATCGGCCAGCAAGCACCGGAAGCATGGAACTTTGGTTTGTTCGCGATCCAGAAAGTCGGTTATCAGGCCCAGGTTATTCCTGCAATCCTGGCTGGCGCACTGCTGGCTTATATCGAAACGCGATTGAAACAGATCGTACCGGCTTACCTCTATCTGGTTGTCGTACCCTTTGTGTCACTGATCCTGGCAGTCATTCTGGCACACAGCCTGATTGGTCCATTCGGTCGCTGGATCGGTGATGGCGTGGCATTTGCGGCTAAATCCGTGATGACAGGTAGCTTCGCACCGATTGGCGCCTCGCTGTTTGGTTTCCTGTATGCACCATTGGTTATTACCGGTGTGCATCACACCACCAATGCGGTCGATCTGCAGTTAGTACAAAGCATGGGTGGCACCCCGATATGGCCTCTGATTGCCCTGTCTAACATTGCGCAGGCTTCAGCAGTCATGGGCATCATCCTGATCAGCCGTAAAGCTAACGAACGTGAGATTTCTGTTCCTGCTGCAATTTCTGCTTATCTCGGTGTCACCGAACCGGCCATGTATGGCATCAACCTGCGTTACAAATTCCCAATGCTGTGCGCCATGGTCGGTTCTGCACTAGCAGGTCTCGTGTGTGGTTACAGTGGTGTGCTGGCGAACGGTATCGGTGTTGGTGGTCTGCCAGGCATTCTGTCTATCCAACCACAATTCTGGGGCATTTACTCCGTTGCCATGCTGATCGCGATTGCAGTACCTATGCTGCTAACCATCGCCGTATACAAACACAAATTCCGTAATCAATCACAAGCTGAAATCTCTGCTACGGAAGCGGTTTAACCCTAATAACTATAATTTCCCGCTGCGGTCACTGGCCGCAGCCTTTTCTTGGAATGGAGCGTTTTGATGTCTTATTCTCAACATGACTGGTGGCGTCAGGCGGTGGTGTATCAGATCTACCCGAAAAGCTTTCAGGATTCCGGTAATAAAGGTACCGGTGACTTGCAAGGCATTATCCAGCGCCTCGATTATCTGCAACAACTGGGCATTGATGCGTTATGGCTCACGCCGATCTACAGCTCTCCGCAGATCGATAATGGTTATGACATTGCCGATTATTACGCCATCGATCCGGCTTTCGGCAGCATGGCCGATTTTGACCAGCTGGTGAGCGCCTGCAAACAACGTGGTTTGCACATCATCATGGATATGGTGTTTAACCACACCTCCACGGAACACGTCTGGTTTAAAACGGCACAACGCGATCCCCAAAGCCGCTTTCGTGATTTCTACATCTGGCGTAATCCGGTCAATGGTCAAGAGCCGAATAACTGGCAATCCAAGTTTGGCGGTAATGCCTGGGCACTCGATCAAAACAGTGGCCAATATTACCTGCACCTGTTCAGTGAACAACAAGCCGATCTGAATTGGGAAAATCCGGAAGTTCGCGCCGAAATCAAAAATGTCCTGCATTTCTGGGCCGATAAAGGTGTCGATGGTTTTCGCCTCGATGTGATTAATCTCATCTCTAAACAACAAGATTTTTGTGATGACCTGACCGGCGATGGCCGTCGCTTTTATACCGATGGCCCGCGCGTACACGACTATCTGCAAGAGTTATCCCGCGATGTATTCGTGCCACGCCACTGCATGACGGTTGGGGAAATGTCTTCCACCACACTGGCACATTGTCAGCAATATTCACAACAAGATGGCCGCGAGCTATCGATGGTGTTTAATTTCCATCACCTGAAAGTCGATTATCCGAACGGCGAGAAATGGCAATTAGCGGCACCGGATTTTATTGAGTTGAAAAAAATCTTTGCCGAATGGCAAAACGGCTTGCATCAGCAAGGCTGGAGCGCGTTATTTTGGTGTAACCATGATCAGCCGCGCATCGTATCGCGTTTTGGGCATGAAGGTGAATACCGGGAAAAATCAGCCAAGATGCTGGCTACCGTCTTACATATGCTGCAAGGCACCCCCTATATTTATCAGGGGGAAGAGATCGGTATGACCAATCCGCATTTCACACAAATTGATGACTACCGTGATGTAGAAAGCTTGAATCTGTATCTGGCGCAGCAGGCACAAGGTGTGGCAACCGAGGAGACGTTGCAAACGCTGGCTGCGCGTTCGCGCGACAATAGCCGCACACCGATGCAGTGGGATGCATCAACCGGTGCTGGTTTTAGCCAAGGCACACCGTGGATCCCACTGAGTGATAATCACACGCAGATCAATGTGAACAATGCGCTGGCAGATAAAGCTTCCGTGTTTTATCACTATCAGCAACTGATCCAACTGCGGAAACAATACCCAATAATCTCCGAAGGTAATTATCAGGATCTGCTCCCCGAACACCCGACGCTTTGGTGTTATCAACGTCAGTATGGCAAACAAAAAATGCTCGTGGTCGCCAATTTAAGTGCAACCGCAACGACGTTGGAATTACCGGAAGATTGGCAACATACTGACAGCCAATGCCTGATTCATAATGAAACGTCCTTGCCTGAGCTATGTAATCGCGATCTAAAACCATATGAAGTGATGGTCTGGCTGCACAGTTAAATATGCTGCCAGTTGCAGTTTTTACGAGACGCCAGCTTGTTGCAAATAAGCTGGCGTGTTAATAATTCTGTACCATTTATTTATTCGAGGCGTCTTATGCCTGCGCTCACGCATGAACAACAAACCCAGCTCATGGCCGCTGCTAAAGCCAGTATCCGCCATGCCTACATGCCCTATTCCAACTATTCTGTCGGGGCGGCCGTCTTAACTAACGATGATCAGATCTTCAGTGGTATTAATATTGAAAATGCCGCCTATCCGGCTGGCACCTGTGCCGAACGCGTGGCACTGGGGAATGCCATTAGCCAGGGCCATACTCAATTCAAAGCCATTGCCGTTTTTTCCCCCAAAGGTGAAATCAGTCCCTGTGGTATTTGCCGCCAATTCATCTCTGAATTTGGCCCAGATATTCAGATCTTGTTCCAGTGGCAAGGCCAGTTACAGCAAGTCGCAATCAAAGAATTACTGCCTTTTTCATTTAGTAAAACGCAATTAAACGCCTGATTTACCACTTAATACCTCATTTGCACACTGATCATTTGAATGACAAGCGTGATTCAATCGCAACAGTGTGCAAAACAGCACTGATCTGAACTTACATTCTCTCGTACTATCTTTGACACGCTATAGTTTCAGATAAATCGTTGTCAGATATGTCGCTATCGGGAGACGCCTTGTGAATAATTCTTTCCACCATCCAGCAGCACACTCCACTCTTGATGACACTCATGCATCAGCCCTGCCAGCACCCACTCGCACGCTGTGGTTACAAGGTGATAATGTCGTGACAAAACGGCAGGAACTGCTCGATTACTTCATCCAGACCTACGATTTATATGATTCACTGTTTGATTGTCTCGCGCACGAAGATGCGTGGTATAAGAAAGCCATTCCGCTGCGCCATCCGCTGATTTTCTATTACGGCCACACCGCAACTTTCTTCATCAATAAACTGTTTGCAGCCCAACAAATTAATCAGCGTATCAATGCCAACATTGAAGCCATGGTGGCGATCGGCGTCGATGAGATGAGCTGGGATGATCTGGATGAAACGCATTACAATTGGCCAACCATCGCCGAGTTGCAGACGTATCGCCAACAAGTCAAAACCCGCGTTATGCAATTTATTCAAGAAATGCCATTGGCATTACCCATTAGTTGGGGCAGTCCGGCGTGGACTATCTTGATGGGCATTGAGCATGAACGGATTCATCTCGAAACCTCGTCCGTACTGATTCGCCAGCTACCACTGGCCGTGGTGCAATCGCAACCGCGCTGGCAGCACTGTCCACACATACGCCATCAGCCAAATACAGTACCGACCAATAAATTACTACCCGTTGCTGCCACCACCATACAAATGGGCAAACCAGACACTGATGCCACCTATGGCTGGGATAATGAATACGGCCAACGCGAAATTAAATTAGATACCTTCCAAGCCAGTAAATATCTGGTCAGTAATGCTGAGTTTCTTGAATTTGTTCTGGCTGGAGGTTACCAACATCAGGAATGGTGGAGCACAGAAGGCCAGGAGTGGCTCAAATTCACCAAGGCCGATAAACCCACCTTCTGGCAGGGCAATATTCAGCGAACCGATACTCTGCGTTTACGTCTGATGACGGAAGAGATCGCCATGCCGTGGGACTGGCCGGCAGAAACCAACCAACTGGAAGCAGCAGCTTTTTGTCGTTGGAAAGCTGCACAAACCGGTTTGCCTATTCAACTGCCGTGCGAAGCAGAGTGGATGGCGCTGCGACAGAATATTTCAACCGATCAACCTGACTGGCAACAAGCCCCGGGGAATATCAATTTGGAATATTGGTCATCGTCGAGCCCCATCGATCAATTCCCACAAGGTAATTTTTATGACGTAGTAGGGAATGTCTGGCAATGGACCAGTACCGCGATTGATGGCTTCGATGGCTTCCGAGTGCACCCGTTATACGATGACTTTTCTACCCCAACGTTTGATGGTAAACATAATCTGATCAAAGGGGGCTCATGGATCTCAACTGGCAATCTGGCACTGAAAAATTCCCGTTACGCCTTTCGGCGTCACTTTTTCCAACATGCCGGTTTTCGTTATGTGGTATCCCGTTATCAGGAGCCACTCATTGTTAACCCTTACGAAACCGA
>JAQUHG010000386.1 GCA_028683735.1 Tolumonas sp. | reverse complement strand
AATGGCTGAAATTGCTCGGTATGGAAAAGCAAGAGCAGGCATCCTTTCTTCAGCTTTCCTACGGACAACAGCGTTTATTGCTGATTGCCCGCGCAATGGTGAAACATCCAACCTTACTGATCTTGGATGAACCGCTGCAGGGGCTGGATAGCCTGAATCGCCATCTGGTATTGCAATACATCGACCGACTGGTCGCACACAGCCACAGTCAGCTACTGTATGTATCACATCACGCAGAAGATGTGCCGAGTTGCATGACGCACCGCCTGCAGTTTATTCCAGCACCCGCAGGTGGTTATCGTTATGAAGCCACTCGCCTGTGATCAGGCGAGAATGAAACCAGATAAACAACAATAAGAGCTAAACGAGTTTTTTCTGCCAGAACAACGCATGGCCTTGTGTTGGATCCAATTCATAGCCGGCAAAACCACAACGGTGATAAGCCTGTTGCGCCGTGTGGTTACCGGATAACACTTCCAACGTCAGTTTGCAGCAATCACGCTCACGCGCGATCTGCTCAATCTGCTGTAATAATGCCATCGCAATACCTTGTCCACGAAATGCTGACGCGACGGCCAGATCATGAATATTAATTAATGGACGCGCGGCAAAAGTCGACACCGTCTGAAAAGCATTCAACAACCCAGCTGGTTGTTCATTCCAATAAGCAATCAATGAGACGGCGCAAGCACATTGTTGTAAGGCTTGTGGCAGCTGCTCACGGCATTCGGCGGATAATGCTTCAGCACCGCCCATTGGATCTTGCGCATACAGATCCAATAGCATCACCAAATCAGCCATTTGCTGAGGGTTTTGATAATCCACCGTTAATATTTTTAGCATTATTTTTCCTTCTGAACATTATTTCCTGAAAAACGATGTACTTATGAAATTGACACAATTTGCTACAGATTTCACATAAATTTGCCATCGATTATAATTAGGGTAGTCTTGCCAAAAGGCGATTTGGAGAGTTTCTATGAAATACCGTCGGATCATATCGTTGTTTATGGCCGCAGCTTTGTTACCACTTTCGCAGGTGCAGGCAAGACCTCATTTTGACGGTCCGGGGGATGGCGATGGCCGTTGGGAACACCATCACCGCGATCATGATAGGGGATTTTACCCTGGGCCTGTGCGTTATTATCCCGGCCCAGTACGTGTATACGGCCCTCGATATTACGAAGCGCCAGTGCGTTACAACATCATGCCACCAGGCTATAAAACAGTTATTGCTGCGGGTGTGACCTATTTTGTTTTAAATGAATTGTTTTACCGTATGCATGGCGGCGTCTATGAACAGGTTCCGGCACCAGCTACCAGCAATGTTACTATTATCAATAATGGTGCCACCACCAGCACCATTGCTAACACCGGTTCGGTCATGAATGTGGTGGATATTAACGGGGTACGTTATTACACCCAAAACGGACGTTATTATCGTCTGAACAGTAATGGTGAATACCTTGAAGTGGCACCACCTAATTACTAATTAATCTCTTAGTACATCGTTATGTCTGGAACTGCATTGTCATTTGGCGTAATTGAGCAGTCAGTTGCGCCAGTGACTGGCTGGATTCCGCCGTCTGATTAGCACCTAACGCGATCACTTTCACTGAAGAGTGGATCGTATCAATATTTTTATTCAAATCTTCTGCCACGCTGTTTTGCTGTTCGGTGGCACTTGCAATTTGTGTGGTCATATCCGCAATCTCTTGTACCGCACCGGCAATTACCGCAATACGCTCACCGGCTTGATGTGCTTCATCAACACTGTCTTTCACCATCTTGCTACTGTGTTGCATCGCTTGCACGGCATCATCACTGCGTTGCTGTAAGTTACCGATAATATTCTGAATTTCTTGTGTGGAATGCTGTGTGCGTTGTGCCAGAGAGCGAACTTCATCGGCTACCACCGCAAAACCTCGTCCTTGCTCACCCGCCCGGGCCGCTTCAATCGCCGCGTTCAGAGCCAGTAAATTAGTTTGTTCGGCAATGCCGCGGATCACATCTAACACCAGACTGATTTTACTGCTGTCGTGAGCCAGCGAAGTGATCAGTGTCGTCGTCTGTTCAACATCGTCGGCAACCCGCTGGATGGCGTTGATGGTGCGCTCTACTACTTGCCCACCATTGGACGCTTCCGTTGCGGCATGCTGTGCTTCCTGCGCGGCATGAATAGTGCTCCGCGCGACATCGGCGACGGTAGACGTCATCTCATTCATCGCGGTGGCCAGATAGGTCAGCTCCTGCTCTTGCGTGCTGATACTGGATGCCGAGTTTTTGGCTACATGCTGGCCGCTTTCGACTTGCTCACTCATATGGCTGACAGTCATGGCCACCTGTTCGATCAGCTGATGTAAATTCTGCTGCATATCAGCAAAGGCATGGGCCAGTGTTCCTATTTCATCCCGATTCAGCTGCGACAAGTTCATCGGGTGTGTCAGGTCGCCTGCGGTAATACGTTTAGCCTGCTGCAACAAAGACTGTAATGGTTTACGGATCTGGGCACC
>JAQUHG010000098.1 GCA_028683735.1 Tolumonas sp. | reverse complement strand
ATCACTTCTTCAATCCACGCAATGCCAAGGTGATTGCCGATGCGAACGCCGTAGGTGACGTTGGCTCGATCAGCTGTGGTGATGCGTTACGTCTGATGTTGCAGGTCAATACAGAGAGCGAAATTATCGAAGATGCCGGTTTCCAGACATTCGGTTGCGGCAGCGCCATTGCCTCTTCTTCTGCGCTGACCGAGATGGTGATCGGTAAAACCTTGGATGATGCGCTGAAGATCAGCAACATGGATATCGCAGATTATCTCGACGGTCTGCCACCTGAAAAAATGCACTGTTCCGTGATGGGCCAGGAAGCATTGCAAGCAGCAATTGCCAATTTCCGCGGAGAAGAGTGGCACGATGACCATGAAGAAGGCGCATTGATCTGTAAATGCTTTGCGGTGGATGAAGTCAAAATCATCAAAGCCGTAAAAGAGAACGGCCTGACCTCGATTGCCGATGTCATCAACTACACCAAAGCAGGTGGTGGTTGTGGCGCCTGCCATGAAAAAATTGAACAAGCGTTACAGAAAGTGCTGGCAACTCAGCCTTGCAATGAAGCACGCATTGCGACTACTAGTCTGGAGCGCAGCAAAGTTGCCCCGCATGTTGATCTGGCGAAGAAAGATGAAAACTGGCGCACGGTGGCCGCGGTACTGGAAGAGATGCGTCCGCGTCTGCAAGCAGATGGCGGTGATGTCGCCTTGATCAGTGTCACCGACAGCAAAGTCGAAGTGGCACTGTCAGGTAGCTGTGTCGGCTGCATGATGACTGACATGACGCTGTCTTGGATCCAACAGACCTTGATGGAAAAAATGGGCCGTTACATGCAGGTCGTGAGTGTGACTCAAGCCGAAACAGCATTGGTTTAAGGAGACGGAACATGAAAGCGATCTATTTAGATAACAACGCAACGACCCGTCTCGATCCGATGGTGCTGGAAGCCATGATGCCGTTTATGACCGAACATTATGGCAACCCTTCCTCGATTCATGGTTTTGGTGAGCCGGTACGTAAAGGCATCGAGCGGGCACGGGAACAAGTGGCAGCGCTGTTAGGTGCTGCGCACGACAGCGAAATCATCTTTACCTCTTGTGCGACAGAAGCCAACAGCACGGCCATTTTATCGGCGGTGGAAGCTTTACCAGAACGTAAAGAGATCATCACTACTGTGGTTGAACATCCGGCTATTCTGGAAGTGTGCGAACATCTGGAACGTCGTGGTTACATCATTCATCGTTTACCTGTCGATAACCAAGGGCGTCTCGATCTCGATCATTACCAATCGCTGCTTAGCGAAAACGTCGCGCTGGTCAGTGTGATGTGGGCGAACAACGAAACGGGCACTGTATTTCCGGTGCAAACCATGGCGACCATGGCGAAAGAAAAAGGCGTGTTGTTCCATACCGACGGGGTGCAGGCGGTGGGCAAGTTCCCAATCCACTTGGCCAGCAGTGATATTGATATGCTCTCTTTTTCCGGCCATAAAATTCATGCACCGAAAGGCGTGGGTGCGTTGTATGTCAAACGTGGCAGCCGTTTCCGTCCGTTACTGCGTGGCGGTCATCAAGAACGTGGTCGTCGTGCCGGCACCGAAAATGCCGCTGGTATTGTGGGCCTCGGCATGGCTTGTGAACTGGCTGAAGTGCATATGCCTATCATGTCGCATCTGGCGGAACTGCGTGACGAATTACAGGCTGGTTTACTGGAGAAAGTGCCGTGTTCTATCGTCACCGGTGATATTGAAAACCGCACTCCTAACACGCTGAATATCGCCTTTGAATATATCGAAGGGGAAGCCATTCTGCTGATGCTGAACCAACTCGGTATCGCCGCTTCCAGTGGCAGTGCCTGTACTTCCGGATCGCTGGAACCATCACACGTCATGCGTGCAATGAGCATTCCCTATACTGCTGCGCATGGCAGCGTGCGATTCTCACTGTCGCGTTATACCCGCCAGAAAGAAATTGATTATGTGCTGGAAAAACTGCCACCGGTGATCGAACGCCTGCGTTCACTGTCGCCTTACTGGGTGCAGAACAAACCTGATCTGGAAAAAATGGGTGAGTTTGCACCAGCGTATGGTTAACCAACTCTACACATGGTTGTTATATCGTAGGGGCCTTATGGTCCCTTATTTTTTGCGTATTGTTATTCTGCAATTGCGTTACTTCACCTTACTATGGGTCAGGGTGTGTTATAACTTTTGAAAACCCGCCTGTGCTAGCGATGAATACACTGAGTGAATCAACATCACAGATCTCAGCGCAGCTGGTGGAAGCCGTTAATGGATTTAAGGTGTAACGCATGTCTGCAGTAAAAAAAACCATAGTAGTCAGTCTTGTTGTCGGGCAATTGCTGGCGGGTTGTCAGTCGGTTACCGATAGTGAAAAAGAAAAATCTTCCACGACCAAACAGAGCAAGGAACCCTCACAACTGTTTCTGGCTGATTTAAAAAACAACGGCGATCACCTGTTTTGCGATCAGCCGGCTTATCTGCATTGCTTCCGGCAAACTAAAACCAAATGTTTAAAAGATTTGGCCGCCGTGAAGGAACCTTGTTTGCAAAGTGCATTGCAAAGTAATGGCGGTCAGGTCGCTGACAATAATTACAAGAAAGTCGGTAACGATTTTGCGTTATGTATGTTGGTCAAACACGCGCTGATGTATCCAAAGCGGGCAGATGCCATCGGGCGTTGTTTAGACGATGCTAAATTTGACAATAAACCAGTAACAAACTGATTTTAAAGTATTTTATAATAGTTGATTTCTCTTATGAAGATACATTCGTATTGCTTACAAAATAAGTAATGAGAATGTATCTTATTCTGGTGGCGACTTTTTGCCCAGCCAACTATGCTGATCCTATTCGGACGAAACTGGAAATCAGACATTGGCGTCTTCTACAAACGGTAATATCGCCGCCGTTGGCACGATCACGATTGATGAAATGGGCTGTATTACCGCTTTTGATGATGTAGCGGTGCGTCTGTTTGGGTATGAATCGGTCGAAGTTGTGGGGCAGAATGTCTCCATACTGATGCCAGAGCCGTACCATTCCCAACATGACGGTTATTTAGCCCGTTATCATCAAACATCAACACCGCATGTTATAGGCAAAGGCCGCGAGGTTACCGGGCGGCGTAAAGATGGTTCGCTATTTCCAGTCTGGCTGGCGGTCAATGAAGTCACCTTTGGCGCTAATCGTCTTTTCGTCGGCTGCATTGTCGACTTATCCGATCTCAAAGCCACGAAAGCCGATCTGCTCAGCAGCACCGAGGTGACGCGTGCGATTCTTGAAACCGCCGTGAATCCAATCATTACCATCGACGCCAAAGGCCATATCTGTTCCTTTAATCCCGCAGCAGAACGCATGTTTCAATATACCGCCAGCGAAGCCATTGGCTGTAACGTCAACTTACTCATGTTACTCATGCCTTCGCCGTATCGGGAAGAACATGATGGTTACCTGTCGCGTTATTTACAGGAAGGTAACCCCCGCATTATTGGTGTGGGGCGTGAGGTGACGGCACAACGTAAAGATGGCTCCATCGTTCCCATTCATTTATCTGTGGGGGCGATGGAGATCACCGGTGAGCCGATGTTTGTCGGTATTATTTCCGATATCAGTGAACAGAAACGCCATGAGGCTGAGCTGCAAGCGAAAAAAGCCGCCGAAGCGGGATCTCGTGCTAAATCGGCCTTTTTGGCGCACATGAGCCATGAAATTCGTACGCCGATGAATGCCATTCTTGGGTTTACTGAACTGGCATTACAAGATCACTCGCTGTCGGCTGAAACCGCCAAACATCTGGATACCATATATGGCTCCGCTCGTGCGCTGCTGACGATCATCAACGACATTTTGGATGTCTCCAGATTGGAAGCGGGGAAATACAAACTGGAAATTATCGGCTTTCATCTGCCCAATATGATTGCTGAGACGGTAGAGCTGATGCATCAGCGTGCCGCAGAAAAAGATCTGATCATCAGCATCGAATACGATAGTCATCTGCCGCAACGTGTGATGGGCGATCCGACCCGGTTGCGTCAGGTCATCCTGAATTTACTCAGCAATGCGGTGAAATTCACCCATAAAGGCTCGATCAAAGTTGTGATTTCCGCAACAAGTAGCCCAGACCGCATTCAGTTTGATGTGGTTGACTCTGGTATTGGTATGTCGGAAGCGGAAATGGCCAAAGTATTTGAGCCTTTTATGCAGGCGGATAGTTCGATCTCCCGCCGTTTTGGCGGCACCGGGCTGGGGACGACCATTTGCAAACAAATCATTGATCTGATGAGCGGCGATATCTGGCTTGAAAGTCAGTTAGGGGTTGGTACTTCGGTACATTTTGTTATTCCTTTGCCGGAAGCTGAGTCAGATCAGATTTGCCTGTATGAAGAGATCCAAAATAAAAGCGAAGATTTTATTCCGCCGCGCTTATTTAATGTGTTGCTGGTAGAAGATCTCGAAAATAACGCGTATCTGGCCACCATACGCCTGAAACAGATCGGGCATGAAGTGGAGTGGGCCAAAAATGGATTGGAGGCGATCGCGGCATATCAAAAAGGTGGGCACGATTTGATCTTGATGGATGTCATGATGCCGGTGATGGACGGCTTACAGGCAACCCGCGAGATCCGCCAATTGGAGTCTCTGCAAGAGAAACATATTCCCATCATTGCACTCACGGCGAGTGTGATGAAAGAAGATGAGATGAAATATCTGGAAGCGGGAATGGATGCGATTGCCGGCAAACCGATCGATTTTGACCAGCTATTTTCGTTGATGGAAGCGATGGTGCCGCAAGCGGCGGGACGGATAAACCATGCCATCATGATCGAAATGCCGGTGAATAAAAATATTGATTTAACACCGTTAAGCCCCGCTGCTGATTATGAAAAAGCCATGAAAAACTGGGTGGATGTCTACGCTTATATCAAGGCATTGACGCAATTCTCACAACAACAAACGGATGATGCTGACATTATTGCGCGCTTACTCGAGCAACACCCCAATAACACTGAACCTGCACGCGCTGTTGCACATGCCCTCAAAGGGCTGGCCGGTAATCTGGCATTATCTCAAGTGGCTGATTTGGCTGTTCATATCGACGGGCATTTGAAGTCCGGGCAACGTGATGAGGCGAGCCGGTTACTGGTGCCATTACGGCAGGCACTAACAGAAGCAGACCGCTGTATTCAGGCCTTATCGCTGCCTAATGACGCGGGCATTTTACTGAAAGACTTTGATCGGGTTGCGGTGCAACAGTTGTTTAAACAATTGTCAGTCGCCTTAGATGAACTCAACCCTGATAGCACAGAACCAATTATGAAGCAGATCAGCGAATACGTTCGCGGCAGCGATCTGGCGGACATTTATCATCATATTGAGCGATTCGATTTTCACAGTGCGAAAAAAGAATTGAAAAAATTAGCACAAAATCTGCTCGCCAATAGGAGGTCAGAATGAAGAAAAAGATCCTACTGGTCGACGATGAGCCGAATAATCTGCAATTACTCCGGCAGATATTGAGAACGTCATACCAGCTTATCTTCGCGCATAACGGGCAATCCGCGCTTGCTGCCGTCGCGGCGCATCATCCGGATTTGATCTTGCTGGATGTCATGATGCCGGATCTGGATGGTTATGAAGTCTGTCGTCGTTTAAAAGCCGATCCATTAACGCATGACATTCCGGTTATTTTCGTCACTGCGATGGGTGATGTTGATGATGAAGCTGCCGGATTTGATGTGGGGGCGGTCGATTACATCCATAAACCAGTTTCTCCCGCGATTGTGATCCGCCGGGTGCAGACCCATCTTTCCCTAGTGCACGTCAAAGAGCTGGAAGATAGTCAGCGTGAAGCGATTTATATGCTCGGTGCGGCGGGTCACTATAACGACAACGATACCGGTCTGCATATCTGGCGCATGGCGGCTTATGCCAGAGCGATTGCGGAAGCCATTGGTTGGCCTGAACATCTGGCGGAACGGCTTGAGCTTGCTGCACCGTTGCACGATACCGGTAAGATTGGGATACCGGATGGTATTTTGAAAGCCCCCCGCAAACTAACCGCGGAAGAGTGGGTGACCATGCGCCAGCACTCCCTCATCGGATATGAAATATTACAATGCAGTGATACACCCATTTTCAAAATGGCGGCTGAAATCGCGCTCTATCATCATGAAAAATGGGATGGCAGCGGTTATCCGAAAGGGCTGCTTGGTGACAATATTCCACAGTCGGCACAGATCGTTGCCATAGCCGATGTTTTTGATGCGTTAACGATGAAACGTTCTTACAAAGAAGCCTGGAGCGTGGAAGCGTCGCTCGAAGAAATGCGCGCTAACAGCGGCACACATTTTAATCCGGCATTGCTGACGGTATTTCTGAATATCCTGCCCAAAATCCTGAATATCAAAAATGAGTGGGAAGAAAAGGAATAGGGAAGATGCGAACAAGTCGGATATACGACCTTCAATAATAAAAAACCTCACAATTTGAGTTTATTGTCCCTTATCTTTGCGTGTTTAAAGATGTTTACTGGAAAACTCGCTATCCGTGAAGGTGAGTTGATGTTCCATGATTTAACCGATCCGATGGTCAACAGGATGGTGATATGATCTTACGTTGGAGACTCGTACGCGCTCTTTTTGGTTCTGCCTTTTGATTCATCTGATTTATCTGATTTTGTCATTACTTCTTGGGTTCTTTTAATTTGGCCTTAAGGGTTTTAACGTCCTGGTATTGAGTTAGGGGGAGCCATTTTATTATTACGATCTTTCTGTGGGATTTCATTATTGGTGCTTGCAGCGCCAGATGTTGCAGGAGTTATGTTAGTCGCTTGAGCGGCGCTAACATTTAAAATCACCACTTCGTTTTTCTTTTTTTCACCATTTACTTTTGTATCACCAGCAGAACAAGCGCCAATCATCGAAGTGCAAATAACAATTCCCAATGTGATTATAAGTTTATTCATTGCCATCTCCAGTCGAAAAAAAACAGGAGCCGAAGCCCCCGCATTTTTATTTTGTTTTTGCTCGGCGATATCTTGCTACAGACGCCATACCAGCCAGAGCAATCAATTCGACAACACCAAAGCTACCACCGCCACTTGAACCTGAATCAGTGGTTGTGCTGCCGGTATTTGTGCTAGTACCTGTATCAGTGCCTGTGCTGGTATCAGTGCCAGTACCTGTATCAGTGCCGGTATCTGCGCTGATCAGTGTGCCATTTACATAACAATCATAACCGCTGATGCATGATGTTGTTGCTTTAGCATTGGCGTTCATAGTGGTACGCAACCAAGTATAGAACGCACCCACATCAGTATAAGAAGCTGCTTCACCAGTGCCACAGAACTGAGTTGTACCGTAGCTAGTAATGCCAACTTGAGTACCTGCTGCATTCAGCAGAGGGCCACCACTATCACCAGTACAAGTATCTTGACCATCTGCACCAGACCAAATCTGTTTTTTAGTAGTGTCCAGGCTAACGAAAGGTACAGTGCCTTCCATTAGAATGGTAGACAGATCGCTTGAAGTTACAGTATCCACATTCAGCGTTGAATCAGTCACACCCCAACCGTAAACGGTTTGCACATCACCAACGGCGAACGTAGATGCAGTTGATGCGGTTGTTGTCAACGTTACTGGTGTTACTGGCACATCACGAGTGCCGTCATACAGTGGATTAGTCAATCGCAGCAATGCAATGTCATTACCTTGGGATACATCAGCACTATTGTAGCTTGGATGAACCGCATACATATCGGCATAATCACGATATTGTTGATCATCTCGAATCACCCCAGACCCAGAGGCATAAACCTTACGCCCTTCAGAATCAGTGCCATACGCTTCATCATCTACCTGCACAGAAGCAAATGCGACCGTCAGTGGATTTCCGTTACCATCTTCCAATCCTGACAAGCAATGTGCCGCTGTCATCACCCACGCTTCATTGATCAGCGTACCACCACAGAAAAACTCAAAAAAGTGTTCTGAGTCGCCAATCATAAATCCGTAATTATCTGTTGGGCAACTTGCCACGCCATTAATTGTCGTTGGGTTGTTGCATGCGCCGATTAATAAATTCGACATCCATTTAGGTGCAGGATTGTTATACACATATGTCCCAACATTATTAGCATCGTAAGTGATTGTGGTGGTAGCCAAACCAGAGCCACCGCCCGTCGCTGAGCCACCAATTACTTTGGTGTACACACCTTTAGCTGCAGTTGTGGTGGACGCTTCACCTGTGCGAGTCAAATTAGCCGCTTTACTGGCATTCAGCTCAGTCAAGGTAATTGGTTTCAAATTACCAGCGAATGAACCGTTTTCAGCTTCCAGCAGATAAATTGTGTCATTGATAATTTTGCCGCTATTGGCAGGGGTATTTAAGGTAATAGTGTTGGTTGCATGAACTGTGTCAGAAGCTGATGTGGTTGCATGAGCATTAATTGTTAACCCCGTGAACAGCAGTGCTAACGTTATTGTTATATGTTTCAAGTTACTATCCTTGTTCATAAGTATCAGGAAGTTCTGTTTGGCTTAAAATGAGTCTTGTTTGTCTAGGCTTAAATTAACCAGTAAAGACTCATATGGTAGGTTAAGTTGCTATCTGACTGTTGATTTATCTCATGTATTGCGGACATTCTTGAAAAGATGTTTTCATATGCGTTAAGCCAGTCAATTTCCATATGCTCTAAATAGTTAGCTTTGTTAATAATATGTGGTGAATGAGTTGATACAAGGCTTGTGCTGGTTGGTTGAGAGGAAACGAAAACAGGGCAGAGGAAAAACATAAGCCATATCGTTAGATATTATTTTATATGATTCGCGGAAATTAACTATTTGCTTGCGGTTCAAGAGTAAGCAATAGTTACGGTATGGGCTGTCTTTATTTATTGGAATTAGTAGGCTGTTTCTTCATAAATCGTACCTAATATGAGAGACAAACTTGGCGGTGTATCACATGGCGTATCACAAAACTGAAATGTTTATAAGGTAGCTTGATAAATAGTCTATATTTATCATATAGATGCTGGTTTATATCACTTCCGTGTGTTGTAACTGACATGTATTTGTCATCTGGCACACCAGCCAAAGGAGGCTGCCTATGGATTGCGATGAACGTAAACTATTTGTCCTCGATACCAACGTGCTGTTGCACGAACCTCTGTCCATCTACTCCTTTCAGGAACACGACATTGTCATTCCGATGACGGTGCTTGAAGAGCTCGATAACATCAAAGATCGGCAAAAAGATGTCAGTCGCGAAGCGCGGGTGGCGATCCGCACGCTGGAAGATGTGTTTCGTGATGCCACGCCGGAGCAAATTACCAGCGGTATCTGTCTGAGTGAAAAAACCAGCGGCGCAGGTTGCTGTGGTCTGATCTCCATTTTCAGCGATCACCATTTACCCGGTGGGGAAGAGGTCTTTACCAGTAAAGAAGCTGACAACCGCATCATCAATCTGGCGCTTTATCTGCAAAAAGTCCGTAAAGATCGCGAAGTAGTGCTGGTCACGAAAGACATCAACATGCGCCTGAAAGCCAAAGGGGCTGGGCTGGAAAAAGTTGAAGATTATCGCACCGACCAATTGATCGATGATATCCGCCTGCTGGCAAAAGGCTTTCAAAAAATTGATGGGGCGTTCTGGGATAAAGTCGGCCAGTGTGAAACGGTCTCTTATGGCCGTGATGTTAATCATCAGATCGACGATACCATTTTACCGGGTACGCACATCAATCAATATCTGATTGATGAGGCACAAACCTTTGCCGGGCGAGTGCAAAAACACGAAGACGGTAAATTATTCATCAAAGATATTGGTTATGACCGGCTGATGAACCGCCATGCCTGGGGCGTGCACCCGAAAAATATTTATCAGGGCATGGCGCTCGATGCCTTGCTTGATCCGACCATTGATCTGGTGATCCTGACCGGACCTGCCGGTTGTGGGAAAACCCTGTTGGCGGTTGCAGCGGCGTTAGAGCTGGTGATTGAACGCGGTATTTATGAACGTATCATCGTCACCCGCAACACGCCGGAAATTGCGGAAAGTATTGGTTTTCTACCCGGTACCGAAGAGGAAAAAATGCTGCCTTGGCTGGCGGCCGTCACCGATACGCTGGAAGTCTTACACAAACATGATGAAAGCCGCGAAACCTCGCTGCAATACATCATGGAGAAAGCCAACATCCAGTTTAAATCGGTGAATTTCATGCGCGGACGTAGTTTTCAAAATACCTTTGTCCTATTGGATGAGTGCCAAAATCTCACCGCATCACAGTTGAAAACCATCATCACCCGCTGTGGCGAAGGCACTAAAATTGTCTGCTCCGGTAACTTGGCGCAGATCGATTCTAACTATCTGACCCCGGTGACATCCGGCCTGACCTATATTGTGGAACGTTTCAAAGACTTTGAAGGTAGCGCCAATATCTTCTTAAATGGCGTTATTAGAAG
>JAQUHG010000385.1 GCA_028683735.1 Tolumonas sp. | reverse complement strand
ACGGGCACAGAAAAATGGTCCAATACTCAATTGGAATATCGAAATCTGACTGCGCCGTTGGTATTAGGCGACTATATTGTAGTAGGTGATAATGAAGGTTATCTCTACTGGATTTCGCAAACAACGGGTAAAATTGCTGCTATGCAGGAAGTCGATAGTGCTGGCTTGTATGCAACACCTATTATCGATGGGGATTTGATCTATATTCAAACCCGCGGCGGCGAACTAGTTGCTATTAAACGTCCGTCATAATTCGGACTGTATGTTTGTTTATAGCCCCTGATCTGGTATCAGGGGCTTCTGTTTATTTAATAATTGAGGTTTTATATGACCCCTGTGGTAGCCCTGGTGGGACGCCCGAACGTTGGCAAGTCCACATTATTTAATCGTCTGACGCGTAGCCGGGACGCACTGGTGGCTGATTTTCCAGGATTAACGCGTGACCGTAAATACGGTCAGGCAGTTGTCGATGACATGAATTTTATTGTCGTTGATACCGGCGGGATTGATGGTTCCGAAGAAGGTATCGAAGTCAAAATGGCTGAACAATCGCTGCAGGCGATTGATGAGTCTGATGTAGTGTTATTTATGGTTGATGCCCGAGCGGGTGTTACCAGTGCAGATATTGGTATTGCTAACCATCTGCGTCGCCAAAAGAAAAAGGTATTTCTGGTCGCGAATAAAACAGACGGTTTGGATGGAGATGCTCATTGTGCTGACTTTTACAGCCTGGCACTGGGTGAAGTTTATCAAATCGCGGCTTCGCATGGCCGTGGTGTAACCGCATTGCTGGAAAAAGCACTGGCGCCGTTCTTTGAAGAGTTAACTGGCAAGTCACCAGAAGAAGAAGCGGAAGACGAAGATGCGGCTTACTGGGCTGCATTGGAAGGTACCGATGTTGAAGTCGAATCAGAAGAAGACGAATTTACTGGTGAAGATCGTTATGCAGATTTACCGATTAAATTCGCTATTATTGGTCGACCAAACGTTGGTAAGTCGACGTTAACCAATCGCATGTTAGGCGAAGATCGCGTTATTGTATTCGATTTGCCAGGTACTACCCGCGATTCTATTTACATTCCGCTGGAACGTGATGAACAACAATACATCGTTATTGATACTGCGGGTGTGCGTAAGAAGAAAAAAATCTACGAAACCGTCGAAAAATTCTCTGTTGTTAAAACATTGCAAGCGATTGAAGACGCCAACGTAGTATTGTTATTGATTGATGCTCGCGAAGGCGTATCTGATCAAGATTTAAGTTTGTTAGGTTTTACTCTGCATTCTGGTCGTTCGATAGTTATTGCAGTTAACAAATGGGACGGTTTAGATCAGGACACGAAAGAGAAAATCAAAGAAGACTTAGAGCGTCGTCTTGGTTTCGTTGATTTTGCACGTGTGCATTTCATCTCTGCGTTGCATGGCTCTGGAGTGGGTAACCTGTTTGATTCAATCCAGGAAGCCTACCGCTCGGCAACTAAACGTATCAGTACTTCCATGCTGACCCGTATCATGAACATGGCCGCTGAAGATCATCAGCCACCATTGGTACGTGGACGCCGTGTGAAACTGAAATATGCGCATGCTGGTGGTTATAATCCACCACGGATCATTATTCATGGTAATCAGGTTAAAGACTTACCTGAATCGTATAAGCGCTATCTGATTAACTATTACCGTAAGTCACTTAAGATCATGGGTACGCCTATCCATATTGAATTCCAGGAAGGTGATAACCCATTTGAAGGGCGACGCAATAAACTGACACAAACTCAGATCCGCAAACGTCGCCGTATGATGAGTTTTGTTAAGAAAGGGTAACTACTCTTAAGGAGAGGTGAAATGGCTTATCAAATCACCTGTCCTTCTTGTCAGCAAGAAGGACTTGATCCACGGTTTTCTACAACGACCTGTGTTCACTGTGCAAAACAGTTTAGCCTGGTCGCTTGTTGCCCCACATGTCATGCTGAACTCGAGCGTTTACAAGCATGTGGTGCCGTGGATTATTTTTGTAACAGCTGTAATTCCATGATTTCCAAACGGCAAGCTGAATATAAACTCACACCCGTTTGAAAATTGAAAAATAAAAAGCCGGATATTTAATCCGGCTTTTTTATCTGTTCGTCTGGCAACAACGAGCAAATTACAGTGATTGAGTAAATGTGCGGGTGATCACATCGCGTTGCTGTTCTGGAGTCAGTGCGTTGAAGCGAACTGCATAACCAGATACGCGAATTGTCAGCTGTGGATATTTTTCTGGATTCGCAACAGCATCTTCCAGTGTTTCACGACGCAGAACGTTTACGTTCAAATGCTGACCACCTTCAACTTGTGGCGCAAAGCTCATTGGCACTTCACGAAATTCGATGTTACCCAGCGACTCAACAGCTACAACCTGATCTTCGGTATAGCGTGGATCTTTAGAGCACAGGCAACGAGCCTCCTGTTTTGCTTCATCCAGTAACCAGAAAGAATTGATCAGGTCTGCATTAGCTGCCTGAGTGATTTGAATACCCTTAACCAT
>JAQUHG010000097.1 GCA_028683735.1 Tolumonas sp. | reverse complement strand
GGTTTTGACGGCACCGACGATGGCGTAAAAGCCGTGCAGAAAGGCAAAATGGCCGCCACGGTAGCGCAACAGCCTGATCAGATTGGGGCAATTGGGGTTGAGACCGCGGACAAAGTGCTGAAAGGTCAAACTGTACCCGCCAACATTCCTGTGCCACTGAAAGTGGTGTCTAAATAATGTCAGCCAGTACCCGCCTTTGTGCGGGTACTTTTCTATTCAGATGAACATTTATTGCGGCTGAAGTTGATTGGAGCTGAAAATGAGTAAAAAACTGGTTGTTCTCGGCAGCGTAAATGCCGATCACGTATTATCTGTTCCTCGCTTTCCTAAACCCGGTGAGACGCTGGTTGGCAGCGGGTATCACATTGCTTACGGTGGCAAAGGGGCCAATCAGGCCGTGGCGGCAGGAAGAACCGGTGCAGATATTGCGTTTATTGCTTGTGTGGGCAGTGATGATATTGGCGCCCGCATGAAAGAACAGTTCGTGATTGATGGTATTGATACCCAAGCGGTGATGGCGGTTGAGGGCACAACGACCGGTGTGGCCATGATTTGGGTTTCTGCCGAAGGTGAAAATTGTATCGGTATTTCTGCGGGTGCAAATGCTGAGTTGACACCAGAACGTTTACAGCCGCATTTACCGTTAATTAGTGAAGCCGATGTGTTACTGATGCAACTGGAAAGCCCGCTGAACACGGTAGAATTAGCGGCACAAACGGCCAAAAAAGCGGGTACGCAGGTGATCCTCAATCCGGCACCGGCTCAAGCGTTGCCGGAATCTTTATTGCAGGTGATCGATGTGATCACACCCAATGAAACCGAAGCGCAGGCATTAACCGGCATTGTGGTAAAAACAGATGCTGATGCGCAAAAAGCCGCCGATGCGTTGCATGCTTACGGTATCAAAACAGTGCTGATTACCCTCGGCGCTCGTGGTGTCTGGGTCAGTGAGCAGGGAAAAGGTGAATTAGTTCCCGGTTTTCGTGTGCAGGCGCTCGACACAACAGCAGCGGGTGATACCTTTAATGGCGCGTTAGTTACCGCGCAGTTAGAAGGGTTACCAATGGCACAGGCCATTCGTTTTGCCCATGCTGCCGCGGCAATTTCAGTGACACGTTCAGGCGCGCAGCCATCCATTCCACTTCGGTCTGAGGTTGATGCATTTTTAGCTGCAAGGAGTTAGCAGTTTTGGCCACCATGAAAGATGTCGCCCGCTTGGCGGGTGTTTCAACCTCCACGGTTTCACATGTGGTAAACAATACCCGCTTCGTCAGCGACGAAATTCGCGAGCGTATTCTGAAAGCGGTGGCCGATCTTAACTATTCCCCTTCCGCCTTAGCGCGCAGTTTAAAGCTCAATCAAACCCGGACGCTGGGTATGATGGTGACAACATCCAATAACCCGTTTTTTGCGGAAGTCGTCGCCGGTGTGGAGCGTATCTGTTATCAGCGTGGTTATACCTTGGTGTTGTGTAATACCGAAGGTGACCCGGAACGTTTAAGCCATAATCTCGAAGTGTTGCTGCAAAAACGCATTGATGGGTTGTTATTGATGTGCACCGAAGTGCGTTCGGCATCCTCTGAGGTGTTTGGCCGACATCCACCGGTGCCGATGGTGGTTATGGATTGGGGGCCATTAGGAAGCATCGCCGATCAAATTCAGGATAATTCCGAACACGGCGGTTATCTTGCCACGCAACATCTGATTGCACAGGGACATCGTAATATTGGGCTGATCACCGGCCCTCGCAACAAACTACCCGCACAACGCCGTCTGGATGGTTATTGTCAGGCATTACAGGAAGCGGATATTCCATTCCGGCCGGAATATGTTGTCGAAGGCGATTTTGAATTTGCGGGCGGTATTAGCGCGATGCAGCAATTATTGAGCTTATCTGAGCGCCCGACTGCCGTATTTGCGGGCAATGATGTGTCTGCGGTGGGGGTCTATCAGGCGTTATATCGTGCTGGTTTGCGGGTGCCGCAGGATGTGTCGGTCGTGGGTTACGACGATATTGAGCTAGCGCGCTATCTGACGCCACCGTTAACCACGATCCATCAACCGCAGGAAGAGCTGTGTCGGCAGGCGGTTGATACGCTGCTGGAACGTATTCAGGGGGCTGATGATGCGCCAAGGATCATCTCACTGGAGCCTACGCTCATCCAACGAGAATCGGTGTGTTGTATTAAAAGATCTTAAAAACGATCCGGTTAGATCGATCGGATCTTAAACCTTGCCTGCGTTATGCCGATAACCAAAAAGCAATCTGGTATCTGCATGTTGTACTCGGGAGTGGTTATGCGTATTACCCAGCAAACGTTGTCACTAAAAACCAGTTATGACCATCAGCAGGAATCGGTACGTAAACAGGAAGTCTTGCCCACGTTAGCCAAACCTGGCCAACAAGATGTAAAAGTCGAAGTCAGTCTGCAACAACGTGATGCGTTGGGTGTCAGTCTCAGTCGCCGCGATCTGCAAAAAGCGGCAGAGCAAAATCGTCAGCAACAATCTGCGAACCGCTCGATCGCATTGCCATCCAGCAATGTGGCGGTTAAAAAGAGTAGTGCAGATCCTGCGCCATCAGCCTCTTCAGGCGCGACCTCAAGTCAGAAAACATCGGATGAATTATCTGATGATGATCTATCCTTAGACACTCATACCCGGCTTATCAAAATGATGATAGAAGCAATGACGGGTAAAAAGATCAAATTGATGCAACCGATTCAGCACACCAGTGCAACAGAGCCATCATCAACCGCCCCGAATGCGCCAACGACGGGTAATCAATCAACGCCTGCTGAACCTGATCATCAGGTTCGCATCACTGAATATACATCAGAAAGTGAACGATTACGTTTTGCTGCCAGTGGCGAAGTGCAAACGGCTGATGGCCGGACGATTAAACTGCAATTAGGTTTTGCCATGTCATATCAGGATATGACGTTGTCTGAGCGAATCACCAAACAATCGGCATTAAAAGATCCGCTGGTACTTAATCTTGATAGTCAGTTTGCTGATCTCAAAGAGGCGCGCTTTAATTTTGATATTGATAGTGATGGTACGCAAGATTCGTTACCTACATTAGGTAATGGCTCTTATTTTCTGGCGCTGGATAAAAATAACAATCAACAAATTGATGATGGCAAAGAGCTGTTTGGTGCGCAAAGTGGTAATGGCTTTGCCGAACTGGCGCAATATGACGAGGACGGTAACAGTTTTATTGATGAAGGCGACAGTATCTATGGCCAACTCTCGGTATGGCGCCCCGGGAAGGGGATGGTGGCATTAGCCAATGTTGGGGTCGGTGCTATCTATCTGCATCCTGTTGAGACTCAGTTTCAGAATCTGGGAAGTGATAGCGAAGGGGGAAATTTAGGGGTATTACGTTCCAGTGGCATTTATCTGAAAGAAGATGGCACGGCGGGCACCGTGCAGCAGCTTGATCTTCGTGCATAAAACTATCTGCTAGTATTTGTTTAAGGTGATCTTTTTAGTCACCTCGCACGTTTTATTCTGCGCGTTATTTACCCCTAGGCCGGAGTTAAAAGTAATGAATAATAAAAATCGGATTATTGCGGCATGTTGCCTGAGTCTGTTGCTGACCCCGTTTAGTTGGGCTGAGACAAAAGAAGCAGTTGCACCTGTGAAGCAAGAAGTTTCCGCGCCAGTTATTTTGTCTGTTGCTGGCCCACAAGCGGCCGATTTTACACTGGCTCAGTTACAAGCGTTGCCACAAAAGACGGTCGTTACCACTACACCTTGGACGGAAGGCTCACATACTTACACCGGTGTCTTATTACGCGATTTGTTGGACAAACAAGGGCTACAAAAAGCGACCAAACTGAATGCCAAAGCCCTGAACGATTATGTCACGACCATCACAGTCGCTGATGTTTATAAATATGATGTACTGCTGGCACTGACACAGGATGGCAAATTACTGACTCGTCGCAACAAAGGGCCAGTGTGGGTGATTTATCCATTAAGTCAGCATCCTGAGTTGGATATACCGTCCTATCACAGCGCGATGATATGGCAATTACGCACTATCAGTGTGAGTGATTAATGGGGGGGTACTCTAAGTTTATTGTCTTAGGGCTGCTGATCATCAGCATGACCATTGGCATGTTCAGCTCCCTCTACTCTTTTCAGGAGGTGTCGCAGCGTATTACTGCGCATACGACACTGAGCGCTTGGTCGTTGGCGCAACTTGAGCTGGAATATCAGAAATTAAGTACCGAATTACAGCTGTATCGGGCTGGAAAAAGTGATGGTGATAAACTGTCTCTGGCTTATGACTTAGCCTGGAACCGGATGGATGTTTTTTTGCATGGGGAAGAAAGTGCCGCCGTTAGAAGTCAATTTGGTGCTGAAGCGCTGATTCAAAAAGTGTTTCTTTTACTGCAGCAACATGAATCGCTGATTGAAAATTTACCGTCTCCCGATTCCCCTGAACTGGCCGCGTGGGAGCAACAATTACTGACGTTACAGCCAGACATCCGCCAGTTAATGATTCAGAATTTTACCGGCCCTGGGGCAACTCGGGGTATGGATTCTATCGAGGCAACGGTTAAGCATATTTCTTGGGTGTTAGCAGTGGTTGCACTGCTTAGTTTGTTGATGAGTTATTTGCTGTTCCGCGAATCCAGACAGCATTGGTTTTTATCATTACATGATCCCTTAACGACCTTAACGAACCGGGCGCATTTTTTAACGTTACTCAAAGAACGTTGTTATCAGGCGAGCGTAAAGCGACAAGTATTGAGCTTATGTATTTTAGATATTCAACGTTTTAATGAGGTTAATGACCTGTTTGGTTATCAAAACGGTGATGCGTTGTTGCAAGGATTTGGTCGTATTCTGCGTCTACGGTTTGGTAAAACCGCCTTAATCGGTCGTACCGGGGGCAGTGAATTTGCTTTATTAATTCCCCAACATGAAGTGACGACCTTGCTGCCTGATGTACTGAAAGAGTTCGACTCACTTTTGCGAGAATACGATCCGGCGCATCGGGTCTATCTTTGTTGCGGTGTGAGTACCTACCCTGAACAATGTTCTACGGATGGCGAACTATACCAATTTGCCGAGCAAGCCTTGTCTGCCGCGAAGAAAAACAGCCCTCATCATTATCAGGTGTTTAATACTTGCATGCTGAGTGATTTTCAGCGCCGACGTGAGTTAGCTACGCATCTGCGAGCTGAATTACAAGTGCCAGACTCAGCCAAACTGTTTATGTGTTATCAACCGGTACATTCTGTTCAGCCGTCAGAGAAAGTCGGCATGGAAGCGCTGTTGCGTTGGCGGCATCCACTGTTTGGTTTCGTTGCGCCACCAGAGATTATTGAGATTGCGGAAGAGCATGGGTTGGGTGACGCGTTAGGGGATTGGATATTCCGGCGTGTCTTTAAAGATCTAGGCTCACTCCCATTCTGGCAGATTGAACGGATATCCGTTGCCGTGAATCTCTCTGAATCCATGTTTACACTTAATTTACCGACTAAGCTGAATCAATTCTTGCGGGACAGCCCGATTTTGCATGAACAATTGATTCTGGAATTGACTGAGACGATCGCATTACATGATTTCGTCACCAGTCAGCAAATTCTGCGGGCGTTACAAAAAGATAATATCCGCATTGCACTGGATGATTTTGGTACCGGTTTTTCTTCGTTGGCTTATCTGAAAGATTTGTCGGTCGATAAATTAAAAATCGACAAATCGTTTATTCAACAGATAGACCTCGATCCTCGTCAGTTATATCTGGTTCGTCATATTACCGAATTAGCCCATGATCTGGGTTTATTGGTGGTTGCGGAAGGGGTGGAAACTGCGGTGGAATTAGAGGTTGTTGCCGAAATCGGGGTGGAGGAGATCCAAGGTTATCACTACTCCCGACCATTAGAGTTTCCGCATTTGATCAGTTATCTCGCGAAACACTTTCGCCCGGAAACACCTTCATAGAGGAATAACGGTGTAAACCTTGCATTGCCCTCTGGATAGATAAATTCTACCGGAGGATGACATGGATAAAGGGTTAGATCGTGCCCGTGGTTGTCTGGTTGGTTTGGCAGTGGGTGACGCAGTGGGTACTACATTGGAATTTCGCCCCCGTGGCTCGTTTAAGCCGCTGACCGATATGGTTGGTGGTGGTCATTTTTGTCTGCAGAAAGGCTACTGGACTGACGACACGTCGATGGCACTTTGTCTTGCTCACAGCTTGTTAGAGTGCGAAGGTTTTAATGCGGCTGATCAGATGCAGCGTTATTGCGACTGGTATGACAACGGTTATCTCAGCAGCATCGGCAACTGTTTTGATATCGGCACCACGGTATCCAGTGCTCTCCGTCGCTTTCAGAAAAATGGCAATCCCTTCTCTGGTATGAAAGCCACCTGGACGTCAGGTAATGGCTCTATCATGCGACTGGCACCCATTCCGATTGCTTATATGCATGATGCAGAGCAAGCCATTCATTACGCGCGGCAAAGCTCCCGTACAACACATGGTGCCGCGCTTTGTCTCGATGCATGTGGTTGGATGTCGGCACAATTGCTTGATTTGTTGCAAGGCGGTGATAAAGCAAGTTTGTTGCGTGTGTCTTATCCAGCACAAACTGACGCGATTGCGACATTACAGCAATTCGATTTTCTGGATAAAAACTACCGTGATTTAAAAGGCACCGGTTATGTGCTGGAAAGTCTGGAAGCGGCACTGTGGTGTTTTTGGCATACCCATTGTTATGCCGATTGCATTCTGGCGGCAGCTAATCTGGGGGATGATGCTGACACGACCGCCGCCGTTGCGGGACAGCTGGCGGGTGCTTATTACGGTTATCGGGGGATCAGAGAAGATTGGTGTCAGCATTTATACTGGCACGATGAGATCTGTGAACTTTCCGATAAACTTTATTATCTGCAACCTGCTGCTGAAGAATTAACGCCGGAGTGGCCGCATGCAGCCGCTACCTGAAGAACGCCAATTACTCGCCGAGTTAACCTTACCGATAAATCGCTGTAATGTTCCGGCACCGGTATTGGCGAGTTTGACCTTTCAGGAACATCCCATTCAGTTACAACTGGATGGGGTCGAGACGTTTTATTCTGAACTGTTTGATCGCTTGGTTGTCTGCCGTGATGCCCGCCAGAGGGTGGATATTTTTAATGGTTATATGGCGGTCAGATTTCGGCTGCCGGAAGCTAAACTGGCGTATCGACCGGATGCGGATCCGGTGCCGCGGCCGCAAAGCAATTACCGGAAATTATTGCTTGGTTGGCTGTTCGATTCCGACAGTGATGCCGGTGCGGCCTGGCGGCAATGGGTGGAATCCCGGTTCGGCTTACGCACGATTTATCATCATGAGCTAATTTCTGAACCGGAATCGGACGCTTATATCCGTTATATGCAGGCTTACGTCAGATCAACCTATCAAACCAACGAATTAGCCAGTCAGCTTGATCTGTTATATAGCTTTTGTCAGTACCAATTGGTGCATCAACATCCGGAACAACAATATCTGACCCTCTATCGGGGGAGTAGTGAATCGCCTCGTTATCACTATCAGCAACATCCGGTATTAATACTGAATAACCTCAGCTCCTGTAGCAGTGATGTTGATGAAGCATACCGATTTGGCCCTCGAGTGGTCGAGCTGCAGGTGCCATTGAGTAAAATCGTGTGTTTTGATGCGTTGTTACCCCGTGGCTTAAATGGTGAGCAGGAATACATGGTTTTAGGTGGAATATATAAAGCCAAACAGGTCTGGTGAATAAAACTGCGTGATCCAGTTCATAACATCATGATTTGGCAGTGAAGCTTCTCTGCGATTTACAGCTAACTTAGTATCAATACGGTCTGGGTTCACATCGAATCAGGGAATTTTTATGCGCAATTTTTCTATCCAATGGAAAATAACACTGTTGTCTGCCATTGGGCTGCTATCGGCTGTTGTTCTGTTAATTGGTTTATCTGTGTATGCTTTGCAGTCCACTAAAGGGTTGGTGCTGGAACAGACCGATAAGAAAATCAAAGAAGATGCTGTGCAGTTGGTGCGGGGGCGTGGTGAAGCAGAAGTTTCTCATGTTACGAGTTATCTGCAGGAAGCTAAAGTCCGTACCTCAATCTTAGCGGCCAGCTTGGTTGCGCAAAAACAGTACGCACAAGAGAATTATTTAGGTTCAGGCATTTTACGCCGTGCACTGGGTAGTCAGATCTTGCAGGCGGCCAAAAGCGCGCCGTATGCGTTGGGTGCTTATGCGGTCATGTTGCCTGGTGCATTAGGGCACTCTGATGACACGTATGCCGGACAAAGTGATGCCGGTGGTAACGAGTCAGGTCGTTTCTCGGTGTATTGGAGTCGTAATGATAAAGGCGAACTGTTATCAGAAAACCTGACTGAAGCAGATATTAAAAATACAGAACCAAATACGAACGGTTTTCCATCCAATGAATGGTTTGCCTGTAGTATTCGCATCCATGCACCCTGTTTGTTAAATCCTTATAAAGACACCAGTAACAATAAAGAATTGCTGATGGTGACGGTTACTCAGCCGATCATTGAAGGTGATCAGGTATTGGGTGTGGTAGGGATGGATATTGCACTGGATTCTTTGCAATCCGCGATAAAAGATCTGGATGGTCAGCTATTCTCTGGTCACGGTAGTGCGGCATTGATTTCTGCCGATGGTATCACTGTGTCTGTCAGCGACATGCCATTTGTGCCGGGTGAAGCAGTCGCTAAAAAAGATGCCAAACTAGCGGAACATCTGAAAGGCTGGTTAAAACAAGCTAAGGTTCAGGTGAACTGGCAAGGCGACAAATTACAACTGTTTATTCCGGTACAAAATGATGGATTACCTGCTTGGGGTATGTTGCTGGAGTTTCCTGGTACGGATGTGTTGGCAGCGGCACGAAATATCAGTTCATCCTTAGATCAACAAATCGGCAGTGCCATGACCCGACAGGTAATCACCGGTATCATCATTACCTTGCTGGTATTATTGGCAATGTGGTGGAGTGCCAGCCGTATTGTGGCGCCAATGCGTACCGTAGTGGAACGTCTGAATGAGATCGCCAGTGGTGATGGTGATTTGACACAACGTCTGCAGGTGCAAAGTCAGGATGAAATGGGGGCTTTAGCTCGCGCATTTAATCTGTTCTTAGATAAGCTGCAAGGTACTATCACACAGGTCGTTGGTGCCGTGGAAGGCACTCGTGATACCGCACAGCAGGCGAATTCTGTGGCAGGACAAACACGCGATCGTCTGCAATACCAGTTCCGTGAAATCGATCAGGTGGCGGCGGCATTTGAAGAGATGCATGC
The DNA here is from genome assembly GCA_028683735.1 of Tolumonas sp. Taxonomy (GTDB): domain Bacteria; phylum Pseudomonadota; class Gammaproteobacteria; order Enterobacterales; family Aeromonadaceae; genus Tolumonas. Next base: position 1,207 of record JAQUHG010000097.1, on the reverse strand, counting down.
GACATCCGCGAATATTGCCGATCGCGCAGGTCAGGCAGTGGAAGCAGCCGATGAAGCCGAACATGCGGCACAACACGGTAAAGCGGTCGTAGAAGAGAGCCTGCAGGCCATGGATTCTCTGATGCAATATATCAGTGATGCTAAACCACAAGTGGAACGTCTGGCTGAAAACAGCAATAACATTAATAAAATACTGGATGTAATTAAAGGTATTGCCGAACAAACCAATTTGCTGGCGTTGAATGCGGCGATTGAAGCGGCCCGTGCCGGCGAACAAGGCCGCGGTTTTGCAGTGGTAGCTGATGAAGTACGTAATTTGGCATCCCGGACACAAGATTCAGTTGGTCAGATCCACAATGTGATTAATGAATTACAAAGTGGTACGAACCGCGTGGTGACGGCGATTTTGGGCAGCCACAAACAGGCGGATGAAACCCTGCACAATGTGCAGCAATCTGTAGGCGTGTTAGAGCAAATTACTCGTTCGATTGGTGTGATTCAGGATATGAATGCGCACATTGCTCATGCGGTGCAAGAGCAAAGTAAGGTGAGTGGTGATATCAGTAGCAGCGTGAGTAACATCCGTGATGTCAGCAGTGACATTACCGGCATGGCTGACACCTCGGCAGACAATGCGGGCAAACTGAATGATCTGGCTAACCAGCAACAAGAGTTGATGTCGCACTTTAAGGTCTGATTCTGAGATAACCTTTTGGCAATAGTAAAAAGGCGCGTGAATTAACGCGCCTTTTTGTTTGTGTGCTTGCTGGTTATTTCATCTGTGCAAAACAACGTTCTGCGGCAGCCAGTGTTGCTGCAATATCAGCATCGCTGTGCGCCAGTGACAGGAAGCCGGCTTCATAAGCCGACGGTGCCAGATAAACACCTTCTTGTAACATCAAATGATAAAAACGTTTAAACGCGTCGATATCACAGCGGCCAACTTGTTCAAAACGGGTGATTTCCGGCTGGTCAGTAAAGAAGAAACCAAACATCGCACCGACATAGTTAACCGCCATCGGGATGCCATATTTCGCTGCGGCGGCTTTTAATCCTTCGGCAACTTGTTTGGTTTTTTCCGCTAGCGTGTCGTAAATACCGGGTTGTTGAATGGCGTTCAGCATGGACAAACCTGCGGCCATCGCTACCGGATTACCCGACAGCGTACCCGCCTGATAAACCGGGCCGGTTGGTGCAATGTAAGCCA
>JAQUHG010000384.1 GCA_028683735.1 Tolumonas sp. | reverse complement strand
AGGATGAAGCGCAAGAACAGTTGTTATTTAAACCTGAAGAATGGGGCATGAAACGCGGCACCAGCAGCGAAGATTACATGTTCCTGAACTTAGGCCCGAACCACCCGTCTGCGCACGGTGCGTTCCGCTTAGTGCTGCAGTTAGATGGTGAAGAGATCCTCGATTGCGTACCTGATATTGGTTACCACCATCGTGGCGCGGAAAAGATGGGCGAACGCCAATCCTGGCACAGCTACATTCCCTATACCGACCGAGTGGAATATCTCGGCGGTGTTATGAATAACCTGCCTTACGTACTGTCAGTGGAAAAACTGGCCGGCATCGAAGTGCCGGAACGAGTCAAATACATCCGCATCATGATGTCTGAGTTGTTCCGCATTAACAGCCATTTGCTGTTTTTAGGCACCTATATTCAAGACGTCGGTGCAATGACACCGGTGTTTTATGCCTTCACCGACCGTCAGAAAATTTACAACATCATCGAAGCCGTAACCGGTGCACGTATGCACCCGTCCTGGTTTCGTATCGGTGGGGTAGCGCACGATCTGCCAGAAGGTTGGCAACGTCTGGTAAAAGATAACTTATTGGATTGGCTACCCAATCGCCTGAATGACTATGTTAAAGCGGCCTTGAAAAACAGCGTGTTGATGGGTCGTGCCGTGGGTGTTGCTGCCTACAACACGCAGCAAGCTCTCAGTTGGGGGGTGACTGGTGCCGGGCTACGCGCGACCGGTTTGAACTTCGACTTGCGTAAATGGCGCCCTTATTCCGGCTATGAAAACTTTGATTTTGATGTGCCAGTGGGTCAAAACGGCGATGCGTATGATCGCGCCATGGTGCGTGTGGAAGAGATCCGCCAGAGCATGCGTATCATTGAGCAGTGTATGCACAACATGCCTGCCGGGCCATTTAAGGCCGATCACCCACTAACTACACCACCGCCAAAAGAGCGCACATTGCAGGATATTGAAACCCTGATCAATCACTTCCTGCAAGTTTCCTGGGGGCCGATTATGCCAGCTCAGGAATCATTCCAGATGATTGAAGCCACCAAAGGTGCCAACAGTTATTACCTGACCAGTGATGGCAGCACCATGAGCTACCGCACGCGGATCCGCACACCAAGTTTCCCGCATTTACAGCAGATCCCTTCGGTGATCCGCGGACAACTGGTGTCAGATCTGATTGTGTATCTGGGTAGTATCGATTTCGTTATGTCAGATGTGGATCGCTAATTATGAGTCATCAATGCCAATGTCAAAATGAGCCGTTTGCGCTATCAGCGTCAGAACTAGCGGCGATCCAGCACGAGATGCATCACTATGAAGATCCGCGTGCTGCCACTATCGAAGCACTGAAACTGGTGCAAAAAGAACGTGGTTGGGTGCCTGATGGTGCGATCTATGCGATTGCCGGTGTATTGGGTATTCCGGCATCCGATGTGGAAGGTGTCGCCACTTTTTACAGCCAAATCTTCCGTCGTCCGGTTGGGCGGCATGTCATTCGTTATTGCGACAGCGTGGTTTGCTTTATCAATGGTTATCAAACCATTCAACAAGCGCTGGAAGAAAAACTCAGTATCAAGCCGGGCCAGACCACGGCTGACGAACGTTTTACCTTGCTACCTGTCTGTTGCCTTGGCAACTGTGACAAAGGGCCCAGCATGATGATTGATGATGATACTCACAGTCATCTGAGCGTGGATAAACTGGACGAACTGCTGGAGCAATATCCATGATCCGAACTGCTGAAACTCATCCCCTCACCTGGCGGTTGCGTGTCGATCAGCAGCCGGTCTGGTTTGATGAATATCGCGCCAAACAAGGTTATGTCGGTGCAGAGAAAGCACTGGCCATGGCACCAACGGCAGTAACCGATCAGGTTAAAGCAGCCGGTTTACGTGGTCGTGGTGGTGCAGGCTTTCCGACTGGGGTTAAGTGGAGCCTGGTGCCCATGGATCCGCAATTCGACAAAAAATACATTCTTTGTAATGCCGATGAAATGGAACCTGGCACTTACAAAGATCGTCTGTTGATGGAACAACTGCCACATCAACTGATCGAAGGCATGCTGATTGGTGCTTATGCACTGAAAGCTTACCGTGGTTACATCTTCCTGCGCGGCGAATATATCGAAGCTGCACAACGTCTGCGTCAGGCCATTGAAGAAGCCACCAAAGCGGGTTTCCTGGGTAAAAACATTCTTGGCACTGGCTTTAATTTTGAGTTGTTTGTGCACACCGGTGCTGGCCGTTATATCTGCGGTGAAGAAACTGCATTGATTAATTCGCTGGAAGGTCGTCGCGCCAACCCACGCGCCAAGCCTCCGTTCCCAGCTCTGGCGGGTGCCTGGGGGAAACCAACTTGCGTAAATAACGTTGAAACGCTGAATAACATTCCTTCCATCATGCAAAACGGCGTGGATTGGTATAAAGGTATTTCTGCCGGTAAGAGTAATGACACCGGCACCAAATTGATGGGTTTCTCCGGTCGGGTAAAAAATCCGGGCTTATGGGAACTACCGTTTGGTACAAC
>JAQUHG010000383.1 GCA_028683735.1 Tolumonas sp. | reverse complement strand
CGTTCACGCTGATCGCCGGGTTGCGCCCGACAAAATAGAGAATGCGATGATGCACACGTGCTAACCCCTGTTCCGCCAAGATCGCATCGGGGCCGGAGGTGAATGCACGGAAGGCAAAATGGAACAATTCTAACGCTGCATTGAGCGAATTTTGATTATTTTGGTCAACCATATTGACTTAATTGAGTGTACTGGCAAGATAGGTCAACTTCGCTGACGTATCTAACGATAATTTCCTAGAATTTATCGTTCTGCATCAGAAATAGCAATGAAACAAACTCATGCCCGCAGAACCGGAGGCCGCATGTTTGCCGAGCGTATCCAACATCTCACATCCTCAATCATCCGAGAAATCTTAGCCAGCGCGCAAAAACCGGATGTCATTTCGTTTGCCGGAGGCCTGCCTGCGGAAGGCAGTTTTCCGGATATTGACTGGTCCGTGTTACCCAACAAGGTCAGACAATATGGCATGAGTGAGGGTGAACCTGAACTACGCGAAGCGATTGCCGCCGAAGCGCGCCAGAAAGGCATCGCCTGTGATGCCAATCAGGTGCTGATTTTGTCGGGCTCCCAGCAAGGGTTGGATTTAGTCTCGAAACTGTTCATCGACCCCAACAGCAACGTGCTGGTTGAATCACCGACCTATCTGGCAGCACTGCAGTGTTTTAATCTGTTTCAGGCGCAATGCCAAGGCATCAAACTGGGCAATAAAGGCCCGGATATCAGCAATTTTGAACATCAGATCCGCGACCACAAACCGCGTTTTTCTTACCTGATCCCGAGTTTCCAGAATCCGTCGGGCACTTGTTATGACGTGACCTCGCGTCAGGCTGTGGCGGCGTTACTCGATCAATACAACCTGCCATTGATTGAAGATGAGCCGTATTGCGAGCTGGATTATGACAATCTGGCCAAACCGCCGATCTGCTCGTTTCTGAAAACCGCACCGTGGATCTATTTTGGTTCGTTTTCCAAAGTGCTGATCCCCGGTTTGCGTATTGGTTATCTGATTGCGCACCCTGATTTGATCACGCATTTGGTGCGTCTGAAACAAGCAGCGGACCTGCACACCAACCGTCCGGGACAATGGCTGGCACTGGAGTACATGAACTCCGCCGATAAACCACAACGGCTGGCGCGTCTGCGTGAATTCTACCGTGTCCGTCGCGATGCATTTGCGGCAGCACTGGCGAGTGAATTTGCCGATCTGGCAGAGTGGCAGATTCCATCCGGCGGGCTGTTTTTCTGGTTAAAACTGAAAAACGCCGTGGATACCCGCCCACTGTTAAAAATTGCGCTGGAAGCCGGAGTGGCCTTTATGCCGGGCGAAGCGTTCTTTGCGGAAAGCAACCCGCCGCATGGTTATATTCGCCTGAATTTCAGCCATACCGAACCAGAAAAAATGGTGGAAGGCTTACGCCGTCTGCGCAAAGTGTTATTGGACGCGAACCTCGCTTAACGGCCGAAATGGCATGAAAAAAGGCGCGATACCTTGCGGTATCGCGCCTTTTTTATATTCAGATTTTATATCAAAGCATTACGCTTTCGGGCGCACGCCCAAGGTATGACAGATGGCGTAAGTCAGTTCAGAGCGATTCAACGTGTAGAAGTGGAAATCTTTTACCCCTTCACGCGATAGCACGCGGGCCATATCGATCGCGATGCTGGCACCGACCATGTTACGGGTCATCTGGTCATCATCGGCGATGCCTTCAAAACGCTGATGCAACCATTGTGGGATCTTCACGTTGGTAAAACCGGCAAATTTCAGCAGATTTTTGTAGTTTGAAACAGGCAGGATGCCCGGCACGATTTCCGCTTCAATACCAATTGCGGCACAACGATCGCGGAAACGCAGGTAGCTTTCCACATCAAAGAAGAACTGCGTGATCGCGCGGTTGGCACCGGCATCGATTTTACGTTTCAGGTGCAGCAGATCAGCCTGCGCGCTTTTCGCTTCTGGGTGCACTTCCGGGTAAGCGGCCACAGAGATATCAAAATCGGCCACCTCTTTCAGCAATGCCACCAGACCATCAGCATACATTTCCGGCTTATCGGCACCAGCTGGCAAGTCACCACGCAGCGCCACGATGTTACGAATACCATTGTCCCAATAATCTTTGGCAATGGTACGCAGCTCGTCACGGGTGGCATCCACACAGGTCAGATGCGGTGCGGCAATCAGACCGGTACGTTCTTTGATGTCTTTGATAATGCTGTGCGTGCGGTCGCGAGTGCCGGAGTTGGCGCCATAGGTTACTGATACAAATTTCGGTTTCAGTTTGCTCAGGCGTTCAATCGAGTTCCACAGCGTCAGTTCCATGCTTTCAGTGGCTGGCGGGAAAAACTCAAACGAAACATTAATATCGCCATTCAATTCGGCCAGATTCTGGTTCAGGGCTTCTACCTGACGTGCACTGTCAAAACTCATGATTACTCCTTGCCTGCCTTACGGCCTGTGGGACGGAAGGCTCCGCTTCCTGCATCGACCAAACAAAACAGATGTTTGGACGTCTAAATGTCTATACATCTTATTTGAACTGT
>JAQUHG010000382.1 GCA_028683735.1 Tolumonas sp. | reverse complement strand
GTGAACCTATTTCGGTGACAGTTTTGGTGGCATTACTGGTCTGTTTGATTCCAACGACGATCGGTGGTTTGTTGTCAGCCATTGGCGTGGCAGGCATGAGCCGGATGCTGGCTGCCAATGTGATTGCGACTTCAGGGCGCGCAGTGGAAGCTGCGGGCGATATCGATGTTTTGTTATTGGATAAAACCGGCACTATCACTTTAGGTAATCGTCAGGCGGCGGCATTTTTGCCGGCACCGGGCGTGACAGAGCAAAAGTTAGCCAGTGTTGCACAACTGGCCTCGCTCGCTGATGAAACGCCGGAAGGCCGTAGCATCGTGGTATTAGCCAAACAGCGCTTTAATTTACGCGAACGTGATTTACATGCTTTAGACGCAACCTTTGTTCCTTTTTCTGCACAAACCCGGATGAGCGGTGTTAACGTGCATGATCGGATGATCCGCAAAGGTTCGGTGGATGCACTGCGTCGTCATATCGCTTCCAATCAGGGCTATTTCCCGCCGGAAGTGGATAAGCTGGTTGAGGATGTTGCAAAAACGGGCGGTACACCACTGGTTGTCAGTGAAGATTCACATGTTTTAGGTGTCGTCGCGTTGAAAGATATCGTCAAAGGCGGCATCAAAGAGCGTTTTGCGGAATTACGCCGCATGGGTATTAAAACGGTGATGATCACGGGCGATAACCGGCTGACTGCGGCGGCCATCGCAGCTGAAGCGGGCGTGGATGATTTTCTGGCTGAGGCAACACCCGAAGCGAAGTTGGCGTTGATCCGGCAATATCAGGCGGAAGGTCGTTTAGTGGCAATGACTGGTGACGGGACCAACGATGCACCAGCATTAGCTCAAGCTGATGTCGCGGTGGCCATGAATAGCGGTACACAAGCGGCAAAAGAGGCTGGGAATATGGTGGATCTCGACTCGAACCCCACCAAACTGATTGAGGTTGTGCATATCGGTAAACAGATGCTGATGACGCGCGGTTCTCTGACAACGTTTAGTTTGGCCAATGATCTGGCGAAATATTTTGCCATTTTACCGGCTGCCTTTGTGGCCACTTATCCGCAATTAGGTGTGTTAAATCTGATGCATCTGGCGTCACCGCAATCCGCCATTTTGTCAGCCGTTATATTTAATGCATTGATTATTATCGGGTTGATTCCATTAGCTTTGCGTGGGGTGCACTATCAGCCGCTTTCGGCAAAATCGTTATTGCGCCGTAATTTATTCTATTACGGGCTCGGTGGGATCGTATTGCCGTTTATTGGCATCAAAGTGATCGACTTATTACTGACATTGATGGGATGGGTTTGATATGAAAACACTTCGTACTGCATTCCAGATGTTGTTGTTATTAACGGTGATCACCGGTGTTGTCTATCCATTGCTGGTCACTGGGTTAGCACAACTGTTTTTTCCGGCACAGGCCAATGGTTCTTTGTTATATCGAAACGGAAAACCGGTCGCCTCGGTTTTGCTGGCGCAGAATATGACTAAATCCAGTTATTTCTGGCCGCGCCCATCCGCGGGCAATTTTGATGCTATGGCATCGGGCGGCAGCAATTATGGCCAAACCAGCCCGGCATTAATGCAACAGTGGCAAACGCGAATCCAATATTGGCAACAAGCCAGTGGCAATACAAAACCGGTGCCAGCTGAGTTGATTCAGGCATCGGCGAGTGGATTAGATCCGCAGATCAGTGTAGCCGCCGCGTATTATCAGCTAAACCGGGTTGCTCAGAGCCGTGGTTGGCCGGAAAAGCGCGTTGCAGCAATGATCGAACAACAAATAGATCGTTCTAGCTGGTTTGCCGCCGGAGCGCCTATGATTAATGTGATGAGTTTGAATTTATCATTAGATCAACAGGATATGTTGCATGCCTCTCGATAATGATGACTTAAGGCCAGATCCGGATGTTTTACTCGCGGATGTCAGGCCACTGCGTGGGCACCTGAAGATATTCTTCGGTGCCTGCGCGGGTGTCGGTAAAACCTATGCGATGTTGCAAGAGGCGCGTCGTCTGCGTGCGGAAGGGCTGGATGTGCTGGTGGGGGTTGTCGAAACCCATGGCCGGAGTGAAACGGCAGCGTTACTGGAAGGGTTAACACAATTACCTCTGAAACAAGTGCATTACCGCAAACACACGTTCCATGAATTTGATCTGGATGGGGCGTTATCTCGTGCCCCGGCGTTGGTTTTAGTCGATGAGTTGGCACATTCCAATATGCCGGGCTCCCGTCATCCTAAACGCTGGCAAGATGTTGAAGAATTATTGGCTGCAGGGATTGATGTTTTAACCACACTGAATGTTCAACATTTAGAAAGTCTCAATGATGTCGTCGGCAGCATTACTGGCGTGCGTGTGCGAGAAACAGTGCCCGATCGTTTATATGAAGAAACTGACGAAGTGGTGCTGGTGGATCTGACACCTGATGATCTGCGGCGTCGTCTTGATGAGGGCAAAGTGTATCTGCCACAACAAGCTGAACGCGCCATCGAGCATTTTTTCCGTAAAGAAAATCTGATCGCGTTGCGGGAGCTGGCGCTGCGCTGTAC
>JAQUHG010000381.1 GCA_028683735.1 Tolumonas sp. | reverse complement strand
TTCTACGATTTTACCGTGCCGGTTGTGTTAGGCGATCACGTTACCACCGATTCCGGTACCGGTGCTGTGCATACTGCGCCAGGCCACGGTCAGGAAGACTTTGTAGTCGGTAACAAATACGGTCTGGAAGTGGCAAACCCGGTTGCGGGTAACGGCACTTATCTGGCGGATACGCCACTGTTTGCTGGTCAGCATGTATTTAAAGCCAATGACAAAGTGGTGGATGTGCTGCGTGAACACGGTGCTCTGCTGCATCACGAAGCTTATCTGCATTCTTATCCACATTGCTGGCGCCATAAAACCCCGATCATCTTCCGTGCAACACCACAATGGTTTATCAGCATGGAACAAGCCGGTCTGCGTAAAAAAGCCCTGGCGGATATCAAAGGTGTACGCTGGATCCCGGAATGGGGCCAAAACCGTATTGAAGCGATGGTCGAAAACCGTCCTGACTGGTGTATTTCCCGTCAGCGCACCTGGGGGGTGCCGATTGCACTGTTCGTGCATAAAGAAACCCAACAACTGCATCCACGCGCGCTGGAGCTGATGGAAGAAGTTGCCAAGCGTGTTGAAGTGAAAGGCATTCAAGCATGGTGGGATCTGGACGCCGCAGAACTGCTGGGTGCGGAAGCCGCTGATTATGACAAAGTGCCCGATACGTTAGACGTGTGGTTCGACTCTGGTTCTACTCACGCTTCTGTAGTCGATGTACGCCCTGAATTTAACGGCCATAGCGCAGACATGTATCTGGAAGGCTCGGATCAACATCGTGGCTGGTTCATGTCTTCACTGATGATCGGTGTAGCGATGAAACACCAGGCACCTTACCGCCAAGTGCTGACCCATGGTTTCACCGTGGATGGTTCTGGCCGTAAGATGTCGAAATCGCTGGGTAACGTCGTTAGCCCGCAAGATGTGATGAACAAACTGGGTGCCGATATTCTGCGTCTGTGGGTTGCTTCAACCGATTACACTGGTGAAATGACCGTCTCCGACGAGATCCTGAAACGTTCTGCCGATGCTTACCGTCGTATCCGTAATACTGCACGTTTTTTCTTGGCAAACCTGAATGGTTTCAATCCTGAGACGGATATGGTGTCGCCAGAAGAGATGGTGGTACTCGATCGCTGGGCCGTCGGTCGTGCAAAAGCGGTACAGGAAGAGATCATCGCCGCGTATGAAAACTACGATTTCCACATTGTGACGCAAAAACTGATGCAGTTCTGCTCGGTGGAAATGGGATCGTTCTATCTGGATATCATTAAAGATCGTCAATACACCGCGAAAGCAGACAGCATCGCGCGTCGCTCTTGCCAGACCGCGCTGTTCCACATCGTGGAAGCCATGGTTCGCTGGTTAGCACCAATCATGAGCTTTACCGCTGAAGAAATTTGGAAACTGTTACCCGGTCAACGCGATAAGTTCGTGATGACGGGGGAATGGTATACCGGCTTGTTTGCTATGCAAGCAGGTGAAGCGCTGGATGACACGGTATGGGCTGACTTGTTAGCGGTTCGTGCGGAAGTGAATAAAGCACTGGAAGTAGCGCGTAATGAAAAACTCATTGGCAGCTCGTTGCAAGCCGAAGTAACCTTGTTCGCGAATGCTGAATTGGCAGCGAAACTACGCTTGCTGGGTGAGGAATTACGTTTTGTGTTGCTGACCTCAAAAGCACTGGTGCAGGAAGTATCTGCCCAGCCGGAAGGTGCGCTAGCCACCGAGGTGGCCGGCTTATGGCTACAAGTTGCCGTCAGCACTGCGGCGAAATGCGAACGCTGCTGGCATCATGTTGACGATGTTGGTGCACATGAAGGTCACGGTGATATTTGTGGTCGATGCGTTACTAACGTAGCCGGAGAAGGCGAAGTTCGCCGTTTTGCATGATGACTTTACTTACGAAAACCGGATTACGCTGGATTTGGTTGGCTGTATTGGCGATTGTGTTAGATCAGATCACCAAACTGGCGATCATGCAGCACATTCCTTACGGGCACGGGGTGTATGTCACCTCGTTCTTTAATCTGGTGCATGTATATAATCTGGGAGCGGCTTTTAGCTTCCTTGCTGGTGCGGAAGGCTGGCAGCGCTGGTTATTCAGTGGTTTGGCGGTAGTGATCTCAGGCATTTTACTGGTAGCAATGGCCAGAACTCCTGCGAAGTTATCACTGACCAATGTCGCATACAGTCTGGTGATTGGTGGTGCGTTAGGAAATCTGATCGACCGCATCATCTATGGTCATGTTGTCGATTTTCTTGATTTTCACTGGCAGGAAGTCTATCGATTTGCCACATTCAATGTGGCGGATATGGCCATCACTTGTGGTGCGGCACTGATTATTTTGGACGGTTTTATTAAGAAACCCGTCGATAAATAACAAGCGATTAACATCAGCTGATAAGATAAGCCGGTATTTTTTGCCGGCTTTATTTTTACGAGTTTAAAGGGGACATCATGAAAATTCTGTTAGCCAATCCACGCGGTTTTTGTGCCGGAGTCGATCGGGCGATCACCATTGTCAAAAATGCCCTGCATAAATTTGGCGCACCGATCTATGT
>JAQUHG010000096.1 GCA_028683735.1 Tolumonas sp. | reverse complement strand
AAGACATCATGAGGAATGCAAGTATTAAGCGTGTTCTTAGTTTCATCCCACTGAATAAACTCATGTTTTTCTCCCGTAAAACTGTAATTTATTAACTAAGATGCGCGTAAACGGGTGTGCGAACTACATCTCGCATCCGTTGTAGCATCCCTGGAATATCGAGGATCAGCGCCACCTGACCTGAGCCTAAAATACTTGAACCACTGATATCTTTAAGTTGCGTAAAAAGGGAACCCAACGGTTTGATCACAATCTGCTGTTCGCCGAGCAGATGATCGACCACAAGCCCCAATTGCTGTTTACCGTGGCTAACCACCACAATGTTTTGGCGTTTAGCTTTTGAACTATGAATAGAGAAATGCTGGCGCAGATGAATCAGTGGTAACGGTTTGCCTCTGAGTTCACGATAGTTATACGTGGCGTATTCATACCTGGTTTCTGCCTCCAGGCATTCGGTCACCATATCCAGCGGTATCACTAATGGGGTATCACCGACGCTCACCAGAAAACCATCAATAATCGCCAGCGTTAGCGGCAGCCGGATGCGCACACAACAACCTTTACCAAGGCAAGAATCCAGCTCTATCGAACCACGTAAAGCATCGATGCTGCGTTTGACGACATCCATACCAACACCACGGCCAGACAGATTGCTGATGCTGTCAGCAGTAGAAAATCCGGGGGCAAAAATCAACTGATAAAGTGCTTGTTCATCCAGTTGTTCGTTGGTATTTAACAGCCCTTTTTCGAGTGCTTTCTGACGAATGCGTTCCGGGTTTAAACCCCGGCCATCATCTTGTACCTCGATCACCACATTCCCGGATTCATGGTAGGCATTCAGACGTAGCACCCCTTTGGCAGGTTTACCGGCGGCCAACCGTTCTTCCGCCGTTTCGATACCATGATCCAGTGCGTTGCGGACCAGATGGGTGAGTGGGTCGGCAATTTTATCCACCACAGTTTTATCCAGTTCGGTCTCAGCACCGTTGATCTGTAACTGAATTTCTTTACCCAAATCTTTACTGGTATCGCGGATCAAACGATGAAAACGCGTCAGGGTATCGCCGATCTCAACCATGCGCAGACGTAAGGCGATTTCACGGATCTGTTCGACATACTGATTAATAGTCGACATGGACTCTTGCAACAGTGGATTCCCTTGCTGGCGAGCCAGCGTTTCACCACCCGCAGCAGCAATGACCAGTTCGCCGACCAGATTGATCAGATCGTCCATTTTTTTGGCTGATATTTTTAACAGCGCGCTTTCATGCTGTTTTTGTTCGCGGATCTGTTGTTGTTTTTGTAAGGCTGCATCGACGGCAATCGCCGGAACGGCACCGTCTTGCACTAACATGTCGCCGATTTTTGTTGTCAGGGTTTGTTCGGTCTGTTTTTGCAGACTGCGCGTCAGCTCATTGGTGGTGAGCAGACCACTGGCGACCAGAATTTCACCGAGCCGATCTTCATCTTGCGGCAATGCGGCAATCAGAGACAGATAATCTTCTACCTGACTATCGGGTGGCAGAATGCGGATCTGGGCTAATTCCTGAATGAATTCAAAGACGGACTCAATTTCTGCTTTACTGGCCTCCGTTTGCAGATCGAGCTCCAGCCCGAGATAGCAATTTTCTGCCTGAAATTCGGACCAATCGGGCAGTTCGCTCTGGATGAGGTAAATGTGTTGCAGGGTTCCTAATTTATTCAGATAACGGACAAATGACGCCGGGTCAAAACCGTATTGCAGTAATTGACGATCAAAACGCAGCGAAATGTGCCAGCTGGCCAGCAGATTAGCAGCTGCGACCGGTTCGCGTTCCACTGGCGCGGGTGATGTGGTGGCCGCTGGTGGTGTAGACAAGCCGCTGTGACCCAGTGTTTGTAATAGACTCAGTAATTCGGGGTTGGCTTCATCGAGGGCGGAAGGAGTGCCGGTTTGTTCCAGTTGTATAATTTCGCCACGCAAGATATCCAGTGCACTCAATAATGCGGTGATCATCTCTCCGTTGAGAATCAATTCGCCATCTCGCACCCGCATGATCAGATTTTCCATCTGATGGGCAAAGCGTACAAAACCATCGAGAGAAAAAAGACCCGCAGACCCTTTCAGGGTATGCATGGCACGAAACAAGCCATTGATCGTATCTTCATCAGCAGCCTGTTCATCGAGTGCCAGCAAAGCGGTCTCTGCACTCTGGATCAGCTCTTTGGCTTCTTCCAGAAAACTGACCAGTAATTGTTCCCACTGCTCCTGATCAAACATGGTCACTCCTTAATGCTGTGGCAACACAATGTCGTCACCAAAAAAGGCTGCGAGCTGAAAAAGGTCGATTAATTCAATCACAGCCTGCGAGTGGCGGATCAGATGCAGGTGTTCACCCAGCCATTTATGTAGTGCAAGTAGCAGTTGCAAGCCTGCTGTGTCGATTTCATCCACTTCTTGTAAATCGACCGTGAGTGATTCCGGCGTGGTCAGCGGCTTTAACATCTCTTGTATCCCGGCAACTTCGTAAATCGTTAACGGACCACTTAACGATAAATTCCATTGTCCGGCAGCGGACTCTTCCAAAGTAACCGGCATGATAACCTCGCGTTACATAAGTAGTTTTTCTACAGCAGCTAACATTAGTTCCGGCTGGAAAGGTTTGACGATCCAGGCTTTGGCACCGGCGGCCTGGCCCTCACGCTTTTTTCCTTCCTGTGATTCGGTGGTGAGCATAATGACCGGAGTGAACCGGTGTTCTGGTTTGGCCTTGATGGCTTTCAGCAAGGTAATGCCATCCATATTGGGCATATTGACGTCACTGATCACCAGATTAACTCGCTGTGAACCCAGTTTTTGCAAAGCATCCACACCGTCACAGGCATCAACAACGGTGTAACCTTTAGTCAGTAAGGTGGCTTTGACCAGTTGGCGAATAGACATTGAGTCATCAACAATTAATACCGTTTTACCCATAATGGCTTACCTCAAAAAAACGTGATATCGCTGCTTGTGGTATGGCTAATACGTCCTTTGTACTCTTCTTCGGTGCTAAATCGCTTTTGGAACGCCTGTTTCCAGCTGTTTTCATCCAACTGTTCTAAGTTGTCATCTACCGTTCCGGCTATATTCACAATGTCGGTTTGCAGGTGGTGCAGGATCTGATTGACCCGATCCTGAAACTGTAATTTGATAATAATTTGCTCAATGTTGTTTTCAGTTTCACAGGACAGGTTGTGCAGACGGTGGCCGGCATCATGTAATAAATTGATCTCTTCCCCGAGACGTTCGGTCACTTCATTGACGGAGCGATCGAGTAATTGCAGATTCGACTCATCATGTTGTACCAACCGTTCTGCAGCATTAATCGTGGCTTGAATGGCTGCAGTGATCGCTTCGATTTTTTTACCAATATCGCGGCCCGTTTCACCTGATTTGCCGGATAAAGTACGGACTTCATCGGCGACTACGGCGAAACCTCGGCCTGCTTCACCGGCACGAGCGGCTTCAATGGCCGCATTCAATGCCAGCAGATTGGTTTGACTGGCTAACACCTGCACAGCGCCGGCCATTTTTTTCATCTCATCCATGTATTGCGCCAGATCGGCAATGGTGTGTTGCAGTTTTGCTTTGTGGGTAAGACCGGAATGGAAGGCTTCGATGACGGAGGCAAGTTTGACCTGGGTGTCATCCAGAGTCCGGGTCATCACCGAATCACTGTTATCTGCGCCGAATAAGGACAAACTGGATTGGTTTTCCTGACGCATACGTGAGGTCATATCATTGAATGGCTGGATCAGCCCTTCAATGTTGTGTTGTATCAGATCGGACGCGACATGAATTTGTTGTTCCCATGCCGCCATCACGCGGCTTAATACATTCAGTTGAGGTGTGTTGTCGGGAGGTAAATTAGCCAGAGAGGGTTCAGTTTTATCTAGTGCCAGAAAAGCCTCACGCTTCTGTTGGGTTATTACCAGCAGTTGTATTACCAGACTGGCAACTAATAAAACATAGCCAGCTTCAGGTAAATTTAAAGCAAGCAAACCCGTTGCAACGAGGGTAAAGACCCAAGCCATCCAAGCCATACTGATACTCCCGTACTCTTAGAATTATGATGTTTCAGTATTTAAGAGTAGTTAACGGAAGAATTGTTGCCAGTCTGTAAATGAAAAAAGATTTAGATGAGAACAAACTAAATTATTTATCAGGGAAGAAGTTAACCGCAAATCAGCGGGATTTGCGGTTAATAAAAGCAGAAATTAAGACTGTAAATCATCCATGACCGCGCTGATTTTGTGGATCGCGAGATCAGCACCTTCGTGTTCGTCTTCTTGTGACAGACGCAGGCCAACCACTTTTTTCATCGTGCCATAGACCAGCAATGCACCGGCAACGGCAATCACAATACCTAACAGAGTACCTGACAGCTGTGACATAAAGGAAACGCCACCAATGCCACCTAATGCGGTGCTGCCAAAAATGCCGGCCGCAATACCACCCCAGGCGCCACACAGGCCATGCAGCGGCCAGACCCCGAGTACGTCATCGATTTTCGGACGGCGTTGCAGCAAGGTAAATACGATGATGAAGATAGCGCCGGCAATACCGCCAACTACCAGTGCACCGACCGGATGCATCAGATCAGAACCGGCACAAACGGCCACTAAGCCTGCTAATGGGCCGTTATGAATAAAGCCAGGGTCGTTTTTACCTAACAGCATCGCCACTAATGTGCCGCCAACCATGGCCATCAAGGAGTTAACTGCCACTAATCCGCTGATACCACTCAGTTTTTGTGCAGACATCACGTTAAAACCAAACCAACCGACAATCAGGATCCATGAACCGAGCGCCAGCATCGGAATGTTAGATGGCGCAAAACTGAAAATCTGATGACCACGCACACGGCCACGGCGGGTGCCTAATAAAATCAGCGCCACCAAACCAATCCAGCCTCCCACCGCATGCACTACGACGGAACCGGCAAAGTCATGAAACGGTGCACCAAAATGCGAGGTGAACCATTCTTGCACGCCAAGGCGGCCATTCCAGGCAATACCTTCAAAAAGAGGATAAACAAAACCCACAATCAGGAATGAGCTGCACAACATTGGGTAGAAGCGTGCGCGTTCAGCGATACCGCCACTGACAATCGCTGGGATAGCTGCTGCGAAGGTCAACAGGAAGAAAAAGCGTGTCAGTTCTAACCCGTTTTGAGTCATCAGGGTGCTGGCACTACTGAGAAAACTTTTATCGTAAGCCAGATAATAACCAATGAAAAAATAGGCGATAGTGGAGATGCCAAAATCAGTAATGATCTTAACTAGCGCATTAACCTGGTTTTTACTACGAACCGTACCGAGCTCCAGAAAAGCAAAGCCCGCGTGCATGGCCAAAACCATGACCGCACCCAGCAGTAAAAACAGTGTATCGGCACCTGTAGTCAGGGTTGCGATTGCATTTGTGGTTTCCACCAACATCTCCTCTGTAAATTCAAATTTTACGCCCCATTTTTGTGCTGCTATAACAACAGAAAGCAATCATGGGTTTCTTTTGACTCAAAATAGAGCTATTCACCATCTTGGGGCGCTAAGAAGATACACAAAACATGCCAGAGTCATTGGAAAATGAAATTGGGCTTATAAAGCAATAAGTTAAGTATGGTTATTATTTTATAAGCGCTAGCATAGTGAGAAAATATAACCATTTTGGTGCTGTTGTGCACAAAAATAATGCGATTGAGTGTGAGCAGGAAAACTATCCTGCTGCAGTGCAGCAGGATGGAGGAGTCAGGACAAACTTAAGCGGTAATATTCTGCGGCTTTTTCAAACAGACGTTGGTGTTCCATGATACCTGCTAACGCCCGTTGATCGGCTGCTGTCGGCTGTAATGAAACACTGCGTTCCAGATAACCTTGCGCTAAGACATATTGTTGTTGCTGATAATAAATATGACCCAACGCAGACAATAATGCCGGTGACTGCGGATGTTGTTTCATCTGCTGTAACAATGATTTCAATAATGCTGAATAATCATTTAACTGCAGGCGGGCACAACGTTGCCACAACGCTTCATCGGCTTGTTTGCGCAATAACGGTGCTAACAATTCAAATGCAGCCTGATGTTGTTGCTGCTGGATCAGCGTATCAATCAACAGCAACAGTAAACTTTGTGTATGCCGAACAGTACGCGGTTGCTGTTGCCAGAACGCCAGCAGCGCGGTTTCATCCTGTTCTTGTAAAATATGGTTGAACTGTGCCTGATAACATTGCGCCTGTGCCGTGCTGTAATCAGTGTCGTTAAGCAGCTGTTGTTTGCGCAATAAAGGCAGTAATTCCAGTTCTGCCTGCCAAGCATGTTGCGCCTGATAAACTGCGCGTAACCGTTGCAGGATCTGCGGATGTTGCGGCCAGCGTTGGCGTAGCTGTTCCAGCAAATCGCGGCTTTGTTGCCATTCCCCCTGATCTTGCAGTAGGCGGTTTTGTGTCAGCTGAATAGCCAGCTGTGCTTGCGGGTCAGACTCTTCGGCTTTTTGCAGATATTCATCGCGTTTCTGGAACTCTCCCTGGGCATGAGCCGCTTCAGCGGCCGAGAGGTAATTCAGTAACGGCAGCTCACTTTGGCCAGCACCACGCAGCATCAGGTGCTCTGCGCGCTGATATTCACCTTCAACTAAAGCGGCCATGCCTTTGTGGGTCTGGCGTTGTGCTTTGGCATAACGGCGATTGCTCCACCAGCCACGTAAACCACGACGCACACTAAACAAGCGGCTTAAGATATTTTCCGTCAGCAGCAGTAAAAAATAGAACACTACAGCAATGATGGTGGCAGTAACCACACTCATTTCAATCGTGTAATCAGCGACGGAAATCAGTATATATCCCTGATGATCAGCCAGCTGCGGGCCAAATAACAGCGCCGCCGCCAGAATCACCAATAAGACTATCAAACGGATCATCCTGTCTCTCCTTAGCGTGTTGCCGGGGCGGTTTGCCAGCGTTCACTGAGCGTTTTTTCCAGCAGCGGCTGCACCGCAAATGTTTGCGGATAGTGTGCGGTAATATCAACTTCCTGCAATGCAGTCAGCTCTTTTTGCATGAATTGGGTGGCACTGTCATCGGGTTCGTAATAATCATCCAGCCAGCTTTGTGCTTTTTGCAGATGATTACGGAAATTGGCTTGTTCCTGACGCAGCAAACTGAGTTGCGCCAGTTGCAGTTGCAGGCGCAGATTTTCCTGCAGATAGGCCGATTGTTCCGGTGATAACAAAGCCTCCACATCACTATTACGGCGGCGAATGGTCACAAAGTGTTCGGCAAACTGTTTGGCGCTCTTTTCGAGATTACTTTTCCAATCACTCAGTTGGTCGCTGACTTCATCATCCACCGGATCATTGTCCAGTTTTGGATCTGATCCTTTGATTTTTAACTGGTCAATATTATCCAGTAACGTTCCTACGCGCAGTGATAAACCTTCACGATCGATCTCTGGGGCTGATTTCAGCTTGGCGATATCGTCGGCCAGCGCTTTACGTAATGGGATCAAAGAGGGGTCGGCAATGGCCTGAATACGGCTGTCGGCATCGATCAATAAGGCGCTGGCGGTCGTGAGATCCTGTTCCAGCCATAATTTACGACCCGCCATGCGTACCAGATAACTGGCTTCCGCCAGCATCCAATCATTCGGGCGTTGATGCTCTTTTTCCAGCCATTTTTGTTCTAATTCACGCTGGCGGCTGTCCAGTTTTAACTGTTGTTCGCCGAAGCTGGCTAATGCGTCTTTGACTGTTTGTTGTCCGGCCAGAATTGGCGTTTGTTCGCTGTGGAATTGTTGTAATTCACTACGTAATGCGGCTAGTTGCTGTGCCGATTGCTGTTGTTGCTGATAAACATAGAAACTGAAACCACCGATTCCGGCTATCAGTACTAACAACAGGCCGATGGCGGTTTTTGATGAACTGCGACGTCTCACAGTGCGATGTTTTGGCTCCTGCCCGGTTGGTGGCAGTGATGATTCCTGCGCTTCACTCATGCGTTATATCCTCTGGATTATTCTGTAATGCAGCCACCACAGCTTCATGCTGTACGCCCGACATAATAGTCACTCTGTTGAAGCCTGCCTGGTGAATTTCATCCGCGGTGCGCTGGCTTGGTACAAACCAGAGTTGTGAGGATAACCAGTCACTTGCTGTTTCAGGTAACAGTCGTATTAATTGCCGGAATAATTTGCTACTGCTGATGATAACACTGTCGACACCGGCTGCCTGCCATTCCTGTAATAAAGGGGCGCCATCTGTATGCAGATAGTGACGACGATAACATTCAAGGTAAGAAACATGCGCGCCGAGCTCACGTAAAACATCAGCCAATAATTCACGGCCGCCGTTACCACGCAGAATTAAGACATTTTTCCCTGTGGCGGATTGCAGAACGGGTAGTGCTAATAAACCTTCACTACGGGCATCGGTTGGGCTGATGACCTGAACTCCCTGCTGTTGCCATTGCGCCGCGGTGGTGGCACCGACGGCAAGATAAATGCAGTGTGACGGCCAGCTGGTCTGCTGTTGTACTAGTTGCTCGCTGGCATATTGCACTGCTGCCACGCTGATGGCGATGACGATATCCGCTTGTGACAAACGAGAGGTCAGGGCGCCGAGTTCGCTACCGGGTAAATAACTCAGCAGAGGGCAAACGACGGGGGTATGACCCTGCTGGCGCAACAATGCCGCCAGTTCATCGGCTGCGGGTTGCGGGCGCAGGATCAGCGGGGTCATGCGTTATACACTGCATGTAAAATGGCGTCTGCACCTTGGGCTAACAGCTGTTCTGCCAGTAACTCACCTAAGGCTTCGGCCTGGGCTTTCGGGCCGGAAACATCACCGCGGATAATTTGCTGGCCATCCAGTGCACCGACCAAGCCGCGTAACCAGATATGCTCATCTTCCATTACGGC
The DNA here is from genome assembly GCA_028683735.1 of Tolumonas sp. Lineage (GTDB taxonomy): Bacteria > Pseudomonadota > Gammaproteobacteria > Enterobacterales > Aeromonadaceae > Tolumonas. The sequence goes on along the minus strand of JAQUHG010000096.1, from coordinate 1,711 downwards.
ATACGCTCCGATAGGCACCTGACAACCGCCCTGCAGTTTACGATTCATGGCCCGTTCCGCCATTACACAATAACGCGTCATGGCATGTTCCAGCGGGGCTAACAACGCTTGCGTTTGTGCATCGTCGAGACGGCATTCAATGCCGACCGCACCTTGCCCGTTGGCGGGCAAACTGAGTTCCGGTGGCAATAACGAACGAATACGGTCGGCTTTCTCTAATCGGCGTAAACCGGCAGCGGCCAGAATGATGGCATCGTAATCACCGGCGTCGAGTTTGGCTAAACGAGAATTCACATTGCCACGCAGATCGTGAATTTGCAGATCCGGGCGTTGGGCGCGTAACTGACATTGCCGGCGCAGACTCGAAGTGCCGACTATGGCACCCTGTGGTAATTCATAGATATTGGCATAACGAGTGCTGACAAAGGCATCGTGTGGGTCATCGCGTTCACAGATCACCGCCAGACCCAACCCCGCCGGGAAGTCGACCGGTACATCTTTCATGGAATGGACGGCGATATCGGCGCGGTTTTCCAGCATAGCTTGTTCTAATTCCTTAACAAACAAACCTTTACCACCAATTTTAGCCAGTGGCGTATCGAGAATTTTGTCTCCTTGTGTACTCATCGGCACGAGGGTCACTTGTAAGCCGGGGTGATGTAATTCCAGCTGTTGTTTAACAAAGTTAGCCTGCCACAAGGCCAGCGGACTTTTTCGGGTGGCGATACGCAATTCGGTCATAACAGTTTGTGCCAATGGGTTTTCATTGATAGTAGCATGGCTGATAACTCAGGTTGAACTGTGAGCATGACATCGCACCATTGCGGGGAGGTTTACCGCGCTGTCAGCTGTGCTAACATGGGGAGATTACACCCCGCCTTGCTGGCGAAGTGTCCAATATTGATCAACTAAGGCCAAACGGTTGTTTAAACAGTTTGAGTTGCTGATTGCCCGCGCGGATGCCATCAATCAAATCAAGATGGAACGGGCGCTGGAGGCAATGAACGAAGCAGGCCGGCGCATGCTCTCCATGCTGCCGGTTTTGCTGCATTACCATCATCCACACCTTCCGGGTTATATCTCGGGTGAGGTGCCGTATGGTATTGCCAATTTTCAGCCCGACGCGGCGCAACGCAAATTCCTGTTTACGCAATGTGGCCACACCACCGAGCCTGAAGTTACCGAATCTTGTTTGTCTGCCGTATATACCATGGGCAGCACCTCATCGATTGGTCAAAGTATCACCTCTGATCTCGATATCTGGGTTTGTCATAACCCCGAGTTATCGCTGGAGCGACTGGCGCTGTTAGAGCAAAAGTGTCAGCTGATTTCCTGTCTGGCAGAACAGCACGGCGTGGAGATGAACTTCTTCCTGATCCCGGAAAATAAATTTCGGGTCGGCAATCGCGCGCAAGTCGGGTTGGATAACTGCGGCAGTGCGCAACATTTGCTGTTGCTGGAAGAGTTTTACCGCAGTGCTACCCGTGTGGCGGGTAAACGTCTGTTATGGCCGCTGATCCCGGCGGAACGGGAAGAAGAATACGATGCACTGGCATCGGCGTTGTTCAGCACCGGCATGATTTCCGAAGATGACTGGCTGGATCTGGGTGGTGTCAGTCATATTCCGGCGGAAGAGTATTTTGGCTCTGCGTTGTGGCTGCTCTATAAGGGGCTGGATTCGCCTTACAAAGCGGTATTAAAAATTCTGGTG
>JAQUHG010000380.1 GCA_028683735.1 Tolumonas sp. | reverse complement strand
AATTGCCGCTGCTACCAGTGGACAGTGACGCCATGCAGATCCTGCATCAGGCCAGTCAGTTCAAACAGCGTATTCTTGAGCTGATTGCTCAGGCCGAACGCCGGATCTATCTGGTGGCGCTTTATCTGCAAGATGATGAAGCCGGTCGGGAAATCATGCAGGCGCTGTATGCCGCCAAACAAGCCCGCCCACAGCTGGACATTAAAGTCTTTGTTGATTTTCACCGTGCGCAACGCGGCTTGATTGGTAAAGGTGCACAATCTGGTAATCATCTGATGTATCAGGAGTTCGCCAGCAAATACCCGACTTGTGATATTCCTTTTTACGGCGTGCCGGTCAAACGCCGTGAATGGTTAGGTGTGTTGCATCTGAAAGGTTTCTTGTTTGATAACACCCTGCTCTATTCCGGCGCCAGCCTGAATAATGTTTACCTGCACCAGTTGGATCGTTATCGTTTCGATCGTTACCACCAAATCCAGAATGCCGATCTGGCTGACAGCTTTGCGCGGTTGATTTTACGTCATTTTGTCAACGATACAGCTGTACCGCGGCTGGACAAAACCCAGATCCCTGGTATCAAACAGATCAAAGCCGAACAGCGTCGTTTCCGTCGTCGTTTACAAGCCGGTCGTTATGAGTTTGAAGAGAGTGTCATTGGCCCGCGTCAATTTGGGGTGACGCCGTTAATTGGGTTAGGTAAACGCGGTAATCGCCTGAATCGCGTGATCCGCGATCTGGTGCGCAGTGCGTCGCAGGAAATCTTTATCTGCACCCCCTATTTTAATCCACCCAGCTCACTGGCGCGCGATATCAGTGGCCTGCTGCAACGGAAAGTGAAAGTCACAATTGTGGTCGGCGATAAGACCGCGAATGATTTCTATATTCCACCTTGCGAACCGTTTAAAACGGTCGGTGGTTTACCTTATCTGTATGAAATTAATCTGCGCCGTTTTGCCAATCGTTATCAAAATTACATTGATAACGGACAGCTCAATATCATGTTGTGGCAGCATGAGCAGCACTCGTATCATCTGAAAGGCATTTTTGTGGATGACCAGTTAAGCCTCATTACTGGCAGCAATCTAAATCCACGCGCCTGGGCACTGGATCTGGAAAACGGCATGTTATTACGCGATCCGCATCGTCTGTTGTGCGAACGTTTTGCAGCGGAGCGCGCCAATATTTTGCAGCATACCCGTCGTCTGACTCATTTCAGCGAACTGGAACAGTTACAAGATTATCCAGAGGCAGTGAAACGCTTACTCACCCGTATTCAGCGTTTTAAAGCCCATATCCTGCTGAAGCAAATCTTATAAACAAAAAGCCCGGCGATTGCCGGGCTTAGTATTTTACCGATATAACTTTATCGCTTAATCTGCAACTGGTGCTGTCAGCGATGCACCTGGGTTTGCCATTTCCGCTTCCATTTGGGCAAAATCTTGCTGCATCCGCATGGATGGCGTTTTATCCAATAAACTGAACAGGATAATTGCGACACCTGACAGTAAGAAACCTGGCACCATTTCATACAAACCAAACCATGCCGCATTACGCCAAACAATCACGGTCAACGCCCCCACCAACATACCGGCCAATGCGCCGTTGCGCGTCATGCGTGGCCACAACAGCGATAAAATCACCACCGGACCAAACGCCGCACCAAAACCGGCCCAGGCATAACCCACCAGACCCAATACTTTACTCGCCGGATCACGGGCAATCACAATGGCAATCACCGCCACCAGTAACACCATCAGGCGGCCAACCCATACCAGTTCTTTTTGTGACGCATTCGGGCGGAAGAATACTTTGTAGAAATCTTCCGTCAGCGCTGAGGAAGAAACCAGCAACTGGCAAGATAAGGTACTCATGACCGCCGCCAAAATTGCCGACAGCAAGACACCAGCAATCCATGGATTAAACAGCAATTGAGACAACGTAATAAAGACGGTTTCGTGATTCGCCTGTACAGCACCGCTTTGTAGCGGATTCGCGGCAAAATAGGCAATACCGAAATAACCAACCGCAACTGCACCACCCAGACACAAGATCATCCAGGTCATGCCGATCCGGCGGGCATTCGGCATGGCGTCGACCGAGCTGATGGCCATGAAACGAGCCAGAATGTGCGGTTGCCCCATATAACCTAAACCCCACGCCATCAGCGAAATAATGCCGATCGTGGTAGTGCCATGAAACATGTCGCTGTATTTCACATTCAGACTATTAATCACCTGCACTGCATCTGCAAAACCACCCGCGTGCATGATCACCATCACCGGCGTGAGTAACAGAGCAAAAATCATCAGCGATGCCTGTACGGTATCGGTCCAGCTAACCGCTAAAAAACCACCAACAAAGACATACAAGATCGTCGCGACAGCACCGGCCCACAACGCCGTGTCGTAACTCAGCCCGAACGTCTGTTCAAACAAACGTGCGCCTGCCACCATGCCGGAGGCACAGTAAATGGTAAAGAAAACCAGGATCACCAGTGCCGCAATCACGCGCAGAATTTTGGTTTGGTCTTCAAAACGATGGGTAAAATAATCCGGCAGGGTTAATG
>JAQUHG010000379.1 GCA_028683735.1 Tolumonas sp. | reverse complement strand
ACTTCAAAGAAAGTTCGCAGTAATACCATCAGTTTCTGACGATCACGCGGTTGCTCCAAACTCGCCGGGTTGAGTTTTTGATTCAGCAGCACACCACCCAGAATGGCTGCTGTAGGCAATTTACCCAGTGAATTAAAGACCGCTGTCGGCCCATGACTATCAGTGCCGGATGATGGGCTAGCCCCTTCCGCTAACGGTGCATGTGCTTTGCGACCATCCGGCGTGGCCATGGTTCCAGCACCAAACGGCACGTTGGCAGAAATAGACGAGGTACCGGCGTAATAACCACCGCCAATCGGGCCTCGGCCATAACGGGTATTATGAAATTGGCTGATTTCATCAATAAACGTCTGATAAGCCCGCACCAGCAGCTCATCCACCGAGTCATCATCATTGCCATATTTCGCAATCCGATTAGCCAGCATCAAACGTAATGCTTCACCGTCTTCGCCAGCAAAGTTATTCCCCAATGCAGCCGCTAATTCCTGTTGCGACAATTTACCGCTGAACACCTGATCACGCACCGCCGCTAAACTATTGCCCAAATTAGCAATACCAACCTGCAAACCCGATACCCAGTCGTATTTTGCCCCGCCCTGTTTCGCCGTTTTACCACGTTCAATACAATCATCGACCAACGCTGAACAGAGAATATCGTGCGCGTTTTCTTCCAAAACCGTATCAACAACACAGTCAATCTCAACGGTTTTACGCGTGTAATAACGGATCTGGTGATCCCACGCCGCTAATACTTCATCAAAATTATGGAAGTTGCCTAAACTGAGCCCTTGCGGCTGTGGCAGGAAAGTTTGTCCCGTTGTTGCATCCTTACCTTGTTCCAACGCCGCCAACATGACGCGGGCAAAATTGACAAAACTCATCCCGGTGCAACGATAGCCCCATTTCCCCGGTACCGCCGTTTCAATACAACCGATGGCGGAGTAGTTATAGGCATCCTCCACTTCTACACCGAGCTTAATAAATTCAGGAATAACGATTTCATCATTATTGAAAGCCGGCATGCCAAAACCACAACGGATCACCGCCATACAGGCTTCAAGAAAATCATCGCTCATACCCGCATGGTAACGTACGCTCAAATTGGGCTGTGTAGAACGCAGACGACCGCATGATTCCAGAATGGTATAAGAGAGAGGATTCACAGCATCAACCGCTGCCCCCTGATGCCAGCGCTGACCACCAATCGTGACATTCTGATACAACGGACTACCCGCTGATGCTTTGGAATGCGTACCAGAGCGGATTTTATTCACTTCCAGCAACTTCAACCAACAGCAATGCAACAACTCAATCGCCTGTTCACGCGGTAAGGTTTGTTCTAATTCCACATCACGGCGATACCAAGGGTAGAGATATTGATCCATGCGGCCAAACGATACTGAATGCCCGTTAGACTCGATCTGCAATACCAATTGAATGAAATAGCACAGTTGTAACGCTTGCCAGAAGGTACGTGGTGGCTGTTGGGCGATCACATCGCAGTTTTCCGCAATCGCTAACAATTCATATCGGCGCTCAATCCGGTTTTCCTGACTGGCCATCTGACGTGCCAGTGCGGCATAACGTTGAATATGTTCTGACAACGCCTGCAAGGTAATATCCACCGATTTCAGAAACTGCTCTCGATGCAGATCATTCCAGTCAGCCAGATCGAGCCGTTGACGCCGTTCTGCGACTTTTGCTTGTAACCCATGAATCCCCAGCTCAAGCAGTTGCGGATAATCCACCGCCAGATGTGCATCGCCCGAGGTCATATTGCCTTCGGCTTTGATCATGCCACTGGCGAGAATGGCTTTCTGCTCTTCGGTAAACAGCCCATAACAACGATCTTGTACCGTTTGCCCACGCCAGAACGATGCTAACTGATGGATCGCGGCTTTATCTTCCGCTGTAACACTAAAACCAGCACCAGGACGATCGCCTAATTCATCGATCTCTTTTTCTACCCAGCCAACGGTATATTCAGGAAAAATCGGTGCGGCGCGTAAACGGGAAGCCTGATTACCAATAATCAATTCATCATTGTCGATCCAGATGGTGCGCTGCTGCAGGTGATACGCCAGCGCCAGCGCGCGACGCACGACGATTGGTTTATCGATATTTGCCTGATAACTTTCGGTGTAATGACGCGCACGCTCAGTACAAACCGGCGGTTTGACTATCTCTACCAAACGTCGTTTATGATCACGAATGCGCGCAGATAACGTGGTCAGGTCAAGTTCGGTCATAATTACCCCCTCAGTATGGCAGTCAGACCACAGGCTTTGGCTTGCTGCTCGGCAAAGGCCAGTAACTCGGGTCGATCAAATGGTTTCCGGGCACAGTCATAATCCAGCCCGAGTAAATGGTATTTGTGCATGCCGTAAGTGTGGTACGGCAGGAAATGAATTTCGCCACTACCACCGAAACGTTGATAGTGCTTAGCCGCCTGCTGAATGATGGTGTTCAGTGTTATTTCGTCATCGTTGAAATCAGTAATGATGGGAACACGAAATAAAATATTGGCGCCGCTTTTACCGAGTTTTTCAATATTGTGTTGAATTAAA
>JAQUHG010000378.1 GCA_028683735.1 Tolumonas sp. | reverse complement strand
AAAAGTGTTGGGTGGAAAAGATAAAGACAGTACGCCGTCATTTATCGCCTATTACAACTACATTAATGAAGCCTATCAGCCGGTATCACCTGAATTACCAAGGTTATATCAGCGAAAATAGTTATTCTGCAGCAAGAAAAACGGCCCTAAAAAGGGCCGTTTTGTTTCGTTATCTTTAACAAGCAACAGGCTTATGGTTGAAAGACACCAAAGTTATCCATGGCATATTTCGCGCGTTCAGCAACACTCATCTTTTTGATATCAGTGTCAGCCATCTTTTCAATTTTACGCAGACGAGGTAATAAACCCGCGCCATTCGCTATTTGAATAGACAAGCCGGGACGTGCATTCAGTTCCAGCAGCAATGGTCCACGTTTTTTATCCAACACGATATCGGTACCGATGTAACCAAGGCCTGACATTTCAAAGCAAGCCGCAGACAGATTCAGCAGTTTTTCCCAGTGTGGTACCTGCAAATCATACAGATCGCGACCCGTATCGGGGTGGTAACGCATCGGGCTGTTGTATTGCACGGCACGCAGAGCTTTACCGGTACGCAGGCAAAGGCCCACGCCAACAGCGCCTTGGTGCAAGTTCGCTTTACCATCCGATGATGCTGTGGAAAGACGCATCATGGCCATTACCGGAAAACCTTTGAAAATGATAACGCGGGTATCAGGAACCCCTTCATACGAGTAACCGTCAAACACATCATCAAATTGGATCAGATCTTCCACCAACACAAAGTCCGGCTTGCCGCCTAAAGAAAACAGACCGGCCAGAATATTGGTGATATGGCGTTCCAGATCAGTTGCAGTACAAGAGCTGCCATTCGGTTTGTAATACAAGCCATCTTCATGGCGCATGATCACCAGAATGCCTTTACCACCGGAACCACGTGCTGGCTTGATACAAAAACCCGGCCATTCTTTAACCATTTCTGAAATCTTGGTTACTTCATGCTGATGTTGCACAGTGCCAATCAGTTTGGGCACAGTAACACCAGCATCGACCGCAATACGCTTAGTTTTCAGCTTGTTATCGACTAACGGATATAACGAGCGCGGATTATAGCGCCCGATATAACTGACGTTACGCTGGTTCATGCCCATAATACCGAGTTGAGCCAGCTTAAAAGGTGAGGTGTACTTATCTAAAAGCCACATGGCATTTACTTCTTATGCAGTTCGTCAGCTAACGGCTTGAACCGTTTAAGCTCAGACAGACGGTAGCCAGTGTAGTTACCCATCACCAATACGGTTGCCATGATGATCAGCTGTAACCCAAGGAAGTTAAAGGTCAGATGCTGGATCATGCCGCTGCTCATCGCCAGATAAGCCAGCACTGCAACCAATAGTGAGCCACCACCTTGCTTGAATACTTCTTTCGGACCTTCTTCTTCCCATAGGATCGACATACGTTCGATAGTCCAGGAAAGAATGATCATAGGGAAGAAGGTGATCCGCATACCCTGAGTGATACCCAGTTTATACGTCAGCACTGACAAACCACCGATGATACAAATAACGGTAATGATGATGGCAGAAATACGGGCCACCAACAGCAGGTTCAGTTTCGATAGCCACGATCGAATAACTAAACCGACCCCGACAATACTGAGAAATCCGACCAATCCGGTGAGTAACTGTGTTTGCAGAAATGCTACGGCAATCAACACTGGCATGAAGGTACCAGAGGTTTTCAGACCGCAGATAACCCGCAGGAATACCACGACCATAACGCCGATTGGGATCAGCAGGATGCCTTTGAACAGCGATTGTTCTTCAACTGGCAGCATATCTACCGAGAAGTTAAACATATCGGTGTGTTCAAACTTTGCCTTTAATGCTTTATTAACGGGCACCAGTTTTTTAAGCACAGAGAAGGTAACCTGAGAATTGCTGGCACCGGTAACATCGAGCAGTGGTGTGGAGTTGTATTCCCACAATAACAGGTTGTCAGGGCGACCTTGAACACCGGTTACTGGATCAAACAAGTCATATTTATCGCCGTTGAACACCTGAACATAATCAACGGTACGCTGACGGCGGCGACCATCTTCCAGATTTACTGCGCGTACAACACGGGCTGGAATATCGGCTTGGTTCAGAATCTCAACTAACAGATAAGCTGGTTTTTTATGTTTAGTCAGCAAAGCTGCATTTTGTTCCTGATTTTTGAACTCTTTAATGATTTCGCGAGTCAGGGTAAATGCATCTGCGGAATGAGTTTTTGCTGCAGTCAGGATCTGATTGATCGCGGAAGCGATAGGCTCTTTTTCCAGTGACTTATCGATTGTTGGCACTACAACTGGCAATGCTTTGGCGTAAGGGTCGCTTAACATATCAGTACGATAGTAAAGTTCCTGATGACCAGTTGCGCTGCTGATTGACCATTCAGCGTGGGAGACGCCATCTTTGTTGACAAATGAAAGCCCATAACCGGGGCTGGCCGCGTTTTCGTCAACGTAAGTAAAACCTTCCTGCGTATCGGGTAATGCCAGCGAGGCCATAACCGGGCCGCCATTTGCATCAAACTCCACTTTGGCTTCTGCAGACCAAACGTTGCG
>JAQUHG010000377.1 GCA_028683735.1 Tolumonas sp. | reverse complement strand
CCTGAAAAGCAAGATAACGAGCTGGCAACCTATGCCAAAAAGCTCACCAAGGAAGAAGCCCGCATTGATTGGCAGCAGGAAGCCAGTTTTATTGAGCGTTGTATCCGCGCCTTTAACCCCTGGCCTGTCAGCTATTTTCAGTTGGCGGAGCTGAATATCAAAGTGTGGCAAGCAGAAGTGTTATCCGATAGCAGCCATCAACCCGCTGGAACAATTATACAAGCCAGTAAAGACGGCTTGGATGTTGCCACTGGTCTGGGCATTTTACGTATTAAACAACTGCAATTACCGGGCAAAAAAGCCATGTCGTTTGCGGATGTCTTCAATGCGCGTCAGGATCTCTTCCTACCGGGCAATCTTCTGCCTTAATTTTTTATTGAGTGGTATTTATGAAAGTTCGGGCAACCGCAGCCAAGGTTATGTTTCAGGTCGTAGAACAGGGATATTCTCTGTCTGCCGCGTTGCCTGCAGCTCAACAGCTGATTCCAGCTAAAGATCGCGCGTTATTACAGGAAATTTGTTACGGCACCTTACGTTGGCTAAACCGTTTAGAGTTTATCGCGGAACAATTGATCGAACGCCCGCTGAAAGGAAAACACCGCTCTCTGCACTATTTATTGCTAGTCGGTCTGTATCAGCTGTTTTATACCCGTATTCCACCGCATGCGGCCTTAGCTGAAACGGTGAATGCCACCAAGATCATGAATGGCGATAGCTTTCGCGGCATGATCAATGGTGTATTGCGTAATGCGCAACGCCAACAGGAAGAATTACTGCAAGCAGCAGATAAAAACGAAGCCACCCGTTTTAGTTATCCTCGTTGGTTACTGAAAAAGATCAAACAATCTTGTCAGTATGGTTATGTTTCTGTGTTACAGGCGGGTAATGCATATCCGCCCATGTGGCTGCGCGTGAATTTAAGTCGGCAATCACGGGAAGATTATCAACAGCAATTGGCCGCATTAGGCATTAACAGCACTCCTCACGCTAGTTGTGCCTCGGCACTGTTACTAGAAAAAGCCTGTGATGTGAATGAACTACCTGGCTTTGCGGAAGGCGCTTGTTCAGTACAAGATGCAGCGGCACAACATGCCGCCTGGTTATTAGAGCCACAAGCCAATGAGTTGATTTTAGATGCCTGCGCCGCACCCGGTGGCAAAACAGCACATATTCTGGAGCACCAGCCAGCACTAAAACAACTGATTGCGGTCGATTTTGATGAAACTCGATTGCAGCGGGTGGCAGAAAACCTGCAACGAATCAAACTGGACGCAACATTAATTCACGGCGATGCCAGTCAGCCAGAACAATGGTGGCAAGGCCCGCAATTTGATCGCATTTTATTAGATGCACCTTGTTCTGCAACTGGCGTGATCCGACGTCATCCAGATATTAAATGGTTACGTCGAGCGGAAGATATTGCTGAATTAGCCCGCTTACAAAGCAGTATCCTTGATGCAATGTGGCTACAATTAAAACCCGGTGGTACGTTGCTGTATGCCACTTGCTCCATTTTATCTGACGAAAACAGTACTCAAATTAAGGCTTTCTTAGAAAGAACCACCGATGCTATTCACGTTCCATTAAATGAACAAGACACTGCACTACAACCTGGTTGGCAAATTTACCCTGGAGAGCAGCATATGGATGGCTTTTTCTACGCCAAATTGACTAAACAGGTGACAGCATGAAGATCATCATTGTCGGCGCAGGCCAGGTTGGCGGTACGCTGGCGGAAAATCTGGTCGGTGAGAATAACGAAATCACACTGGTTGATACCGATGCCGAGCGCTTGCGTGAACTCCAGGACAAATATGACCTGCGTGTCGTTTGCGGCCCAGGGTCATATCCTGGCGTGTTACGCGAAGCAGGCGCCGATGATGCCGATATGCTGGTTGCCGTCACCAGCAGTGACGAATGCAACATGGTCGCTTGTCAAATTGCCTATTCGCTGTTTAACGTGCCGAACAAAGTGGCTCGTATTCGTTCCCATGCTTACTTATCTGCACGGGAAAAATTATTCAAAGGTGAAGTGTTCCATATTGATCATCTGATTTCCCCAGAACAACTAGTTATCGAATATATGCGCCGGTTGATTGAATATCCGGGTGCATTACAGGTGGCTGACTTTGCCGGCGGCCGACTGGGTTTGGTGGCCGTAAAAGCATATTACGGTGGCCCGCTGGTTGGTAATGCACTGGCCACGCTGAAAGAACACATGCCGAACATTGATACCCGAGTGGCGGCTATTTTCCGCCAAGGGCGCTCGATTCGTCCGCAGGGTACCACCATTATCGAAGCGGATGATGAAGTCTTCTTTGTTGCCGCCTCCGGCCACATTCGTGCCGTGATGTCAGAACTTCAGCGTTTGGAAAGCCCATACCGCCGGATCATGATTGTCGGCGGTGGTAATGTCGGCGCAGGGTTAGCTCGTCAGCTGGAAGGCCGTTACAGCGTAAAACTGATCGAACGCAATGCAGAACGGGCTGAAGCGTTATCGGAAATGCTGGAAGAAACAATTGTCTTCTGTGGCGATTCTGCCGATCAAGAGTTACTGCAGGAAGAACATATCG
>JAQUHG010000095.1 GCA_028683735.1 Tolumonas sp. | reverse complement strand
AACATCTGCAACTGAAAGCGAACTTTTCCCTGTTTGATGACACCGATCAGATGAGTCTGCTCAAAGAGCTGACCGAGCTGGAGATACAGGGTGACAAGGAATTGTTACAACAATTAGTGCAGGCCATTTCGCGTTATAAAAATGATCTGATTCTGCCAGCCCAGGCGCTGAAACGAGCGCAGTCGCCGGATGAGCAAAAATTCGCAAAATGGTATGACCGCTATCAGCGGCAGATGAGTGCCTATAATGCGCTGGATTTTGATGATCTGATTTTGCTGCCGACTTTGTTATTAAAAACCAATCCGGAAGTACGGGAACACTGGCAAAGCCGGATTCGCTACCTGCTGGTCGATGAATATCAGGACACCAACACCAGCCAGTATGAACTGGTGAAGTTGCTGGTTGGCGCACGAGCCCGTTTTACCGTGGTGGGTGATGATGACCAGTCGATCTACTCCTGGCGCGGCGCGCAACCACAAAATCTGGTGCGCCTGCAGGAAGATTTCAGCAATCTGCGCGTGATCAAGTTGGAGCAAAACTACCGCTCGAAAGGCCGCATCCTGAAGTGTGCCAACATCTTGATCGCGAATAACCCGCACGTGTTTGATAAACAGCTGTTTTCTGAATTGGATTACGGCATACCGGTGCGCGTGCTGACCGCGAAAAATGAAGACCATGAGGCGGAAAAGGTCGCGGCAGAGATCATGGGGCATCGTTTCATGAACCGCACCAGCTGGAAGGATTACGCCATTTTGTACCGCGGAAATCATCAATCCCGCTTGCTGGAAAAGATCCTGATGCAAAACCGTATTCCGTACAAAATCAGCGGTGGCACCTCGTTTTTCTCGCGTACGGAAATCAAAGACATCATGGCTTACCTGCGTCTGCTGGTGAACCCGGATGATGACAATGCCTTCCTGCGTGTGGTGAACTTGCCGAAGCGTGAAATTGGCCCTACTACGCTGGAAAAACTCGGCCAGTACGCCAATCAGCGTGGCAAAAGCCTCTATGCTGCCAGTTTTGAGATTGGCTTAGAGCAACATCTGCATGGCCGTGGCTTACAGGCTCTACGCCACTTCTGCGAATGGTTATGTCGCATGAGCGATAATGCTGAACGCGGCAACAGTGAAGAGGTGGTGCGCGATCTCATCAAAGATATTCACTATGAAGCCTGGTTATACGAGACATCACCCAGCCCGAAAGCTGCGGAAATGCGCATGCAAAACGTGTCAACCCTATATCGCTGGTTGACCGATATGCTGGCGGGCGATCCGCAGCAGGATGAACCAGCGCTGAGCTTAAGCGAAGCGGTGGCGCGCTTTACCCTGCGCGATATGCTGGAGCGCAACGAAGGGGATGAAGAGCTGGATCAGGTGCAGTTGATGACCCTGCACGCCTCAAAAGGGCTGGAGTTCCCCTATGTGTTTATGATCGGTATGGAAGAAGGCCTGTTGCCGCATCAGGTCAGCATTGATGAAGATAATATCGACGAGGAACGTCGTTTGGCCTACGTTGGCATTACCCGCGCGCAAACCGAACTGAGTTTTGTGTTATGCAAAGAGCGTCGCCAGTTTGGTTCCACCATGAACCCGGAGCCCAGCCGTTTCCTGCTGGAACTGCCACAAGATGATCTGCAGTGGGAACTGCGCAAAGAACCTGCCAGTGCCGAACAACGGCAAGAGAAAGGCAAAACCGGGATCGCCAATTTACGCGCCATGCTGAAAGAGAAAGGATAAAGCCATGTCACCGTCGCGCTGGCGTATGCCGTTGAACCCGAAAGTACGCTTAAGTTCACTTGCCTTAGGTATCGTCCCCGCAATTATTGTGTTGGGCTGGTTAGGGCTCTGGCTGCCACCGTCACTGCGCTTACTGATGTTGTCGCTGTTTGATCAAATGGGTGAGCTGATTTATTACCCATTGGCAGCAATCGCCCTGGCAGGTGGATTTTTTCTCGCCGGGTTGTGGCGGCGCGAGTTCCACTGGCAATATTTGCTGGAAGGCGCACTTGGAGTATGGATATTATTGAATTGGCCGATTTACTAAATCAGGATCTGGCTCTTGTGCCTTAAACATGGCAGGATGAGAACAAACCACAGCAAATAACCAGTGGTCAGAGAAGAATCAACAAGCTGAGAATGGTGGATGACACAATGCAAAACAACGAAATGAATAACATTCTGGAATTCGTACGTGTGGCTCGTCTGAAAAACAAGATGACCCGTGAAATCGAAGACAATGCCCGCAAAATCCGTGACAACCAGAAACGTGTTGCGCTGCTGGCTAACCTGACCGAATACCTGAAACCAGGTATGAGCTACGAAGACATTCTGGAAATCATCCACAACATGAAAGGTGATTATGAAGATCGCGTGGATGACCTGACCATCGTCGGTGCTGAGCTGTCGAAACAACGTCGTGAAGCCAGCAAACAACTGCGTAACTTCCCACGTACTTTCCGTAAAGAAGGCGCAGCAGAGTAATCGCTTTGCATAACAGACGGCCTACTTGGCCGTCTGTCATTTCTGCTTAATTCCCCGCAATTTTCATGCGTTCGATCAACACAGAACCACTCTGCAGACTGCAACGCGGATCGATATCATTACCCACAGCCACAATTTGACGGAACATATCTTTCAAATTGCCAGCGATGGTGATCTCTTCCACCGGATAAGCAATCTGCCCGTTTTCCACCCAGAAACCGGTCGCGCCGCGCGAATAATCGCCGGTGACAATATTCACGCCCTGCCCCATCAGTTCACTAACAACTAAGCCAGTGCCCATCTGCTGCATCAGGGCATCCAGACTTTGACCTTGCCCGTCTACGCGCCAGTTATGGATACCACCGGCATGACCGGTTGATTGCAGACCTAGTTTCCGCGCTGAATATGCAGTCAGCAGGTAGGTTTGCAGCACGCCATTTTCGATAATGGAACGATCTTGCGTGCGTACACCTTCCCCATCAAACGGTGAACTCGCCAGCCCTTTCGGCAGATGGGCAAATTCGTTGATCTGGAACCAATCCGGGAACAGTTGTTGCCCAAGGCTATCCAACAGGAAGGTTGATTTACGATATAAATTGCCACCACTGATCGCAGAGACCAGATGACCAAACAAGCTGTTCGCCGCTTCCGGCAGGAATAACACTGGTACTTCGGTAGTCGCGATCTTACGGCCACCCAAATGCGATACCGTACGGCTTACCGCGTCTTCAGCGATACGCTCTGGCGTCCACAGATCACACAACTCACGCGCCGTGCTGTAGCTGTAGTCACGCTGCATATCGCCGTCTTGCTCACCGATCAACACGCAACTCAGGGAATGACGACTGGCGGCATAACCTTTCACGAAACCATGGGTATTACCATAAACCTTGATGCCATGATGGCTGGAAAAGCTGCCGTTATCTGACTGTTTGATGCGTTTATCTAACGACAGCGCATGTTGTTCACAGCGGCGTGCCAGTTCGATGCCGTATTGCGGCTCCAGCGCGACCGGATACAGCAGTTCCAGATCCGGTGCATCCCATGCCATCAGGTCACGATCAGCCAGCCCGGCACAGGGGTCAACCGCGGTATAACGCGAGATCTCCAGTGCCGCTTCAATACAACGACGAATAGCGCTGACGCTCAAATCCGCGGTAGATGACGAGCCTTTACGGCCATCACGATAGATTGCGATGCCGAGTGCGCCATCTTTGTTAAATTCGATATTTTCGACTTCGCCGCCACGGGTGTTAATGGAAATACCAGTTTGTTTACTGATGGAAATTTCTGCGGTGTCGGCACCCAACTCCTGGGCGATCTGTAACGCATCGCTCACGACACGTTCAAGTTTGTGCTGTTCTTGTAAAATTTGTTCCTGAGAATTCATGTCTGCCAAGCCCTGCTGCATTTTTTCACAGGCTATCACAGATACCTGTTACCATATAAGGGAGGAATTAAGGAAGAGTGACACCATGAATCATCAAAAACCAACCCACGATGAGTCGGATGACGATTACGTCAGTAAGACAGGTCTGAAACGTGAAGCCGCTGCGTTGCAAAAACTGGGCGAAGAGCTGGTCAACTTAAAACCTGCTGAGCTGGAACGTGTGCCACTGGATGAAGATCTGATCGACGCGATTGCCATGGGGCATAAGCTGAAAGGTAAACACGAAGCACTGCGCCGCCATTTGCAATTTGTCGGTAAAATGATGCGTAACCGCGATATTACCGAAATTAAAGCAGTGCTGGATCAGATCCACAGCCGCAATAACAGCACCAATGCGCGTTTGCACAAGCTGGAACAGTGGCGCGATAAGTTGATTGCGGATGGTGACGATGCGATCAACGCCGTGATCGGGGAATGCCACACTCTGGAACGCCAGAAACTGCGCCAGTTGGTGAGTCGCGTGAAGAAAGAACAAGCCGCGAACCATCCACCGGCAGCATTCCGTGAACTGTTCAAATATCTGCGTGAACACATGGAAGAACAGCTGTAATGGCGTTCTGAACCGATAAGAGCAAGATAAAAAATGGCGTGAATATTCACGCCATTTTCTTTGGGGTTACTGTGTGCCGCCTACAGTCAGTTCGTCCAGTTTCAGTGTTGGCTGCCCAACTCCGACCGGCACGCTCTGACCATCTTTACCGCACACGCCGACACCTTTATCCAGCGCCAGATCGTTACCTACCATTGAGACTTGTTTCATCGCTTCCGGGCCATTGCCTATCAGCGTCGCCCCTTTGAGTGGTGCGGTGATTTTGCCATTTTCGATCAAATACGCTTCCGAGGCGGAAAATACGAACTTGCCGGAAGTGATATCCACCTGACCACCGCCAAAGTTCGGCGCATAGATCCCTTTCTTCACCGATGCGATGATCTCTTGCGGATCATGTTCACCGGCCAGCATGTAGGTATTGGTCATGCGCGGCATCGGCAACGCAGCATAAGATTCCCGACGGCCATTACCGGTTGGGGCAACGCCCATCAAACGGGCATTCAATTTGTCTTGCATGTAGCCTTTCAGGATACCGTTTTCAATCAATACGTTGTATTGCGTTGGCGTGCCTTCATCATCGACGCTCAATGAACCACGGCGCCCGGCCAGCGTACCATCATCGACGATCGTGCAATGCTTCGACGCCACTTGTTGACCGATCTTACCGCTGAACGCGGATGAACCTTTACGGTTAAAATCACCTTCCAGACCATGCCCCACCGCTTCATGCAGCAATACACCCGGCCAGCCGGAGCCAAGCACCACGGGCATCATGCCCGCCGGTGCATCGATGGCTTCCAGATTGACTAAAGCCTGACGGACCGCTTCACGCGCATACCCATGGGCACGGCTTTCGCCATGTTCCAGCTCGAAGAAATAGTCATAACCACAGCGGCCACCGCCACCACAGCTACCGCGTTCACGACGACCATTACGTTCTGCTAACACAGTAATGCTGAGGCGCACCAATGGGCGAATATCGGCCACCAGTGTGCCATCAGTCGCCGCGATCAGGATCTCTTCATACACGCCAGACAGTGACGCCATCACCTGAGTGACCGCTGGGTCCAGCGAGCGGGCAAAAGTATCCAACTCTTCCAAGAGCGTAATTTTGTGCTGCTGAGGCAAACCAGGCAGTGGATCTAGCGCCAGATAACGAGCGACGGGTTGTGCCGGTTGCCAGATCTTAACTTTGGCATCACCGCCACTATGCGCAACACCACGTGCCGCAATGACGGCTTGTTGTAAAGCATTCAGGCTGAGTTCATCGGAATAGGCAAACCCGGTTTTCTCACCACTGATGGCACGCACACCGACACCTTGTTCGATGTTGTAGCTGCCATCTTTAACAATACCGTCTTCCAGCATCCATGATTCATGGACACCACTCTGGAAATAGAAATCGCCGAAATCAATCTGATGACTCATCAACTGGCGTAGTTGTTGCGCCAGAATATCCTGATCCAGACCATGCGCGGCTAACAATCGTTCACTGACTTGCGGTAACAACATTGAATTATTCTCTCCAGACCGGCGTCAGTCTGGCATGCAGCTGCACCGGCATTGTTTTGCGAATATGTTCGATCTTCTGCGGATCCAGCGATGCTGCGATCAGGCCGGGTTGATGACCTTGCTGTGCCAGAATTTCACCCCAAGGGTCGATGATCACCGAGTGACCCCATGTTTCACGGTTGCCATCATGGCTACCACATTGGTTTGCCGCCACGACATAACATTGATTTTCAATTGCCCGTGCTTGTAACAATGGCAGCCAATGCGCTTGCCCGGTCACTTTAGTAAAGGCAGCCGGCACCAACAGTACAGCAGCACCCTGCTGGCGTAACAACTGATACAGCGCTGGAAAACGCACGTCATAACAGATGCTGAGCCCTAACCCACCAAACGGTGATGCCACAACGCTGGTTGCATGCCCGGCCATAAAGGCATCCGATTCACGGTAACGACCACGTGCATCAGCGACATCCACATCGAACAGATGTAATTTGTGATAAAAACCAGCCAGCTCCCCCTGCGGATTAAACACCAGCGATGTGGTGTGTACCCGGTTTTGCTGGGGTAACAAGGTCGGTAATGACCCTGCCACCAGCCAGATACCAAACTCTTTTGCCCATTCGCTCAACTGGCGCTGCACACGACCAGAACCCAAAGGTTCCGCTAATTGTTGATAATCATGTGGCGCACCCATACAGGCAAAGTTTTCCGGTAATAACACCAGACACGGGCGCTCAACAGGCAAACGTTGCAACAAGCTGGCAATTTGTGCGCGATTTTGCAACCAATCAGCCTGAGCATTGATTTGTAGTGCGACTAACTGCATCACTTGCTCTCCTTGGTTACTGGCGCCGGTAACTTAACTTTCTCTTGCTTACGACCCAGCTCGGTAATTTTGGGTTTGGCAATATCACCTTTGACGGAATAGCTAACTTGGGTGATCACATCAAACACCGGCTGCAAAATCGTGGTTGCCGCTAATACGGCAATACCGGTAATCGGCGTAATGGCAAATGCGGTAGCGACACCAAAACCGCCGGTTAACGTCGGCGAGAACGTCACCTGATAATCGATCTGTTTTTGACCCAAATCGACTATCCCATGCCCTCGCAGATCACCGGAATTACTTTGCAGCAATAGATCATCATTACGCAGCACACCACGATCCAGTTTGCTGCTGAAGCTCATTTTCTTAAAATAAAGCCCTTTCCCAAAGATGTCGCGGAAATCAAAACTAATTCGACGCACAATGGCATCCAAGGAGAACAGGGATAATAAACGGTTACCGCTGGTATTGTTTACTTCCCGTAATATCCCTTCTCCGGTTTCCATCTTGATCTCACCACCTAATGCTGAGAAACGTGGTTGTGGTAAGGCACCCGGCCAGAAAACATTAAGATCCAGCTGACTTTTCGTCCCAGTCAGCCCCGGATCAAAACCAAAATGCCCCAAAAACAATTCAGTATTGCGGCTAACAAATTTCCCCTGCAATGAACTGTGTGGCTGATTATCTTGGATCAGCCAGCTGGCCTGACCATCAAATTGAGAGTTCGCCACCTGCCAATGCAGATCACGGACTTCACCGCCCTGTTTAACCGGATACAGATGACCGCTGATCTGCCCTAAGGTATTACCACCATAACGGCAATCCTGGCAGCTAAACCGCAAGTTAGGCCAACGCGCCAACCACGCTTGTTGCGTAGCAAGACTCATGGGTGCAGCAGGTTGTTCATCACCACTGTCCGCCCAATAGAGCCGCGCCATATCCACCAAGATCGGCTTATCCTTGCTCGCAGGTAATTGGATCAGCCCCTGCGCTTTACTGCTTTCCAGCCAGATCTTACTGCCATTACGATCAGGGCTCATGCTAAAGCGGACATCACGCCACAATTGATCGGCGAGATGTAATTTATCAACACGCACATCAATGGCGCCGATGGTCGGAAATAGCTGGTTCACGGCCTGTTGACCATTCGTCGGCCAGCGCTGCCACCAATCCAGCCAGGCAGAAGCGTCAGCTTCACTTAAAATAGTGCTCACCGAAAAGGGTAAACGAGGCCCGGTACTGCGTTCGATGATCTGATTATCTAACCAGAAGCGGCGAAATTGTTTTTGCTCCGGCACCCAATCAGCCTGCAGTTGCCATTCATGATTCAGTGAACCGGTGAGCACACTGCTTTCTTGATTACCACTGACTTTTACCTGTAATGGCCAGTTTCGCCCAGCCGGTTTGTTATATGGTGCCGGTAAATCCAGCGCCAGTGCGCTGAGAGGGCTGCTGAGCTGAGCATCGTAGAAATAATGCCCACCTTTATACAAATGCAGATCTAAAGCGCCTTGCCAGTTCGCTTTTCCCTGTAATGTTTGATGGGCTAGACTCGGCAGCACTTTATCGCGTTGGTTATCCCATTCACCATTCAGACCTAATTTAACCTGATACTCTTTTTCCTTTTGCTCACCGGCATATTGTATCTGCAGCGGTTGCCCCCACAACGTAGCCTGTAGGCCATCAATGCCGGTTTTATTGTCATCAAAGGTTAAATCGCCTTGTAACTGTTCCAGCGACAGATCCAGACTCGGAATATACAGATTGTTGCCCGCCAGCTTGACGCCACCATTAACTTTAACTGCTCCACCATCCAGTGGAATATCTAACTGCAAGGCACCAGTCAGCGGTTTTTGGATCTGGACGGCGCGTAACGCCGCCCCGACCGACTCTTGCAAGGGTGAACGATACAGATAATCACTGACCGCCTCACCAGTACCCGCAATATCGGCATCAATATACAGATGCGCACCAGGCGCCAGTTTCGGGAACCAGGCATGCAAGCGCGGTGTACTCGCCTCACCCAGCAACGCATGGTCGCCTTGCATATCCAGACGGTCATTTTCAAATAACAAATCTAAGGACATTTGATGTAAGGGTTGCCAACCATCACCAAATTGGAACGTGGCATTGCGCAACGGTACCCACGCCTGAAACACCCCATTGTGTTCCGCAAAGGGAAAATCATGAAAAGTACCATGCCATAAGATCTTCGCATTTTTCGCTTGTCCGCCCTGCAAAGCTTTGGTCAGGTAATCAATAACCGGTTCCCCCATGGCACCATGCGGAAAATAGAAATGCGCCTGACTGGCATCTTGCAGATCAACACGACTATCCAGCGCCAGAAACAGCGGTTGCGCCGTATCCTGACTTAAACGAAATTGCGTATTCGTGGTCACAATATCGGTATTTAACTGCACATGGTCGGCAGTTAAGGCCCAGCTACCATTCTGCGTTTGCCAATTCAGCGCCGCCGAAAAAGCATGTACGGGCCAAGGCTTTTCAAAATAGGGTTGCAGATCCCAGGTTTGCGGCTCCAATTGCTTCAGTGACAGTGCAATACCTTTAGGTGACAAACTAAAGGACGCATCAACATGCTGTAACCCCGGTACCATTTTCCAGCGCTGCCATTGCATTTGTTGTAGCTGCCCGCTGAACAACCAGTTGTCATGCTCAGCATCGCGGGAAAAACGCAGCTCATTCAGTTGACCTTGTGGCGCCAATGTCCGCAATGCTTCTGAGGCGACAGAATCCATTGGTAAGAACAATCCGGCCAAAGGCGTTAATTCACTCAGCTGGAGCGGATCCATCTGTCCGGCATATTGCGTCGCATGCTTATCCAGTTGTAACTGCCAATCACGCCATGGCTGGTTTTCGCTGTGCAGTTGTAAACCCTGACTGCGTAATTGCCAACCATCCGGCTGACGTTGCCAGATAAGCTCGCCACCTTGTAATTCTAAACTGTGCGTCTTTTCCGCTTGTTGCCAACCAAGACGATTTAAGCCCAGTTGCAACAACGCGCTTTGCCATTGCCCTGGCGTGCGATCCAGCCATAGCTGAAAAGCCAACGTCCCATGAATCGATTGCACGTTAGCCGCGAGCGGAGCTGGCAATAAGCCACCTAATTGTTTTGCAACATGCGATTCTGTCGCCAGATAAATATGCCCCGCCAGATCTTCTACCGTTGCAGCACCTTGGAATTCTGCCTGCAACAACAACGGCACGACCAGTGCTTGTTGGGCTAATGCAGTGCGAGCATACAACCGGTGTTGCCCGGCACTATTTTCGGTATACAACTGTTCAATATGAATTTCGGCCAACAATTGCTGCTGACGCACCAGTGTGACCTGACTATTGGTCATACTGATTTGCTGTAGTTGCTCCAGTAATAAGGGTAAAAAATCATTCAGGGCCGGTAATGGCGAGTTAACCGTTGGTTCTGGTTTGGGGAGTTGAATGGTCAGTTGCAGCTGATCTGCTTGTAATTGCGCCAGGCAGCCATGAGTTTTCCAGAACTGTAAAAACGGATTACAGTGCAGTTGCAGCTTTTTCGCATGCAGATTGATTGACGTAGCGCCTTGTTGCTCGAAGGCGACGTCATCCAGCTCTAATTGCAGACCATAATTTTGCCAGCGCCAACCGAGATGTTCTGCCGATGCCGTAACACCAGCTGGCAGAAACTGGCGCAATAACCAGTCACGGTGCGGCTGTAAATCAGGAACACCGAACCGCAGCGCCGTGACCAGCACGGCCAGTAAAGCAAAAACACCAGCCAGTAAAATGGCGCATCCATGCGCAATGCCACGCCAACGCACTTACATCATCACCACGTCAAATTGTTCCTGACTGTATAATGGCTCCGCTTGTACCTTAACTTTTTTTCTAATAAACA
>JAQUHG010000376.1 GCA_028683735.1 Tolumonas sp. | reverse complement strand
CGGGCATGCTATCACAATCAAATGGTAGCGGCGCGCGTGCCAGCACTCTCAGGCGCTTGAATTCCTTGCTGAACAAACAAAGCTAGATCATTGAGCGCCAGACGGATAATCTTCGGTAATTCATCCAGATCCAGGCTATCCATCAGGTTTTTGACTTCCAACCCTAACTCGGTATCACCTTCGATACGCAGGCGACGCTGGAAAAACAGACTGTCCGGATCTTCTTTGCGTCCGGCGATCAGAATTAAATCATTCAGGCCAGCGGCAAAGCTGACATCGCAGACGTCACTTTGTTCCAGCACCATTAACTGACCTTGTTTGAGCGTAATGAAACAGCTGAGCTTCAGCTCATCAACCGAAACTTTCAGAAAGCGCCCTTCCAGAAATTCGAAATCGCCGTCAGACAACGCTTCTTTAAAAATACGCTGCAGCATAAAAACCATGGCGGGCTTTTTAATAGCAAACGGGATCAAAGCCACTGGTAAACGTAACCACTGCGGCGCTTGCATCACCAGTTTGTGATGTAAATTTTTCAGCAACATAACCTCTCCTTTAGCAGATAAACGGCATCTAATCACAGCCGACAGTACAGAGCCCTGCCCAATATCAAACTTACCGCAAATTGTCCGAATCGAGTCGAACCCAATATGGGGTCAGGTCAAAAACTCTCATTCGCCAAATGATTACAATGCCTCCCATTATTATCCTATGAGTAAAACCATGGAGCTATTGTGTCCCGCTGGTAGTTTGCCAGCGCTGAAGACCGCCATTGATAATGGTGCGGATGCGGTTTATATCGGCTTTAAAGATGATACAAATGCACGGCATTTTGCTGGCCTGAACTTCGATGACAAGAAACTGCAACGCGCGGTGGAATATGTCCACCAGCATCAGCGGAAATTGCATATCGCGATTAATACCTTTGCACATCCAGGCAGTGCTGCACGCTGGCAAGCCGCTGTCGATCGCGGTGTGGAGCTGGGTGCTGATGCGCTGATCATTGCCGATATCGCCGTGCTTGATTATACCCGTCAGCGTTATCCTGAGCAGGAGATCCATTTATCGGTTCAGGCATCAGCAACCAACAGCGCCGCCGTGCGTTTTTACAAAGAAAATTTCAACATCCAGCGCGTTGTGCTGCCGCGGGTGTTATCGATGCATCAGGTTCGACAGCTGTCACGGGAAACTGATGTCCCATTGGAGGTCTTCGCGTTTGGTAGCCTGTGCATTATGGCGGAAGGCCGCTGTTACCTCTCATCATACCTGACGGGTGAAAGCCCGAATACCGTGGGTGCCTGCTCGCCTGCGAAATATGTACGCTGGGAAGAAACCGTAAAAGGTCTGGAATCGCGTTTGAACGGCGTGTTAATTGATCGGTATCAGAAAGGGGAAAACGCCGGTTACCCGACTCTGTGTAAAGGCCGTTACAACACCAATGATCATATTTTCCATACTCTGGAAGAGCCGACCAGCCTGAATACTTTATCGTTACTACCAGAACTGTTTGAAACAGGCGTGACATCGGTAAAAATTGAAGGCCGTCAGCGCAGCCCGGCCTATGTGGAACAAGTCACTAAAGTATGGCGCGCAGCCATCGATGCCTATAAGAAAAACCCAGCACAATATCAGGTCAGTGCCGAGTGGGATAAACAGTTAGCCGCGGTCTCTGAAGGCAGTCAGACCACGTTGGGTGCCTATCACCGGCAGTGGCAATAGGAGTGAACAGCATGTATTTTTCCCTTGGCCCATTACTTTATTTCTGGCCAAAAGCAGATGTCGAAACCTTTTATCAGCAGGCAAGTCAAAGTGCCGCACGTGATATTTATTTAGGTGAAACAGTTTGTAGCAAACGTCGCGAAATGAAATTGACCGATTGGATGGAGCTGGCTCGAGAGCTGCAAAACGCCGGTAAACGCGTCATTCTGTCGACCTTAGCCCTGATTCAAAGCCCGTCAGAACTGAAAGAGATGCAGCGCTGGGTGAATAATGGCGGCTGTATGATTGAAGCCAATGATCTGGGTGCCGTACAGTTGGCTTATGAACAAAAAATGCCCTTTGTCTGCGGCCCTGCCATTAACTGCTATAACGCTGATGTCATCAGCCTGCTCTTAAGAAAAGGCATGCAACGCTGGACGATGCCGGTAGAGCTGTCACGTGACTGGTTAGTTGAATTACTCAATGATTGCTGCACGCGCGGCTTACGTAATCAGTTTGAGGTTGAGGTTTTTGCCTATGGCCATTTACCGCTCGCTTACTCTGCGCGCTGCTTTACCGCTCGGGCACTCAACCGGGCGAAAGACGATTGCCAGCTGGCTTGTCTGCAATATCCGCAAGGAATGACAGCGGAAAGCCAGGAAGGTGAGCAAGTATTCGTACTGAATGGTATTCAAACCCAATCCGGTCACTGTTATAACCTGATCAACCAACTCCCTGAGATGGAAGGTCTGGTAGATGTGATTCGCCCTAGTCCAGAGCAAGAGACACTAAGCTGGTTGGAAAAATTCGAAGCACAGCTACAATCACCAGTAAAACATGCACTACCCGCCAAAGAATGTAACGGTTACTGGCAACGCGT
>JAQUHG010000094.1 GCA_028683735.1 Tolumonas sp. | reverse complement strand
AGCTGGACGAAGCGGCTGCCATTGTCAAAGCCGATGCATTATCCGTGGTGAGTAAAATCCGCCAGATGCAGGATCGTAGCCGTCTGTTGGAACGTGAGATCGAAACCTTGAAAGCCAAATTGGCTGCTCAAGCGGGTAGCGATTTACTGTCTCAGATTGTACAGATCAATGGCCAGCAAGTGCTGGTGGCACAACTGGATGGCGTGGATGCGAAATCGTTACGTACCACACTGGATGATTTGAAAAACCGTCTGCAATCAGCCGTTCTGTTGCTGGCCGCAGTCAATGACGACAAAGTGAGCCTGATTGCTGGCGTCACCGCGGATTTAACCGCCAAAGTGAAAGCCGGTGAACTGGTTAATCTGGTGGCGCAACAAGTGGGTGGTAAAGGTGGTGGCCGCCCTGATATGGCTCAAGCGGGTGGTACTGATGTTGCCGCATTGCCTGCTGCGCTGAAATCAGCACAAGCCTGGCTGGAAGAGCGCCTGTAACTACAAACTGCAACCGTATATCGACAAGCGGCGTTCTATGAATGCCGCTTGTTGTTTTTATACGGAAAAATTTAAACGGCTCAGGAAAATTTCAGCTGGCTGATTTCCTGAACTAGACTTGAAATATGGCGCTTTAAGCCGCACATTAAACAAACTACCGGGGATATCTCCTGGTTGAATCAAAAAAGGAGCTTATGAATGCTGATTCTGACTCGCCGTGTAGGCGAAACCTTGATGATCGGTGATGAAGTCACAGTAACCGTCCTGGGTGTTAAAGGTAATCAGGTTCGGATTGGTGTGAATGCACCGAAAGACGTTTCCGTTCATCGTGAAGAGATTTATATGCGCATTCAGGCTGAAAAAGACAATGACAACGAGCCGCAGTCTTATTGAGCTTGGATTAAAGAATACTCAGTAGGGGCGGCCATAAACCGCCTTTGTTGTAGTTAGTTGATGTAAAAAGAGTAAATTTGTTCACTCCCTGTACGGATGAACACATAGCACGGAAAAATTGTTTGACTTATTTTTCGTGCACAGTATTATCTGCCCCCGCAACGGTGAGGTGGCCGAGTGGCTGAAGGCACTCCCCTGCTAAGGGAGCATGCGGTCAAAAGCTGCATCGAGGGTTCGAATCCCTCCCTCACCGCCATTGCAACTGTGCATCCGTAGCTCAGCTGGATAGAGTACTCGGCTACGAACCGAGTGGTCAGAGGTTCGAATCCTCTCGGATGCACCATTTTATTTTTGTGTTGTTATAATTTACTCATGCATCCGTAGCTCAGCTGGATAGAGTACTCGGCTACGAACCGAGTGGTCAGAGGTTCGAATCCTCTCGGATGCACCATTTTCTTTACCTGTTTTACCTTACTCTTGCATCCGTAGCTCAGCTGGATAGAGTACTCGGCTACGAACCGAGTGGTCAGAGGTTCGAATCCTCTCGGATGCACCATTTTCTTCTCCTGTTTTATCTTTACTCTTGCATCCGTAGCTCAGCTGGATAGAGTACTCGGCTACGAACCGAGTGGTCAGAGGTTCGAATCCTCTCGGATGCACCATTTCCTGTTTTATCTGCTATATCCTTACTTCCTGTTTCCCTGTCGGCTAAAAAGTCCGATAATGTATTTGTTATTTTGCTTGGTATCGAGTTTATGCCCGCCACGTCATCCAATAAAAAAGATCAGAATGTAGAACAACTCAAGTTGCCGCCACACTCTTTCGAAGCGGAGCAATCGGTGCTGGGCGGTCTGTTATTAGATAATCAGGCTTGGGACCGGGTCAGTGAACGGGTGGTTGAACAAGACTTCTATAGTCGACCACATCGTCTGATTTTTCAGTCTATGGCCAGATTGGTAGAAAAAAGTCGCCCGATTGATTTGATCACGTTGCAAGAAGAGCTGGAACAACATGAACAGCTTGATGCGGTCGGTGGTTTCGCTTACCTCGTTGAAATAGCACGTATTACGCCGAGTGCAGCCAATATCAGTGCCTATGCGGATATCGTGCGTGAACGCGCCGTAGTGCGGGAAATGATTTCTGTCGCACACGAGATTGCGGAATCCGGTTATGACACGCAAGGGCGTGATGCCGCTGATTTGCTTGATCTGGCAGAAACCAAAGTATTTAAAATCGCCGAACAGCGTACCAGTAGCTCGGAAGGGCCACAGCCGCTGAAAGTGCTATTGGAAAAAACCGTCGATAAGATCGAGGCGCTGTTTCATAAGCCTCACAACGGTATTACCGGCGTATCCAGCGGTTATTCCGATCTGGATAAGATGACCACCGGCTTTCAACCTTCAGACCTTATTATCGTGGCGGCACGTCCCTCCATGGGCAAAACCACGTTTGCGATGAATCTATGTGAACACGCGGCACTTACCAGCGATAAACCGGTACTAATTTTTTCTCTGGAGATGCCTTCCGAACAGATCATTATGAGAATGCTGGCCTCATTGGGCCGCATTGAACAGGGTCGTGTGCGTACCGGTCAGTTGGATGACGATGATTGGGGTCGTCTCTCGTCGACTATGGGCCTGTTGCTGGAAAAAGGGCAGCTCTATATTGATGACGCATCAGCCTTGACCCCAACGGAGTTACGCTCGCGTGCGCGCCGTGTGGCACGTGAACATGGCGGCTTAAGCATGATCATGATCGACTACTTGCAATTGATGCGAGTGCCATCACTCAGCGAAAACAGAACGCTGGAGATTGCCGAGATCTCTCGTTCATTAAAAGCCTTGGCGAAAGAGCTGCAAATTCCGGTGATTGCCTTATCTCAGTTAAACCGTAGCCTTGAGCAGCGAGCAGACAAACGCCCGGTAAACTCCGATTTGCGTGAATCAGGTTCTATCGAGCAGGATGCGGACTTGATCATGTTTATTTACCGCGACGAAGTTTATCACGATGACAGTGCAGAAAAGGGCATTGCCGAAATCATCATCGGGAAACAGCGTAATGGCCCGATCGGTAAAGTGCGTCTGACCTTTCAGGGGCAGTATTCCCGTTTCGACAATTATGCCGGCCCCGCGTTTAACGACGATTATTAAGGATTATTCATGAAGGGTGCAACGGCGCAGATTGATTCTCAGGCATTACAACACAATCTTGCGGTAGTCCGATCTCAGATCCCGGCGAACACGAAAGTGGTTGCGGTAGTCAAAGCGAATGCTTACGGCCACGGATTGGTACAGGTAGCGAAAACATTGTCTTCTGCCGATGCCTATGCTGTGGCGCGTTTGGAAGAAGCGCTGATCTTGCGTTCCAGCGGTATTGTGAAACCTATCATCATGCTGGAAGGTTTTTTCAGTGCCGATGACTTGCCTGTACTGGCGGCGAATAATCTGCAAACCGCGGTGCACACCGAAGAACAACTGCAAGCGCTGGAACAAATGACATTGCCGAACCCGGTGACCGTTTGGGTGAAACTGGATACCGGTATGCATCGGTTGGGTGTGCGTCCGGAAGAGGTAGATGCATTTTGTGCTCGGTTGGCAAAATGTAAAAATGTTGTACAGCCGTTTAATTTTATTACCCATTTCAGCTGTGCTGATGAGTTGGATAATCTGGCCACTGCGAAACAGATTGAGCTGTTTAATCAACTGACCAAGGGTTATTCAGGGCAGCGTTCATTAGCCAGTTCTGCCGGGATCATGGAATGGCATGACGCGCATGCAGATTGGATCCGCCCAGGCATTATGTTGTATGGCGCGTCACCGTTTGAAGGTAAAACCGGTATTGACCACGGTTTGCGTCCGGTGATGACGGTGAAAACCAATTTGATTGCGGTACGGGTGTTAAAACAAGGCGAACCGGTTGGTTATGGTGCGAAGTGGGTATCGCCGCGTGATACCAAAATTGGTGTGGTGGCTATTGGCTATGGTGATGGTTACCCGCGGATGGCGCCAAGTGGTGTACCAGTGTTGGTAAATGGCCGGATTGTACCTTTAGTCGGTCGCGTCTCGATGGATATGTTGACTGTAGATCTGGGACCAGATGCGGTTGACCAAGTCGGTGATGACGTTACGCTGTGGGGTGAGGGGTTGGCGGTTGAAACCGTTGCTGAAGCCATCGGAACTATACCCTATGAGCTGATCACCAAGCTGACACCGCGTGTGATAATGGAATATAAATGACTCAATAAAAACGCCGACTTATATGTCGGCGTTTTTATTGGCATGAAAGCGATATTAAAGTGCTGGCAGGCTCGGTGTTGATTCATCCGTTTTTTCTTCAACCGGATCTTGCTGCCATTTCACTGTGCCCGGTGTCCAGTAGAAGTAAAACCAGGGCTGTTCAGTTTTCCACTGTGGAAAGATGATTTCCAGGCTGTTTTGTTCCTCTTTGTAAATAGAGGTCTCCAGATTAATCTTGGAGCAGACCAACATGGCAATGAAGGCTACGAATGCCCAAAAGAACAGTTTTGAAAACATACAACATCCTTTGTCGCTGTCAGCGAAAAATCACTCAAAACAGATCTCAATAGTCGCGTTACCGAATTCACATTCAAATGGCATCAGGATCTTTGGCGCATTACCTTTGTGGCTGATGGTGTGGTTAGCACCAGAAACCACAATTGGTGTAGCCATATCAAAATCATAGCCTTTTTCACCCAGAATACGTTTGGCGCCACCGGTTACCATGTTGGTAATTTCACCCACCATGTCGGTTACTTCTTCATTGATAGTACTCGGTGACTCACCCAGCATTCTGCGCATCACTTCGAGAGCCAAAGCTTTATCAAAAGTAATGGAAAATGAGCCCTTAGTTTGTGGGCCGACCATGCCGATCAGGCCGGAAACGTCACCTCTGGCGACATCATCACTCTTTTTCCGGGGGGCGCCCGGTTTTAGTTCGAGCTGAGCCATAGTGCTCATTACATTCATTAACGATAACAGAAACGGATTAACAAATTCTGCGCGCATCTTATGGATATTCCTCTTACTGACACGTTTCTGTAAAATATATGGATATAACAGAAAAAATAACGTGTTCGATTATTATGTTTTTCGGTGCAATTGCAGTGATGAAGATAGCATCCCTATAGCTAAACTCTAACATACCCGTCGCCAAGCGGTAGTTAGTGACACGATTATTTCTCACAGATGTTAAATTAACGCGGTATTTTTAAGCTTTTTTTGTGGCATGCAGTCGATTGTTGCAATGCCATAAATCTCACGTACCATATTCTGCCTTTTAGCTTACACAGGTTATAGCAGGCATGTTCAGTCCGGCCCCATCGCTTGATAGCGTTTCAGCTTATTCTCTTAATCGTTTTTCTATCGCGCCCATGCTGGACTGGACTGATCGACATTGCCGTTATTTTCACCGTTTATTGACTAAAAATACCTTACTCTATACCGAGATGGTCACCACTGGGGCGATCCTGTTTGGTAAGGGTGAGTATCTGCAATATAGCCCGGAAGAACATCCGTTGT
This sequence comes from Tolumonas sp., assembly GCA_028683735.1. Classification (GTDB taxonomy): domain Bacteria; phylum Pseudomonadota; class Gammaproteobacteria; order Enterobacterales; family Aeromonadaceae; genus Tolumonas. The sequence continues at coordinate 5,346 of JAQUHG010000094.1, read as the reverse complement.
CGTTACAACTGGGTGGTTCTGAACCTACCGATTTAGCGCGTTGTGCCAAAATTGCGGAAGCGCGCGGTTATGATGAAATAAATCTGAATGTGGGCTGCCCATCGGACCGCGTGCAAAATGGCCGCTTTGGCGCTTGTCTGATGGCCTCTGCGCAACTGGTCGCTGATTGTGTCGCCGCGATGCGGGCGGAAGTCAGCATTCCAGTGACGGTGAAAACCCGTATTGGTATTGATGATTTCGATTCCTATGAATTTCTGTGCAATTTTATTGAGACAGTGCAAGTCTCGGGTTGTGATACCTTTGTTGTGCATGCACGTAAAGCTTGGCTGAGTGGCTTAAGTCCGAAAGAAAACCGTGAAATTCCACCGCTGGATTACGAGCGTGTGTATCAGCTGAAGCGTGATTATCCGCATCTGACGATTGCCATTAATGGTGGTGTCACTGATTTACTGCAAGCTAAACAGCATCTGCAATATGTTGATGGTGTGATGGTAGGGCGTGAAGCGTATCAAAACCCTTATATGCTGGCGCAGGTGGATGCTGAATTATTTGCTGATCATCATCCGGTGCTTTCCCGCTATGACGTGGTCATGCAGATGTTGCCGTATATCGAAGCTCATTTAAGCAGTGGTGCTGGCACGTTGTCGCACATCACCCGACATATGTTGGGCTTGTTCCAGGGGGTGCCGGGAGCTCGCGCCTGGCGTCGTCATCTCAGCGAAAATGCGCCACGTAAAGGTGCCGATACGTCGGTGGTGCTGGCTGCCTTAAAACATGTGCAGGAATGTGATCTTTCTGACTAAATAATAACCATAATCATCTATAGTCAAGAGACCTGTCTATCCGGAGGTCTCATGGTGTCATATTCACTGGCGGAAGAATTTCCCGATCTGAGTGATCGTTTTACACGATTAAGTTATGCAGATCCTGAATTTGCAGCACAGCTGGCTTCATTTTATGCGGTAGATGCGCAGATCATGACGCTGAGCGGCGGTGATGCTTCGGGTGTTTTGACGGACTTAACCACAAAACGATTACGTCTGAAAGAGTCACTATACCGACAGTTATTGAATAAATGATCACATTATCAATATGTGATCTTTATCCCTCTTTATGTATGTCTCACTGGAATCCAGAATGAAAACGATCTGACACTGCAATTCAGAATTGATTGTTAGATTTATTTATCTGGGGCAAACATGAACTTGCGTGGTGTGGTTTTTGATTTTAATGGTGTATTGCTGTGGGATACGCATTTGCATGAACAAGCATGGCAGCTGTTTTCTGAACGACTGCGTGGCAAAGCATTCACACATGAAGAAATGGATCTGCATGTTCATGGCCGGAATAATCGCCATACTCTAACTTATCTCTCGGGTCATGAATTAACGCCAATTGAACTCAACGCGTTGATAGAACAGAAAGAACATACCTATCATGAGCTGGCCATTGCCGCTGGTGCTGAATATTGTTTTTCACCGGGTGCCGTTGCGCTGTTAGAGCAACTGCAACAGCGTCAGATCCCGTTCACTATCGCTACCGCTTCTCCAAAATTAAACGTCGATTTTTATTATCAGCAGCTGGATTTAGCGCGGTGGTTTGATCCGGCTAAACTGGTTTTTGATGACAGTTCACGCCCCGGAAAACCTGATCCTGCGTTATTTTTGGCCGCTGCTGCGCAAATTAACGTGCCATTTACGGAATGTTTACTAATTGAAGATTCATTATCTGGTTTGGAAGCGGCAAGGCGGGGTGGTGCCGGTTACATTGTGGCGCTTGGCCCGAAAGAAAAACACACGTCATTAAGTTCAGTAGTAGGTGTGCATCAGGTGATTGCACAGTTGGATGAGTTGGATGTTACAGCTCTGTTTGGTTAAGAAACTAAGCAGGCCAGAAGATGACTGGCCTGCTGTTTAACTTGATTATAAGTAACGAGCGCGCTTACGGTTTTGCTGCCAAAGTGCGATGACAAGCCCCGCAATACAAAAGCCAATCAGCGGCAGCGAGCCCCAACGGGTATAAGGGGTAACACCAGTGGTGGGTGCCACATCAGCACGCAACACTTTCTGTTCAAACTGTGGCAGCATGCCAATCGTTTTGCCCTGATGATCAAACACCACGGTGACACCACTATTGGTGGAGCGGACGACGGGTTTACCAAACTCTATCGCACGCATGCGCGAGATTTCCATGTGTTGCCATGGGCCGCCCGAGGTGCCAAACCAGCTGTCATTCGACACGTTGACAATAAATTGCGTGTCTTCATGAATATTCTGGCGTAACTCATCGGAGTACTCCATTTCATAACAGATAGAGGTCGCAAACTTATAGCCACCGGCTAACAGGTTGTCCTGTACTGCATCCCCACGAGAAAATGAGGACATTGGCAGATCAAAAAATGGCGCGATAGGGCGTAGTAAATCGCCAAATGGCACAAATTCACCGATCGGTAATAGATGGTGTTTATACCAGCGGTTACCTTGACCATATTGATAACTGAGTTTGCCTTCCTTATCCATCAGGCCGGTTGCTACCACACCGTTATAATAGCGATCCTGCGACTGATCATAATATTGAATGCCAGTAATAAAACCGGCTTTCTGGCTGCGCATGGCGTCATCCATATTGGTCATGAATTCGCGCATGTCATTTTCCAGCGCCGGAACAGCGGATTCCGGCCAGATGATAATATCGGCACCTTTGCTTTCGCGGGTCAGATCAATATAGCGAAGCAGGGTTGGCTTGATGAAATTAGGGTCCCACTTGGATGATTGTGGAATGTTGCCTTGTGCGAGTGCAAAATTGACCGGCTTACCGGGTTGCGTCCAGACTTTTTGTTGCAGGCCGTAACCGGTGACAAACAGTAGTGGCGGCAGAAGTAGCCATAAAATCCGGCGTTGCTGCCAGCACAACAAACAGGCTGCTGCACACCACAGCACTGCTAGTGTGACGCTTTGCACACCAAACAAGGGGGCAAACCCTGTTAGCCAGTTGTCGACCTGAGAATAACCCAGCCACATCCACGGGAAACCGGTCATCACGTGACCCATCGCCCAGTCACTGATCAACCACAATGCCGGAAATGCGAATAACAGACGGGTAGCTCCCGCTTTTGGAAAGAAGCGGTTGAGGAGTGCCGCAGCAAGAGCAGGGTATAAAGAAAGATAAGCACAGAGGATGGCGACCAGCACAAACGCAACGGGGAGTGAGATGCCACCAAATTGCGTCATGCTGACATGGATCCACCAAAGGCTGGGCAGATTCATCGCCATGGCAAATAACCAGGTCAGGCGGAATGCCCGACTGCCGGTTTGCTGATGCAACGCAGCCAATAAACCGAACATGGCCACAAATGCCAATGGCCACCAATTCAATGGTGCAAAGGCGGCGCCACAGAGTAAACCAGACAGTAACGCGCCCCAGAGAGCGCGTTGCGACGAAGGGCGACTAAACCCGTCAGAATTATTCCACTTCATTATGAGATCGCTGTTCAGGAAGAGTCACTTGTAATTGGATCAGGCGGCGACGATCAACCTGCAGGATCTTGAAGACAAACCCCGACAGCTCGATGCTATCACCTCGTTTTGGCAGGTGGCCAAAGCCATGCATGACGATGCCACCAATGGTGTCGACGTCATCGTCGCTAAAATGGCTACCGAAATGCTCGTTGAATTCTTCGATTGGCGTCAACGCATTGAGGGTAAAACGGCGTTCATCCAGCGCGCGGATCGAGGGTTGATCGGTCGATAGTTCATCGTATTCGTCTTCAATCTCACCCACGATCAATTCCAGAATATCTTCTATCGTCACCAGACCGGAGACACTGCCGAATTCATCAACGACGATCGCCATATGATAGCGTTGTTGCTGAAACTCTTTTAACAGTCGATCGACGCGTTTACTTTCCGGCACCACCACCGCAGGGCGTAGGGTTTTTTCGAAATCAAACGGTTCCGCCGTTAAGCCAAAGCCATAAGGAAGAAGGTCTTTCGCTAGCAGAATGCCATCGACATGATCTTTATCGTCGCTGATCACCGGAAAACGGGAATGCGCGGAGCGAATGATCATCGGTAAAAAGGCGGATACCGGCTGATCGCGGCGGATAGTGATCATTTGCGTGCGGGGGATCATGATATCGCGCACGCGCAGTTCGGATACTTCCAACACGCCTTCGATCATCTCTTTGGTATCTTCATCGATGACGTCGCGCTCTTCCGCATCCTGTATTACTTCAACCAGATCGTTACGATCTTTCGGCTCACCCTGAAACAGATGGCTTAAGCGTTCCAGCCATTTTTTTCGCGGTGAACCGTGACTACTGTGAGGGTGCTCATCACTCATGATGTCATAAATCCTTAAATTTCATCATCTTTATAAGGGTCAGGAAAATTCAGCGCTTGCATGAACTCTTTTTCCAGCGCTTCCATCTCTTCGGCTTCAGCATCTTCTATATGGTCATAACCGAGTAAATGCAAGCTGCCGTGGATAACCATGTGGGCCCAGTGCGATACCAGCGTTTTTTGTTGCTCGCTGGCTTCCTGTTCTACCACTTGTCGACAAATGATTAAATCACCTAACAGGTGGAAATCTTCCACACCCGGCGGGCATTCGAAAGGAAACGACAACACATTGGTCGGTTTATCTTTACCACGATAGGTGAGGTTCAGATCGTTGCTTTCGGCTTCATCGACAATGCGGATCGTCACCTCAGCTTCTTGCTGAAACGGTAAGATGGCCGTATCCAGCCACTGCTGAAATTGCGCTTCTGATGGCAAGCCGCTGCTGTCAGCACAAGCTAACTGCAGATCAAGCGTGATACTCATGACAATGATCCCTCGTGCGGCGCTGCTTTTCCTTCCGCGACTATCTTTTCCGCGATTATTTTTTGTTGCTCAAATTTTTCGTAAGCTTGCACGATGCGTGCGACAACAGGATGACGAACCACATCCGTGGCTTGGAAAAAGTTAAATGACAGCCCATCGACGCCATTTAGCACTTCGATCGAGTGTCGCAGGCCTGATTTTACGTTGCGCGGCAAGTCGATCTGGGTAATGTCACCGGTGATCACGGCGCGCGAGTTAAAGCCGATACGGGTCAGGAACATCTTCATCTGTTCCACGGTGGTGTTTTGCCCTTCATCCAGAATGATAAAGGCATCGTTCAGCGTGCGGCCACGCATGTAAGCCAGCGGCGCAATCTCAATGATGTTGCGCTCGATCAGTTTTTCAACCCGTTCGAAGCCCAGCATTTCAAACAGCGCATCATAAAGCGGACGCAAATAAGGGTCGACCTTCTGACTCAAATCGCCGGGCAGGAAACCCAGTTTTTCACCGGCTTCGACCGCTG
>JAQUHG010000375.1 GCA_028683735.1 Tolumonas sp. | reverse complement strand
CGGCACAATACCATCGATCAGTTTCAATTCTTTCAGGCGAGTTGCCGTGATGCCCATAGCATCTGCCGCCACACTGGCTTTATCAGCACTTTTCCACAGAATAGAAGCACAGCCTTCCGGCGAAATTACGGAGTAAGTCGAATATTGCAGCATATTAACACGATCTCCTACCCCGATCGCCAATGCACCGCCCGATCCGCCTTCACCGATCACGGTACAAATTACCGGAACTTTCAGGCTGGACATCACTTTCAGATTTCGTGCAATCGCTTCTGACTGACCACGTTCTTCTGCACCCACCCCCGGATATGCACCCGGCGTGTCGATAAACGTGATGATTGGCATCTTAAAACGCTCAGCCATATACATCAGGCGAAGTGCTTTACGATAACCTTCAGGCTTTGGCATACCAAAGTTACGTTTGATCTTTTCTTGGGTATCGCGGCCTTTCTGATGACCAATCACCATCACTGGCTGGCCATCTAAACGCGCAATACCACCCACGATCGCTTTGTCATCGGCAAATGCACGATCACCCGCTAACTCATCAAAATCAGTAAAGATACGAGCCAGATAATCTTCGGTGTAAGGACGCTGTGGATGACGCGCCACCTGCGAAATTTGCCATGCACCCAGATCAGAAAACAGCTTTCTGGTCAGTTCTTCATTTTTCTTTTCCAGATGTTTAATTTCATCTGTCAGATCCACACTGCCACCGACATTCTCACTGACATGTCTCAGTTCTTCGATTTGTGCCAGCAGTTCAGCAATAGGTTGTTCAAATTCCAGAAAGTTCATATTCATAATTTGTATCCGAAATCGCTACTCAAATATCAGTTCAACGTCTTGCTTGCCCACCTGGGCCCGCAGCTCGTTCAGTAGTTGATCGGTTGGCGTTACCCGCCATTCGGTCCCCAACGTCAGTTGTCCCTGTGCACCCGACCTGCGATAGCAGATATGCACAGGACACACCCCGGCACGATGGGGCGTTAATATCTCAGGCAGATTACGCATAAAGCGATCTGCCATTTCAGATTGCGTGACTTTAACCCGCAATCCCCGCGCATGACGAGCACGCGCATCTTCAATCTCTAACACTTCGCGGGCCGACATTTTAATGCCCCCCGCATACTCGTCAAAGCTGATTTGACCAGTTACCACTAAAATCCGGTCTTTTTGCAGCAATGACTCATATCGTTCTAACGCTTCACTGAACAAAGTAATGTCCAGACGCCCGGAACGATCGTCTAATGTCAGTATCCCCATCTTGGTTCCGCGCTTGGTTACCATGATGCGGGCATTTAACACCAGACCGGCGGCAACAGCCGGTTTATCACGCTCTGTTGGTTGCAGATCGCATAAACGGCCGGAAGTATAATGCTTTAGCTCTGCCAAGTATTGATTTATTGGATGGCCCGTTAAATATAAACCGAGTGTTTCACGTTCGCCATCTAACCATTTCTGATCCGACCACTCGGGTACATCAGCAAATGTCGGGGTAGGTAATACACCATCATCCGCGAAAATATCACCAAACAGGTCATTTTGCCCCAGCGCCTTATCCTTCGCTTGCTGCTCGGCAGCCTTCATCGCCTCTTCCAGCGACGCCATTAATGCCGCACGGTGTGGGCCCAACCGATCTAGTGCGCCAGCATAGATCAGTTTTTCCATCACGCGTTTATTTAGCCGTTTGATATCCACTCGGTTACAGAAATCGAACAGATCTTTAAATGGCCCACCCTCATTACGTGCCGCAATAATCGCTTCAACCGGGCCTTCGCCAACCCCTTTTACCGCACCAATACCGTAAACCACTTCACCCCGTTCATTCACGGTAAAGCGATATTGCCCTGAATTCACATCTGGCGGGATCAGTTTCAGCCCCATGCGCTGACACTCATCGACCAAGGTCACGATCTTGTCGGTGTTGTCCATATCGGCAGTCATTACTGCCGCCATGAATTCAGCGGGGAAATGCGTCTTCAACCACAATGTTTGGTAGGAAACCAGCGCATAGGCGGCCGAGTGCGATTTGTTAAATCCGTAGCCGGCGAATTTCTCCACCAAATCAAAGATGTGCATCGCCAACTCGCCATCGACGCCATTACTAACCGCACCGGATTCAAAACCAGAACGCTGTTTAGCCATCTCTTCCGGTTTTTTCTTACCCATCGCACGGCGCAACATGTCTGCGCCACCCAGCGTATAACCGGCGAGAGTTTGCGCGATCTGCATAACCTGTTCTTGATACAGGATGATGCCGTAAGTCGGCTCCAGAATCGGCTGCAACGACTCATGCTGCCACTGAATATCGGGGTAGGAGATCGCTTCACGCCCATGTTTACGGTCGATGAAGTTATCCACCATGCCCGACTGCAACGGACCAGGACGGAACAACGCCACCAAAGCGATCATGTCTTCAAAGCAGTCAGGCTGCAGACGTTTGATCAGATCTTTCATACCGCGCGATTCCAACTGGAAAACCGCAGTAGTTTCGGAGTTTTTCAGAATTTTGAAAGACGTTGGATCATCCAGCGGGATCGCCGCAATATCGACCGGCGGTTTACCTTCTTTCGCCAGACGCGGATTGATC
>JAQUHG010000093.1 GCA_028683735.1 Tolumonas sp. | reverse complement strand
GTACAGCCTGCAGCAGAACGTTCCGCACTGGCGTCGGCCAGTTCAAATGCCTGTTCTACTTTCAGCTCTGGCAGACCTTCAATTTCCAGAATACGACCGGAGAAAATGTTTTTCTTGCCCGCTTTTTCCACGGTCAATAAACCCATCTGAATGGCTTGGTAAGGGATCGCATGCACCAGATCACGCAAGGTGATACCGGGTTGTAATTCGCCTTTAAAGCGCACCAGTACAGACTCTGGCATATCCAATGGCATCACACCGGTAGCAGCAGCAAACGCCACTAGACCCGAGCCAGCAGGGAAAGAAACGCCGATTGGGAAACGGGTGTGCGAGTCACCACCAGTACCCACCGTATCCGGCAGCAGCATACGGTTCAGCCAGCTATGGATAACACCATCGCCTGGGCGCAGTGAAACACCGCCACGGTTCATGATGAAATCTGGCAGCGTGTGGTGCGTCTGCACGTCGACTGGTTTTGGATAAGCAGCCGTGTGACAGAAAGACTGCATGACCAGATCAGCCGAGAAACCCAGGCAGGCCAGATCTTTCAGCTCGTCACGGGTCATTGGGCCGGTGGTATCTTGTGAGCCCACAGTGGTCATTTTTGGTTCGCAGTAAGTGCCCGGACGAATGCCAGCAACACCACAGGCTTTACCAACCATTTTCTGCGCCAGTGTGTAACCCTTACCGGTATCCGCGACTGGTTTCGGACGGTTAAACACGGTCGATGCCGGCAGGCCCAGCATGTCACGCGCTTTGTCGGTCAGACCTCGACCCACGATCAATGGAATCCGGCCACCAGCGCGCACTTCATCCAACAGTACGTCAGTTTTCAGCTCGAAAGTGGCAATCACTTCGTCGCTGCCGTGAACGGTCACTTTACCGGCATATGGGTAGATGTCGATGACATCACCGGTGTTCATCTTGCTGACATCCAGCTCGATTGGCAGTGCGCCGGCATCTTCCATGGTGTTGAAGAAGATTGGGGCAATTTTGCCACCCAACACGAAACCGCCCGCACGTTTGTTTGGCACGTTCGGGATGTCATCCCCCATGAACCACAGTACAGAGTTGGTCGCTGATTTACGTGATGAACCAGTACCAACCACGTCACCCACGTACACCAGCGGGAAACCTTTCTGTTTCAGTGCTTCCAGCGTTTTGATCGGGCCAACTGCGCCTTCTTGATCGGCGGTGATCCCTGGACGGCTGTTTTTCAGCATCGCTAACGCGTGCAATGGGATATCAGGACGTGACCAGGCATCTTGTGCCGGCGACAGATCGTCGGTGTTGGTTTCACCGGTCACTTTGAACACGGTCAGGGTTACTTTGTCAGCCAGCTGTGGACGGTTCAGATACCATTCCGCATTCGCCCATGATTCCATGACCTGTTTGGCATACGCATTACCGGCCTGCAGTTTTTCCTGCACGTCATGGAAAGAATCAAACAACAGCAAGGTGTGAGACAGCGCTTTTGCAGCAATTGGGGCCAGTTTGGCATCATCCAGCAGATCAATCAGAGGCTGAATGTTGTAGCCACCTTGCATGGTACCCAGCAATTCAGTCGCTTTTTCTGCACTGATCACCGGAGAGGTCACAGTACCTTTGGTTACCGCAGCCAGAAAGCCGGCTTTGACATAAGCGGCTTCATCGACTCCAGGTGGTACACGATCAGCCAGCAGTTCTAGTAATACGGCTTCTTCGCCGGCCGGTGGATTTTTCAGTAATTCAACCAACCCGGCAACCTGTTCGGCTGATAATGGTTTTGGCGCAATACCTTGCGCAGCACGTTCTGCAACGTGTTGACGATAGCTTTCTAGCACAATGCACTCCTCTCTGGAAATTCAGCCCCGCCGCTCATCCCTGAACAGTTGTCAGTAGCTTGGCTGTAAAGCAAACGGGGGATAACTATAGTGAATTTATATGCAAAATAGAAACATAACTGCTTATTAGCAGCGACCTTTCTTGGCCTGACCGGGAGGGCAGAAACCACCGTGCCCTGCAGGATACTGACCACCTTGATCCAGAATCACGCGTGTGCCACCAACATCAACATCAGCTCGATTGACACGTACCGGGCGAGGCCCGACACAACCGACTATCGCCGTCACCATCACTGCCAACATAAAGTGTGACAAGGTTTTCATTGATGTGTTCCTCTGTAGTTTTTATTGTTACGTCCCGGTTAAGCATAATCGTTACCGACAGAAAAAACATCCGTCGATAATTAACCAGAAAAAAATTTCGTATTTCAAAGACATTTTTTGTTCTCTCAACACGAAACGTTACCGTGTAGTCAGGGAATCCGACGAAAGCTATACTTAATTCAGCGATGAAATACCGCTTTTTCTCGGTCAGGTGGTCAGTGATACACATCCTGTCCGGTTTTCATATTAAGGACAGTTCATGTTGTATTCGATTTTAGCCATTAGTCTCGGCGCTTCTGCTGGCGCCGTCAGCCGTTGGTTTTTAGGTTTGGGGCTGAACGCACTGTTCCCCACCATTCCACTGGGCACATTGGCTGCTAATTTACTTGGTGGTTATCTGATCGGTTTGGCGATCACCTTCTTTGCCGGTAACCCCAGTTTGCCACCGGAATGGCGTCTGCTGGTGATCACGGGCTTTCTTGGTGGTTTGACTACCTTTTCGACTTTTTCCGCCGAAGTGAGCACCTTATTACAACAAGGCCGATTAGCTTGGGCTGGTGCCGCGATTTCTGTGCATGTATTGGGTTCGCTGGCGATGACGCTATTGGGCATGGCATCGATGAACTTATTACAACGTGTGCCTTAGGAGGTGCTTATGCAAGGCTTCAAGCTAACGTTCTTCACGCAACAAGACCGTTCTGTACATGGTCAGTCACTGGCGTTATGGCTACTCGAACAAGCAAAAGAGATCGGCATTCGTGGTGCGACACTTACGGCCGCCAGTGAAGGTTTCGGCCACGATAAAAAACTGCATTCGGTGCATTTTTTTGAGCTAACAGAGCAACCGCTACAAGTGACCATGGCGGTTACCGCCGAAGAAGCTGAGTTGATGTTTGCGTTACTGAAAAAAGAAGGTATCAATATTTTCTACACGCAGGCTGCTATTGAATTTGGTATGTCAGGAGAGCGCTGAACCAGCAGGTTCGGCCTCCCCTAAAATGTATGTTTAATCTTTGAGTCCCATTTTTCTGAAAAACATTTCTGCTGGGCAAAATCCAGTAAAAGAACTCTGGACCATATTGGCACCCACAAACAAAGTTAACAGCACAAACCATGGGCTGAGCCAGTAAGTCAGTGCCACCGAGACTAAAACCATCACCCCGGCAAATGCGCGGACTGCTTTATCGACAGTCATGATGCCCTCCTTTAAATTAGATTCATCTAATTGAATATAGTCGTTCCTGCTAAATTCTGTGCTGCCAAACTAAAAATTCATTCCTGTGTACTTTGTCTCTTCAACTACTAACACAACTAAACTGATTAACCGCAACTTGGGATAAAAATTAAGGCAAAAAAGGTTAGAACAGCAGACGCTACCACTTTTAAGCCGAGTACTACTCCTGCCGACATAAAATGCTGCAATTGAGAAAAGCCCAACGCAAATAAGATCACCACTATCGCTGATGGCAACGTGAAGCCGCACGACAAATTCTTCACGGAAATATTCCAGATGAGCAATGGGCCCATCGAATGCTGTCAGCCACAGACATAGAAAAATTATAAAAATCAGCCAGATACTGATATCCGTATCCCATTCTTGTTTACTTGATGCCATCACTATTCTCTGAATGCACAATTACCGTTTATTAGGCACCAACATAGACGTTTAAAAAATCATCTAAAATATCTATTTAGCTATACTGAATATAAGCACAAAAAATAGTAAGGATGCATGATGTTGCCAACCCTACTTTATGAGGCGTTGCCTCTTATTTATGTCTCCAGCGGTTCCGTGATGCTGACAATTGGTCAAAGCTCATTAACCTTGGCTGCTGCCGTGCTGTTATATTTTGCTGGTGCCTGTATCTGGATCATGCGCTCAGAAAACCGACGAATAGATCGTCGTGTGGGGCCTTCTCATAAATTCATTTTCTTGCCTGAAACACTGTATGAATTTAAACCTTTTTCTTATTTGTTTATTGGTCTGCTGTTAATAAGAAATGAAGAGTTTCTTATTGCCGGCACTCTTATCATTTTCTGGGCGCTGCTTTGTGAAATCAGACGCTCACGTAACCGACAGCACCAGAACAGACACGAACATAAAAACCCGAAACTGAAAACACGAATGTTCTGAAAATCTTCGGGTGTTCAAACCGTCGACGACAAAGCAGGTTCTACATAAAGAGCCTGCTTTGTTATCTAGCAATGCGCATAATCAAAACGTGCATCACGCCGTAACAACTCGGCTAATTGCATTAACGTAGCAATAAACACCGGTTCATCTTCAATCGCCATCAGTGACAGTCGGATCGCATTTGGCGTCACAGCCAGCGGGTCGGCTTTGAAATAAGAGGCACTGCTGACCAGAATACCGCGGTTTTTCGCAACCAGTGTAAAGGCATCCGCTTGCCAATGCTCCGGCAACACCAACCACAAGTGGTAGCTATCAGGCTGATGAAATAGTGTAAATTCAGCTAAATATTCTGCTGCTAAGCGCTGACGATGGATCGCTATCTGGCGTTGTTCTTTGGCAATTTGAAATGCTTCTCCGGTATAAATTAGCACTGCCGCCGCAGCAAACGTGATCGGTGATGGTAACCAGAGTGTAGAACGAATAAATGCCGCTAAGCGTTCACTTTCCGTCGATGGTGCTTTGATATAACCACAGCGCAGACCGGGGCTGATGGCTTTTGACAGACTGGTGATATGAAAACCATGTAATGGTGCAAAATTACAGATCGCCGCAATCGGGGTCGGATTTAGAAACCCATAAATATCATCTTCAACTAACCACAGCTGATGCTGATTTACGACGGAGGCCAGTTGCTGTCGACGTTCCACCAGCATCGTTGCCGCTGTGGGGTTTTGATGTGATGGCACGACAATCACCATCCCGATTTGGGTATTCTGACATAGGTCATTTAATGCAGCCGGCACCATGCCCTGCTCATCCACCGTGACGGAAACCACTTTCCGCCCCAATAAATTCGCGATCGACAAAATGCCCGGATACGTCAATGCTTCAACGGCGATGGTGTCATCCGGTTGGGTGTATAACTGGATCAACGTAGTCAGAGCATGTTGTGCACCACTGGCTAACACCACATCATTTTCGTTATCGACTTTCAGGCCATACTGACGCGCCCACTTTGCCCCCATCACCCGATGTTGTGTCAAGCCAGTGTGCTCGACATAACCATATAACACATCATTGCCATGCGTCAGGATCTGTGAAAACACCTGATTTAAGCGGTCAGCATGCTGATGAATACAGGGTTGCAGAATAGACAGATTGCGTTCTTGCTCACTGGTTTCGGCGCGAATGACATCAGACAGCTGGCTGTGATTACTAACAAAACTACCCCGCCCGACAAATGATTCAATCAGCTTTTTTTCCGCCAGTTCTTTATAGGCTTTCGCCACTGTGATCGGCGTGGTCGCCCATTGTTGGGCTAATTCACGATGCGTCGGTAGCTGGCTGCCTTCCGGAAACTGGCCGGAACGGATCAATTCTTCTATCTTTTTAACAATGGCTAAATATTTTGGCGCGCTCATTTTATCTTACCGGATACAGGCATTGACTAAAGATAACATATATCAATTTATCGCTGTAACCGCTATTTCTGCACGATAGAGTGGCGCTTTATCACCAAATAAACGGCGATTTGCCGATCCCTGAATCGACAAATTGACATATGTCATTAACAGATCAATTATCTGGTCATAGTCACTGACAGAGAGGGATCATGATGAACATAAGCAACGTAGCCTTTATTGGTTTAGGCGTAATGGGCTCCCCGATGGCGGGATACCTGCAAAATAAAGGCTTTAACACCACGGTTTATAACCGCACACATAGCAAAGCCGAAACCTGGCAAGCAACCTACCATGGCGTCATTGCCGCAACCCCCAAGCAAGCTGCTACTGATGCGGATATCGTTTTTATCTGTGTCGGCAACGATAACGACGTGCGCAGTGTTTGTTATGGTGAAGACGGTATTCTGGCTGGTTTAAAACCCGGCGCCATTGTCATTGACCACACCACCGCTTCGGCCACCTTGGCGCATGAATTGGAAAATGCCTGTCACAAACAAGGGAATCATTTTATGGATTGCCCGGTTTCGGGTGGACAGAGCGGTGCCGAAAAAGGCTGCCTGACCATCATGTGTGGTGGTGATGAACAAACCTTTGCCGTAGCTAAACCAGTGATGGATGCCTATGCCCGCCAGATCCAGCTGGTTGGTCGTTGTGGTGCCGGGCAACGCTGCAAAATGGTTAACCAGATCTGCATCGCTGGTGTGTTACAAGGTTTAAGTGAAGGCTTGTTGCTAGCAGAAACGGTCGGGTTGGATATTCACCAGGTGGTCGAAACGCTGAAATTTGGCGCTGCGGGTTCGTGGCAGATGGAAAATCGTGCCGAAACCATGGCACAAAATAAATTCAGTTTTGGTTTTGCCATCGACTGGATGCGCAAAGATTTAGGCATCTGTCTGGAGGAAGCAGCCCGCCAGCACATTGAACTGCCACTAACTAAACAGGTGGATGAACGCTATGCCAAACTGCAGGAAGAAGGTTGTGGCCGGCTGGATACTTCCGCTTTGATCTTATCGCTGAAAAAATAATCCTAGTTGAACATCGCAAACAGAGCCTCGAAAATCGGGGCTCATGTTTTAGATTACATTCCAACTTAATGACTGCTCGCTTTGAAAATGGTGCGGCACACCACTCAACGGGTCGGTAAACGTCAGCGCTTTCGCCAGCAATTGCAACGGTTTCGCATAATCATCTACCGCCTCATTATCTACCAGCGGATAAAACGGATCATTACAAATAGGCGCACCCAGATTTGCCAAGTGCAATCGCAACTGGTGTTTTTTGCCGGATACCGGATTTAACTGATAGCGACACCACTCACCGCGTTGCTCTATTACATCAATAATCGTGTGCGAGTTAGGTGCGCCCGCCACTTCCTGCGACAAAAAAAACTGCTCGCCCTGCACAATCCGTGTTGAACGGCTATGCGGAAAACATAAGCGCGGCAAAGCCGGTGCAATCGCTTCATAACGTTTGCTAATTTGCTGTTCACGAAACAGAGCCTGATAAAGCGCGCGCGTTTGCTTTTGTACCGAAAACAGCACCAGACCCGCAGTATGGCGATCGATGCGATGCAGTGGCTGCAACTCCACATTATTCAGACGGGCAATCAGGCGGGTTTGCAGGGTTTGCGCAACGTAGTCACCAGTAGGTGTTACCGGCAAGAAGTGCGGTTTATCCGCCACCAGAATATGCTCATCTTGATACACAATGGTTTCTTGAAACGGAATAATCTTTTCACCAACAATCTCGCGATAGTAATAAATACGCAACCCCGCACGATAAGGATGATCGTGATGAATGGGGTTTTGCTGACTATCTAACACGAGCTTTCGCTCAAAACGACCAAACCAGTTTTCGCGGCTAATATTGGGGAAATTATCACACAAGCAGTCTAAAACTGTTGGCCATGCGCCTTGATAAGGCAGCACAAACGTACTCGGTGGAATAAGCGGTATAGTGGAATATGATCGGGTCTGCATGCTCTCGAATCAGGCCAAAACGTGCCTTTACTCTGTTTTCCGCTCCTGCGGATTGTCTGATTCGGACTATTTTACAATGAAGATAAATCGCTGTAAAAAATTAGCCCCGGAGCGATAAACTCCAGGGCTAATTTTTTTATTTAGATCTCAAAACGGCGTGTAATTAACGCTTTTTAGCTTTCGCGTTTGGCAGGTCAGTAATAGACCCTTCATACACTTCAGCCGCCAGACCTACCGATTCGTGCAGTGTTGGGTGAGCATGAATGGTCAATGCGATATCTTCCGCATCCGCACCCATCTCAATAGCCAGACCGATTTCGCCCAACAGTTCACCACCGTTGGTGCCGACAATCGCACCACCAATCACACGGTGAGTCGCTTTGTCGAAAATCAGTTTAGTCATACCATCTGCGCAATCCGATGCAATAGCTCGACCTGAAGCAGCCCATGGGAAGGTCGCTGTTTCATAGTTGATACCCTTGGCTTTCGCTTCTTTCTCAGTCAAACCAACCCATGCAATTTCAGGTTCGGTATAAGCGATAGAAGGAATAACTTTCGGATCAAAGTAGTGTTTCTTGCCAGCAATAACTTCGGCAGCCACATGACCTTCGTGCACACCTTTGTGTGCCAGCATTGGCTGACCGACGATGTCGCCGATAGCGAAAATGTGCGGCACGTTGGTGCGCAACTGTTTATCGACTTCGATGAAACCACGGTCAGTCACTGTGACACCGGCTTTCTCGGCATCCAGATTTTTACCATTAGGCACACGACCTACTGCAACCAACACGTTGTCATAGCGAACTGGTTCAACCGGTGCTTGTTTGCCTTCAAAAGAGACATACAGACCGTCTTTTTTCGCTTCAACCGCAGTTACTTTGGTTTCCAGCATCAGGTTGAATTTGTTTTCAACGCGTTTGGTGTAAACCTTAACCACGTCTTTATCTGCCGCAGGAACCAGCTGATCAGCAAATTCAACCACGTCAATTTCCGCGCCCAGCGCTGAGTACACAGTACCCATTTCCAGACCGATGATACCACCACCCAGCACCAGCAATTTGCCTGGTACTTCTTTCAGCTCCAGCGCATCGGTAGAGTCCCAAACGCGTGGATCGTTGTGCGGAATAAATGGCAGTTTAACCGGGCGAGAACCCGCCGCGATGATCGCGTTATCAAACTTGATGGTCGTTACAGAGCCATCAGCCGCAGTCACGTCGATGCTGTTCGGGCCAGTAAATTTAGCCAGACCATTTACCACCGGCACTTTACGCTGTTTGGCCATACCCGCCAGACCGCCAGTCAGTTTGGTAACAACCTTCTCTTTCCACAGACGGATCTTGTTGATGTCAGTTTGTGGTTCACCGAAAACGATACCGTGCTCAGCCAGTGCTTTTGCTTCTTCGATCACTTTTGCTACGTGCAGCAGTGCTTTAGATGGGATACAACCCACGTTCAAACACACACCACCCAGGGTACCGAAACGTTCAATCAGAACAGTGTCTAATCCCAGATCAGAAGAACGGAATGCAGCAGAATAACCAGCTGGGCCCGCACCAATCACCACAACCTGAGTTTTGATTTCATTACTCATTATGACCTCGATTTTCTATCTCAGTTGCTACCGGAAACCCACTAAAGCTAGCACGTTTCCGGTGAGGCAGACAAAATTACAGCACTAAACGACGAATGTCGGACAGCACACCAGTCAGTGTCGTAATGAAACGCGCACCATCAGCGCCATCGATGACACGGTGGTCATAAGACAGTGCCAGTGGCAGAGTCAGTTGTGGTACGAACTCTTTACCGTTCCACTTCGGCTTCATATCTGATTTAGAGACACCCAGGATCGCCACTTCTGGCGCGTTCACGATTGGTGTGAACTGCGTGCCGCCGATACCACCCAAGCTGGAGATGGTGAAGCAGCCGCCCTGCATGTCAGCACCGGTCAGTTTACCTGCACGGGCTTTCTTCGAGATTTCAGCCAGATCTTTCGACAGTTCATAGATGCCTTTCTTGTTCACATCACGAACTACCGGTACAACCAGACCGTTTGGCGTATCAACCGCCACACCGATGTGGATGTATTTTTTCATGATCAGCGTAGAACCGTCTTCTGACAGTGAACTGCAGAAACGTGGGTGCGCTTCCAGCGCTTTGGCAGCCGCTTTCAGGATGAACACCAGCGGTGTGATCTTGAAGCCCAGTTGCTGTTTGTCAGCAATGATATTCTGTTCTTTACGGAACGCTTCCAGCTCACCGATATCAGCTTCGTCAAACTGAGTAACATGTGGGATCATCACCCAGTTACGGTGCAGGTTCGGGCCAGAGATTTTCTGGATACGCGTCAACGGCACTTCTTCGATATCGCCAAATTTCGCGAAATCAACTTTCGGCCATGGCAGCACGCCCAGACCAGCGCCTGAACCACCAGCAGCAGGTGCAGAAGCCGCACGTTTCAGCGCTTCTTTCACATAGTTCTGCACGTCTTCTTTCTGGATACGACCTTTACGGCCAGATCCTTTGACGTTGGCCAGATTCACGCCAAATTCACGCGCCAGACGACGGATCGCCGGAGTCGCATGCACATAGGCTTCACTGGCAACAAATTCGCCTTTCTCTTCTGCTTTCGCAGCCGCAACCGGAGCCGGTGCAGCCGCCGCTTTCGCTGGCGCCGGAGCAACAGCAGGTGCTGCGGCAACCGGAGCTGCAGGTGCAGCGCCAGCCACTTCAAATTCCATGATCAGGGAACCGGTTTTCACCTTGTCACCAACGGCAATTTTCAGTGCTTTAACCACACCCGCAAACGGTGCAGGCACTTCCATAGAGGCTTTGTCGCCTTCCACGGTGATCAGTGATTGATCAGCCTCAACGCTGTCGCCTACTTTGGCCAGAATTTCAGTCACAGCAACTTCGTCACCGCCGATGTCCGGTACGTTCACTTCTTTGACAGAAGCAACCGCTGGTGCCGCCGCAACAGGGGCTGGCGCTGCGGCAACTGGCGCAGCAGCAGGTGCAGCACCCGCTACTTCAAACACCATGATCAGAGAACCGGTAGAGACTTTGTCACCCAACGCCACTTTGATCTCTTTCACTACACCAGCAAACGGTGCCGGCACTTCCATAGAGGCTTTATCGCCTTCCACAGTCAGCAGTGATTGGTCAG
>JAQUHG010000092.1 GCA_028683735.1 Tolumonas sp. | reverse complement strand
TGTCCCGCCGTCAGTTTTGGGAGCTGATCCAACGCATCCGCGCCCGCCACCCTAATATGACCGTATTGGTGGCAACCGCGTATATGGAAGAAGCGGAACATTTTGACTGGCTGGTCGCCATGGACGCCGGCAAAGTCATTGGCATGGGTACTGCCGCTGAATTAAAAGCCAGCACAAACAGTCAGAATCTGGAGGAGGCATTTATCCGCTTGCTGCCAATAGCACGGCAACAAGGCCACCATCAATTAGTGATCCCGCCGCGAGAAGCAGGCGATCAGCCATGGGCCATAGAGGCGGAAGGTTTAACCCAGCGTTTTGGCGAATTTACTGCCGTAGATAATGTCAGTTTCTCGATTGGTCGTGGCGAGATCTTTGGTTTTCTCGGTTCCAATGGCTGCGGTAAAACCACCACCATGAAGATGCTGACCGGGTTGCTGCCGCCCACTGAAGGTCATGCCCGTCTGTTTGGTGCGCCAGTGGATAATAAAAATATCGCCACCCGTCAGCAGGTTGGTTATATGTCACAGGCTTTTTCGCTGTATGGCGAACTGACGGTGTTACAGAATCTGACATTACATGCCCAGTTGTTTCATCTGCCGGAAGAAAAGATCGGCGCACGGATAACGACATTGCTGACCCGCTTCGGGCTTGAGCCTTATCTGGATGATCCGGCGGATGCTTTACCGCTGGGCATTCGCCAACGCCTCTCTTTAGCAGTAGCGGTGGTACATGAGCCCAAATTATTAATATTGGATGAACCCACCTCCGGCGTTGACCCGATAGCGCGCGATCAATTCTGGGAGCTGCTGGCAGAACTGTCGCGGCAGCAAGGTGTGACGATTTTCATCTCCACCCATTTTATGAATGAAGCGGAACGTTGTGACCGGATCTCACTGATGCATTCCGGGCGGGTTCTCGCCAGTGATACACCGGCGGCACTAAAACAGAACAAAAATGCAGATACACTGGAGTCGGCATTTATTGCTTATCTGGAAGAAGCTTCGGCTGCCGACAATTCAGCGACTGCCGCACAACCTGATGATCAACCGACCCCAGTCACGACACCACATAACTCGCGCTACCGCGCGTTTAGTCTGCGTCGATTGCTGGCGTATGCCTATCGGGAGGCGCTGGAATTAAAACGCGATACCATCCGGCTGTCGTTTGCACTGTTAGGTTCGGTATTACTGATGTTTGTGCTGGGTAATGGTATTTCGATGGATGTCGAAAACCTGCGCTTTGCGGTACTGGATCGCGATCAGTCGCCAGAATCACGTACTTATATACAAAACATGGCCGGTTCCCGTTATTTCCAGCAACAAGCTCCGCTTCATAATGAACAGGAACTGGAACAACGGATGCGCAGCGGTGAACTCACTGTGGCACTGGAGATCCCGCCGGGGTTTGGCCATAACCTGCGCGTCAACCGGCATCCGGAAATAGCCGCCTGGATCGATGGGGCTTTACCGTATCGGGGCGAAACTGCACTCGGTTATGTACAAGGTCTGCATCAGCAATATCTGCTCGATCTGATCACTGAAACAACCGGGACTACGCCGCAGTTGCTACCCACCGATCTGGCATTACGCTACCGCTATAATCAGGATTTCCGCAGCATCTATGCCATGGTGCCAGCCGTATTCCCCTTATTGCTGGTCTTTATTCCTGCCATTTTGATGGCGCTGGGCGTGGTGCGGGAAAAAGAACTCGGTTCGATCACCAATCTGTATGTCACGCCGGTTACACGTCTTGAATTTTTACTCGGTAAACAACTGCCCTACATTGTTGTGTCGATGGCGAGTTATTGCTGTCTGTTATTACAAGCGATCTGGTTATTTGAGGTGCCGGTAAAAGGCAGCCTGTTTACCTTAACATTGGGTGCGTTGTTATATGTAACGACCACCACTGGCGTTGGGTTAGTCATCTCCACCTTCACCCGTACACAGATCGCTGCGCTGTTTGGTACGGCAATCCTGACCATGTTACCAACGGTACAGTTTTCCGGTCTTACCACCCCCGTAGGTTCATTAACCGGCATGGCATATGGCATCGGCCAATGTTTTCCAGCAACCTATTTTTTGATCATCAGCCGCGGTGTCTTTACCAAAGCTCTCGGTTTTTACGATCTGCTCGGCCCGTTACTGGCGCTGAGCGCATTTATTCCTGTACTGACACTGCTCTCTCTCGCCTTGTTACCCAAGCAGGAAAGGTAGGCCGACATGAATGCACATATGAATAACATCTGGCGGCTGGGCATCAAAGAATTACGCAGTCTGTGGGCAGATCGGGTGCTATTACTGTTGATCGTCTGGGCCTTTACCGGTGGGATCTACAGTGCCGCCAAAGGGGTATCACAAGAGCTGAATCATGCGCCGGTCGCGATTGTCGACCAAGATCACTCGCCACTATCGGCGCGTCTAAGTGACGCACTGACGCCGCCATTTTTTAACCCACCGGAACAAATCACACTGCAACAAATGGATGCCGCTCTGGATCAGGGGCAATACTCTTTTGCCATTGTGATCCCGACTGATTTCCAGCGCGATCTGAAAGCAGGCCGTTGGCCTACCATCCAAATCAACATTGATGCCACAGTCATGAGCCAATCATTTATTGGTGCTAATTACATCCAGCAAATTTTTGCCGCGGAACTGAATGAATATCTGACCGGGAAACGCGACAGCACGACATTGCCTATCCAACTGGTTACCCGGGTTCGTTTTAACCCGAATCTGACCGGTTACTGGTTCGGCGGCGTGATGGAGGTGATCAACAACATTAATATGCTGACCATCATTCTGGTGGGCGCGGCGTTTATCCGCGAGCGGGAACATGGCACGCTGGAACACCTGCTCGTCATGCCACTAACGCCATTTGAAATCATGATGGCCAAAATATGGGCCAATAGTTTAGCCGTACTTTTGGGTACCATCGTCGCCTTAACCTTGGTGATACAAGGTGTGCTGGAGGTTCCTATCGCGGGCTCCTTACCCCTATTCCTGTTTGGCACTGTGCTTTATCTATTTTCCGCAGCGTCTATCGGAATTTTTCTCGGCACACTGGCCCGCTCGATGCCACAGCTCGGTTTGCTGATCATTTTAACTATCATACCGCTGGAAATGCTCTCCGGTGGGATCACGCCACGTGAAAGCATGCCGCCATTGGTGCAACACATCATGCTGGCAGCGCCTTCTACTTACTTTGTCCGTGTTGCGCAGGCTATTTTGTACCGTGGCGCAGGGATGACAATCATCTGGCCAGATCTGCTGGCGATGATCGGGCTTGGCGTTGTGTTTTTTTTGGTTGCGTTGACCCGGTTTCGCCGGGCTGTCACGCAAACCCAACTTTGACGGGAGCTGGTTATGCAAACAAACCCTCTTACTGATCCACGGAGTGAAGCAACCCGACAACGTCTGATTGATACCGGGCTGATGCTGTTTGGCCACTATGGTTTTGATGGCGTGACAACTCGCCAGTTAGCTACTACAGCACAAGTTAATCAGGCAGCGATCCCCTATCATTTTGGTGGCAAAGAAGGGGTTTATCTGGCGATTGCGGAACAGATCGCCGCTTCGGTGGGCCCGCAAGTGAATGCTTTGCAAAAAAACATACATTCACGACTCAACCACGAAGCACCACAAAACCTGTTACTGGAATGCACCATCAAACTGGCAGAAATTGCCTTCACCCCTGAGCATCAAAGCAGCTGGTTCATTTTTCTGACCCGCGAACAATTTCATCCCACTGCCGCATTTACTATTTTACAACGTGGTTTTATCGAACCCGCACATCAACTCATCGGTGAATTAATTGCCATCATCACCAAAACGCCCATCAATACAGAAGAAAATATCTTACTGACACAGGCTTATCTGGGGCCACTCGTGGGTTTTGCCTGCGGTAAAGCATTGCTGAATAAGCGTCTCAATTGGCCAATTGAATTAACAGATATTGAATGGCGGCAGGTCATAGCGACGGTGGCTCATTGCAGTCGAGCCACCATTGCCGGATTAATGCTTAATGCAGGGTAATTTCAGATTCAGAGCCAGACGTTACTGAATTGTTGATGATGTTTACCTTCGACAGTTGCATACCGCTACCATCACGAGCGCGGAATAACATAGTTTCGAATTCGTACCAAAACTGTTGTTCTTCAACTGGCGTCATACTCTCAAGATCGTAACTTAATTCCATCGTTTTACACTTCGTCATCTCAAACACCTTAGTCATAAACAACAGACTCTGTAGCTCAAGTTAAGTGTAGATCCAAAGTGTGTGTTCGTATTCAACAATGAAAGTTTCGTATGTAAATTTGTGATCTTCGATAAGATTGGTTGTTATTTGAAACCCAGTTGGTATTTAAATAATAATTTGGCATTAACAAATAGATTATAAATTTTATTTAAATACCAACTTGAAATAAAATGAAGTAAATGAAAATAAAATGAAACATTGTTACAAATATGTTTTCATTAATTATAACATAAATACAACATCAGCTTTTTGCACTAAAAAAAGGCATAAAAGCCAGCAATTCCCCCCCATGAAAACGATTTACCTAAAACTTTACTCCTTTTATCAATTTCAGTTAAACTGCGCAACATACAACCGATTGTAAGGTCGTTTATTAAAAACCAGTGATATATATCCATAATTAAACAATTATCAAAAACAACAAATAATAAGAATCTGGCGACAGATTAAATTTATTCCTAAATAAAAGTGTCGCCCACGTTCATTTAAACAAGAAATAACAATACAAAATTTTATACACAAGGGAATAATACATGGCCAGTTATCAGGAAGCTTATACCTACCGAACAGCGGAATATGGTACATCCACGAGTCATTCCTCATCCGGTTTTAGTAAATTTATCGCCAATTTCCGTTTTGCCGGAAAGATGATGATCTTATTGGCTTTGGTGATGTTATGTACCATTGCCGGCAACCTATGGAATGCTTACTCGGCGCGGGATGTGATCCGAGAAGAAATTGTGCATGGCATGGTTAATCAAGTGCAGGGATTACATGCGCAACTTGCGGCAGCATTACAGAATGAACCAACTAAATTCATGACAATTGCCCGTCAAACACTGATGAATACGCGTTGGGAAAAAGATCAATCTGGTTATGCTTTCCTGACCGACCGACAGGGTAAATTGATTATTTATCCACCAAGTGCCAGCCGTGAAGGCGGCATGTTAGATCCCGTACAAGTCGAAGGCCGTGATGAAAATGTAAACCAAGCCTTTGCACGTATTGGTCAAGGTAATACACCAGAATCCATCGTTTACCCTTATGTAAAACCAGGCACGACCGAACGTATTCTTAAGGTCGCTCATGTTTATCCGTTGGGCGATTACATGCTGGTATCCGGTGTTTATGTGGATCGTGCCGATCGCGCCTTTACCAATTATCTGAAACAAAGTGCC
Organism: Tolumonas sp.; assembly: GCA_028683735.1. Lineage (GTDB taxonomy): Bacteria > Pseudomonadota > Gammaproteobacteria > Enterobacterales > Aeromonadaceae > Tolumonas. The sequence goes on along the minus strand of JAQUHG010000092.1, from coordinate 5,502 downwards.
GAGCTAATCGCCATCATGCTGTTGTTAATTGGCGGCGTTATTACTCTGTTTAGTAAAGCAATCGGCCAGCAAGTACACGCTTCATTACAGGCACTAAGTCGTATTACGCAACGTAATTTAAGCCTGTCACAAAAAAGCAGCGGGAAAGATGAGTTTGCGCAAATTGACCAGGCTGTAGAAGAAACCCGGAATAATCTGGCGCAAATGCTGCTGCAACAACAAGAAATGTCACTTGCTCTGGCCAGTGCTTCAGCACAAATGAATACCGGCATGAGTCAGGTTGATCATGCGGTGCGTGATGAACGCCTGCGTCTGGACTCTGTCGCCGCATCCATGGAAGAGATGGCCACTACCGTGCGAGAAGTCGCACGTAATGCCAATGATGCATCGGATGCCACGCGTAATACTGATCAGCTGGCTGCATCCGGCGTGAAGCAAATCCGTGATGCCATCAATTCAATGAATACCTTGTTTGATAATTTATCCACCAGCGCAGACTCCGTAAATGGTGTTGAACAAAAGGTAGCGGTGATCGGCTCGGTCGTTGACACGATTCGCGGTATTTCCGAACAAACCAATCTGTTGGCGCTGAATGCCGCGATTGAAGCAGCACGTGCTGGTGAACAAGGTCGCGGTTTTGCCGTAGTCGCCGATGAAGTTCGTACATTGGCCAGTCGTACACAACAAGCCACGCAGGAAATCGCTAATATGATCGCCGGCCTGCAACAAGGCACTCGTCAGGCGGTATCATTGATGCAAAACAGTATTGATGCCGCCAATATGGCGGTCGAAAATGCCCAGAAAGCCAGCACTGGTTTTGAGGAAATTGCCGCACAAACCGGCCATTTAGCGGAACGCAGTGAGATGATTGCGGCGTCTGCCGAAGAACAAGGTGTGGTCGCTGATCAGGTCGCTGACAGTCTGGTGGCGATTCGTGATTCGGTGGAAGAAACCGAGCAGGTGGTGACTGATTTAGCGCAAGCCAGTATGACGCTAAACCAGCATGCCCAAATGATGGATGAGATGGTCCGCAGTTACAAATTGCCTACCCGTCATTAATATCTCAACAGCGGCATGATCAATCATGCCGCTATCCGTCTATTTATTCTGCTTCGACACGATGACAGCAAGCCCTCGATGACTGAGCCAACTCATCCAGAATCGGACAATCAGAACTGTCATCACCATGACAACGACTGACCAGTGCTTCCAGCGCACTTTTCATCTGCGTTAACTCAGTAATTTTTTGCTCTAATACTGCAATATGTTGCTGTGCTACCTGCTTCACCTTACTGCTTGGTCGCTGCTGGTCATGCCATAAATTGAGCAGTTCACCAATTTGCGGTAGCGAAAAACCCAGCTCTCGGGCCTGTCGGATAAAACGCAGTTGCTGCACATCCGCTTCCTGATAATGCCGGTAACCGGCTTCACTACGCACTGCGGGTGGCAATAACGCCAAACTTTCATAATGCCGGATCATCTTGGCCGTCAGCCCACTGCGTTTGGCCATTTCACCGATGGTCAGAAAAATTTCAGACATGACTTACTACTCCCTTTTCTCCTACAACACAGCCTTTCCGATCGCCCATTTGGGCTGCCAGCGGGTTAACCATAAGGCATTTGTCACGACACTGACAGAGCTGAATGCCATCGCCGCCCCCGCCAACATGGGGTCGAGAAAACCAAATACCGCGAGTGGTAACGCCACCACATTGTAGATAAACGCCCAGAACAGATTTTGCCGGATCTTGCGACTGGTTAAACGGGCAATCACTAATGCATCCGCCACTGCACGTGGATCGTTACGCATCAATGTCATCGCGGCACTGGCCATCGCCACATCGGTGCCCGATCCCATGGCTATACCCAGATCTGATTCGGCCAACGCGGGCGCATCATTGATGCCATCCCCCACCATGGCGACAACAAAACCCTGTTTACGCCAGCGCACGATCGCTTCAGCTTTCTGTTCTGGTAACACTTGTGCCGCCATTTCATCAATGCCGAGCAGATCGGCCATCTGCTGCACGCTTTGTTGATGATCACCACTCAGCAGCGCTACTTTTATGCCCTGCTGTTGCAGTGTTTTGATGGCCGCCGCGGCTTCTGCTTTCGGTGGATCTTGAAATGCAAACCAAGCCACAACTTGCTCGCCGGCAATCAGCCAGGAGACGGTTCGCCCTTGCTGATATTGTAATTCCACACCAGCTTGTAAGGTGCTTTCTGGCGTTAGCTGGCGTTGTATTAATCCTTGCCCGCCGACCAGCGCATAAGTGACATTCTGCCATTGACCTTGTACGCCAATCCCTGCTGTCGTGCTCACCTCAGACAATGTCGGTAAATCTAAGGCTTGCTGTTGTGCCGCGTTTTGTAGTGCCACACCGAGCGGATGCGCACTGCCTTGTTGCAAAGCTGCTGCTAGTAATAATGCCTGTTGTTCACTGATACCAACCGATTGCTGGGCGCATAATGCCGGATGCCCTTGCGTCAGCGTGCCGGTTTTATCAAACACTACCATGTTCACTTTTTCGGCTTTTTCCAGCACCTCCGCATCGCGGATCAAAATGCCATGCCGCGCCGCCGTACCGGTTCCCGCCATAATTGCTGCCGGAGTTGCCAACCCCAACGCGCAAGGGCAAGCAATGACCAGCACCGAAACCGCATGAATGAGTGCCGGTTCGCCTAACCCGGTAAACAGATACCAACCGGTGACGGTTAGCAGCGCCAAAACCAATACGATCGGAACAAACACCGCACTGATCTGATCGACTTTTTGCTGGATCGGCGGTTTCGCCATCTGCGCTTGTTCGACACGTGCGATGATCCGCGCCAGTAAGGTATTTTCACCCAGCGCTGTCGTTTTCAGCCACAGTAACCCTTCCCCATTCATCGCACCGGTACTAACACTATCGCCGGTCTGCTTGCTGACCGGTAAACTTTCGCCGGTCAGTAACGATTCATCCAGATGACTGGCACCATCAACAATCACACCATCAACGGGAATACGTTCCCCGGCACGCACCCGCACCCGATCACCCAGTTGCAGCAGCGCCAGTGCCAACCATTGCGCCTGCCCATCGCGTTCCACCCATGCCTGTTCCGGGCGTAATGCCTGTAATGCGCGGATCGCTTCACTGGTTTGCCGTTTAGCACGCTGCTCCAGCCATTTACCAAACCAGACCAGCGTAATTACCGTGGCAGAGGATTCAAAATAGAGATGGGCATGATGTGCCTGAAACAGCCATTGATAGAGCGACAAACCATAGGCTGCTGTCGTGCCTAACGCGACCAACACATCCATATTACTGCTGCCTACCCGCACGGCGGCCCAGGCACCACGATAGAAGCGCCAACCCAGCCCAAACTGCACTATCGAAGCCAGTAACCATTGCCAGAACTCCGGCAGCTGGAATTGCGCTCCCCACAATCCGGCCAGCATCGGTAACAACAAGGGTGTGGTGCACAGCGCACCGGCAATCAACCAGTCACGGTCGGTATCACGCTTATTTTTATCGTCTGCGGCAGCGGCTGCGTTGTTAGTGTCAGGCAACAGACCTTCATATCCGGCCCGCGAAATCGCTTGCAACAACTGCGCATCGGTGACATCAACGACTGCTTGAATGCGTGCTTTTTCAGTCGCCAGATTCACCACCGCCGAAATAACGCCCGGCTCGCGGCGTAAGACTTTCTCCAATCGCGTCACGCATGCGGCACAATGCATCCCCTTGATCTGTAAAGTTACGACTCGCTGTGGCACACTAAAACCGGCTTTATCCACCACCGTAATCAAATCAGCAACCGGTAACGGGCTATCACTTTCGATCTGGGCTTTTTCAGTCGCCAAATTGACATTAGCGGTCGTAACACCGCTCACTTTCCCCAGCACCTTTTCCAACCGTGTCACGCAGGCGGCGCAATGCATGCCCTGTATGGGCAAAATGACACGCTGTGTTGTATGTTTGGTCATGATTTATCTCCAACCCACTTGCTATAGTAATAGCTTCAGCCTTGACATCATGGCAAGGTCAAGTTGGTGATTTATTATGCGGCTTACTTGACCTTCCAACGATGGCAAGGTGCAAAGTAATAAAAAACACAGAGGAGAAACACCATGACCACACTGCACGTACCTGACATGACTTGCCAGCATTGTGTTGCCACGATAACGAAACTGATCCAACAAGCAGATCAAGACGCCAAGATCGAGATTGATTTAAGCCAGCATAAAGTGGCCGTGGAAGGGACATTGACAGCCGAGGCGTTAGTCGCGTTGCTGGATGATGCGGGCTATACCCCGACAGTAATCTGACGGATGAAATTAGAGGGCATGCGTATCTTGCCATGCCCTCAAAAGACGCTAGATTTGTCTCGCGAACGCTTCCATTTCAGCAAGTTCGCGTTTTAACTGATTGGCCAAAATCGGGAAACGGCGGTAGGTCTTCGGATCGGCACTGTCGGCTTCAATATGGAAACTGGCGGCAATACGCTCACGTTTCCACTGATTACGGCAATACAGACCAAAGTAACGTTTGATCCACGCCACCAACTGTTCTTTGGAATACACTTGCGCATATTCACCGCGTAACAACACCTGCAACACCCCTTTCGGTGTGACATTCTGCGTTTGGTTAATGCGACGGATGGCATCCATCACCGGATAAGGCATCAGATCGGCTTCATCAGTTTGCTCCACCGGACGCAGCTCAGCGGTTGGTGCCTGATGCACGATCGCCTCCATCGCGGCCAATGCCAGACGCGGCAGGTCGGGGCTGTCTTGTAGCGGAATGCCCTGTTCCATGATGTAGCGGTTGATCTGCAACACGCGCGATTTACTCACGCCACCAATCGGTGACAATACACCAGAGGTGTCACCATCCATGGTGCAATAACCAACACTGGCTTCTGACAGATTTGAGGTTGCCATCAGCAATTTGTTCTGACGATTCGCAATCAGCCAAATACCCGGCGAGCGCACCCGCGCCTGAATGTTTTGCAGCGCCAGATCGTCTTTTTCCCACGTCATTGGGTTCTCAGGCGTGAGATCGTTGACCAGTTTCAGATAACCCGCCACCAGTTCGGCAATCGACCAGTCGTGATGCTGTGCGCCCATTTCATCGGCCAAGCCTGCGGCGGCACTGCGAGTCACATTGCCGCTGTGCGCTGAGCCCTGATACACCGTGGTCAGCACATTTGGCATCACATCATCGTGGATCCACGCCAGCAGCGGTTTATCACCACGCACCGGCACATCGATACGCCCTTGCGCCAGCACCTGACGATAGACATCTTCACCCAATGTCAGCGCAGCCTGCACTTGAGCAAACCACACCAAGGTGCCGCACAGCGCCGAGTCAGCACCACCACTAAGGCTTAAGGCATAACCGCTGGTGTAGGTTTTCCGTTGCCAGTCCCACAAGCCTAACGCTATAGCACGACAAGCCGCTGCATGTGGATCTTCATCCGCAAACGTCGTTTGTGGCGACAAGACACGGCTGTAATCTT
>JAQUHG010000374.1 GCA_028683735.1 Tolumonas sp. | reverse complement strand
GAGGTCCACGCAAAATGAGGAACGGGAAAGGCCGCATTGATCAGGTGAGCAATTAAAAGGGCGAGGCAGATTTTGATGACATGGATAATACGAATATGACGATAAATAAATATCTCAAAGGGTGATGCACTGGCAAATATAGACACTAACTACCTCAAAACAAAAATCCCTCACAATGTGAGGGATTATTATTATTCACGGGTATAGATGATTTCAACGCCGTCGTCGTCATCTTCGTCCCAATCATCATCATCGAAATCGTCGGTTTCAACGTTAGCAACCTTGGCCAGTTGTTCTTTGTGGTAATCATCCCACATGAACTCGACAGTTTCTGGTACAGCAGATTGTGCCAACTCTTCTTTCGGCAATGACTCCAGATATTCAGCAATTTTATAACAAATAGGAGCAGTGCCTTCTTTGTTAATAGCTGAAATACGGAATACTTCACCTTCCCATTCCAGCGCTTCCATTACACGCTTAATGACTTCTTCTGCTTCTTCTTCCAGCATCAGATCCATTTTGTTAAATACCAACCAGCGTGGTTTGGATGCCAGTTTCGGGCTGTATTTTTCCAGTTCATGAATAATAACCTTGGCATTTTCAGCCGGATCAGACTCATCAACCGGGCAAACATCAACCAGGTGCAACAACACACGGCAACGTTCCAGATGTTTCAGGAAACGAATACCTAAGCCAGCGCCTTCGGCAGCACCTTCAATAAGACCAGGAATATCAGCGACCACGAAAGAACGCTGGGTACCAACACGAACCACACCCAGGTTTGGAACCAAAGTGGTAAATGGATAATCAGCAACTTTAGGGCGTGCAGCAGAGACAGCACGGATGAAAGTTGATTTACCTGCATTAGGTAAACCCAACATCCCCACATCTGCCAGTAACAACAGTTCCATTTTCAGGTTGCGCTGTTCGCCTTTCGTTCCCATCGTTTTCTGACGTGGAGCACGGTTTACTGAGCTTTTGAAGCGGGTATTACCCAAACCATGGAATCCGCCTTTGGCAATCAGCATGCGATCACCATGTTTAGTCAGATCACCCAGCACTTCGCCAGTATCTTCATCGGTGGCACGCGTACCCACAGGTACTGTCAACACCAGATCTTTACCGCGCGCACCAGTACAGTTTGCACCGCGACCATTTTCGCCACGCTCAGCCATGTGGAAACGCTCAAAACGATAGTCAATCAGCGTGTTCAGGTTATTATCGGCCAGCAGGTAAACATCACCGCCATCACCACCGTCACCACCATCCGGACCACCATTAGGTACATATTTTTCACGACGGAAGCTAACGCAACCATTACCACCGTCACCGGCTTCAACCCGGACCAGGACTTCATCAACAAATTTCATGACGTCAGGCTCCCCTGTTTGCTTCCAATTACATTATAGAGAATAACCAACCATTGTTGGCCACATTACAGCCATTCCCTTGAGAACAAACCCTACCCCATAATGATATTCACAGAGAACAGACAGAGGTCAGGCTTGCGCAGAAATCGATATTACGCTGTGTTTAAATGCCGCAAATAACAAAGCCCCGCCATTACGGCAGGGCTTGTGTCTTACAACGCAAAAATTATTCAGCTACGATGCTGACATATTTACGGTTGTTAGGACCTTTAATTTCAAACTTGATAGTACCAGTTGCAGTTGCGAACAGAGTGTGGTCTTTACCACAACCCACGTTCACACCAGCATGGAACTTGGTGCCACGTTGACGAACGATGATGCTACCTGCCAGTACGCTTTCACCACCGAAACGTTTAACACCCAGGCGTTTGCTTTCAGAGTCACGGCCGTTGCGCGAGGAACCGCCAGCTTTCTTATGTGCCATTTAAAAACTCTCCTGAATTACGCGTTGATAGCAGTGATTTTCACTTCAGTGAACCACTGACGATGGCCAGCTTGTTTACGATGATGCTTACGACGACGGAATTTCACGATGTGAACTTTATCACCGCGACCGTGCGCAACAACTTCAGCAACAACTTTGCCGCCAGCTACATAAGGTGCGCCAACTTTAACGTCGTCGCCATTAGTAACCATCAACACTTTATCAAATTCAACGGCCGCACCAGTTGCAGCTTCCAGTTTTTCCAGGCGCAAAACCTGACCTTCAGCTACACGATGCTGTTTTCCACCACTTAGGATAACCGCGTACATGTTTAAAACTCCGAATTCGGCATAACGGCGTATTCTGTTTTTCTTAAAACGCCGATGCACTTAAACCTAATGACAATGGCCGCGGATTTTACGCAAGTTGCACCCATTACGCAATAAGCAAATCACTATCTTGTGTAATTTCGCGTCATACCGCGGATGAATAGAGCCCAAAGACTGCACTTGAGATTTGTTTCATGTAGAATTAACGACAATCTTTAGCCTGCACGCTAGCCCGAGAGCATTTTAGAACGCCCATGGATCAACAAGTTATCCGCACTCTCGCCGATGACGATATGCAAGCGGTAAATCAACTGATTTATCAACGATTGCAATCAGATGTCGCTTTGGTTAATCAGCTCGCCTATTACATTATCAGTGGTGGCGGTAAACGTGTTCGTCCTTTACTGGCAGTTCTAGCAGCCAGAGCGATTAACTATCAGGGCGATGCACACATCCGTTTGGCGACTATCATCGAAT
>JAQUHG010000373.1 GCA_028683735.1 Tolumonas sp. | reverse complement strand
CGAGGAATATCGGGAGATAAATCGACAATAAAAGAAATTCGTCTTTCACTACAGTTGGGACTTAATACACCAGCAACACGGTTCACCACCTCTTCTAAAGCAAACGCGGTAAACTCTAATGCCAACTGGTTAGCTTCAATTTTGGAGTAATCCAACAGCTCGTTAATTACGCTATTTAACAAGGCTGCTGATGTTCTGATTTTGTTGATATGTTCACGTTGTGGTGGTGTCAGCGTAGAACCCAAGACTAAGCGAGTTAAACCGGTAATGGTATTTAAGGGGGTATGTAATTCCTGCGTCATCTTTGACAACAGGTGTGATTTAGCCTCATTTGCCCGTATGGCTTCATGGGCTTGATACTCCAGAAAAACAGACCAATGTCGGAAAATATGATAACCAAGATACGCAAGGCTGATCATAATAAAACCAGATATACACAACGTCAGTAAGACTATCTCGGAAAAACGCCCTACTGTTTTTTCAGCGTCAGATGTGGCCGCAGCCAGCGAACTCAGCCCCAATGAATAAGACAATGAAAGATAAAGTAACACTCCCGAAATCAGCAAAATAACTGATAACGTTGCCTGCCGGCGTGGGTAAATAGACGTGGTAGTTATTGGAAAAAGATGCCCACGGTATTGATGAACATAGGGTGTGAAACAAAACAGCAATGGCAAGATCATGATTGCGTCTAACCAATTACACACCCACCATTGCAACCAATGCTGATACTGCGCAGTAGCCACGATATTACTCAGCAGCAGATCAACGCCCGCGCCAATGGAACAGCTAATAAACATCACCAACAAAAAGGTAAACCAGCTATGCAGGTGCTTAAAATCTAATGACAATGGCAATGAACGATATGCCTGCGCAATCATGCCAAATAACATCAGATGACTGGCAGCAAAAACCAATGCCTGAGGTATCTCGCCATACAAACTCATTTGCAGTAATGTAATGGCAAACAGTGGCAATAAACTCCAGCGTAAGCCAAACCAGAGTAATGACAGTAAACTTAGTGAAACCGTTGGATCTAGCTGGAGAGATAACGTGCCGTTATTGATAAAAAGCAAACCAGAGTTGATGGTTAGCAGATGGCCAAAGATGGTGAGCCCAATCACCGAAAGCAACATTACCAACCAAATAGTCTTTAACGGACTGCGCTTCGCATTCGATGTAAGTAATACATGATATGGCAATTCCTGATAAAGGATTTCGCCTGCTGGGTTTTCCATGTTGATCCCGCCGCGTTATTTATATTTTTTCAGATGAATGTTTTACATCTGTGGTGCCCGTTTTTATTTTTACCCGCTATGTTGACCAAGCATCATCTACTTTCCCGAGGTATTTGCTCATGCTAACTATAAATGCAGCCACATTCCCTGTTGGAACCGACAAAAAATTAACCATTTCTTCTTTTCATCTTAACGCCGGTGAATGCTGTGCGATTATCGGTAACAACGGTAGCGGTAAGACCATAATGGCACGCATTTTAAATCAGGAATTACCCACAGAGTCTGGAGAATTGACTCATCATCTGCGGTCTGAAATGGTCTCTTTTGAGAAACAGATTAAACTTTATGATGACGAGTGGCAACGAACGAATACCGATATGCTGGGTGCGGAAGAAGAGATTGCTACTTCAGTGGAAAATCTGATTCAACAGACGCATCACAACACCACGCATTGCCATGAATTAGCCGCATTATTCGGGATCAGCCATCTGCTCGCACAACCATTTACGGCATTATCCAGCGGTGAAGGTCGTAAAGTGTTATTAGCTCAAGCTTTGATGTCAGAACCTGAATTATTGATTCTGGATGAACCGTTTGATGGGCTGGATGTGCAGGCGCGAGCACAACTGATGGCTACCTTAGAACAGCTGTTACAAAAGGGCATGGCCTTAGCCTTGATCGTAAATCGCTTTGATGAGATCCCGCCGTTTGCTGAGCAATTAGGTTGGATCTTGGATTGCCAATTCCAGCATCTGCAACCCAGAGACACCTTCTTTGCTGATCCGCTGACGCAACAGTTATTGCATTGTGCTTCTGCAACCGAGTTAACACTGCCACCAGCGTTACATCAAACTGAAAAAACGACTTTTGCTGATCCTTTAATTGAGCTGCAGCAGATCCAAGTCAGTTATGACGACCGGGTCATATTGCATGATCTCAGCTGGCAATTAAATCACGGTGAGCACTGGCATATTGCCGGCCCCAATGGCTGTGGTAAAACCACGTTATTACATCTGATCACTGGCGATCATCCGCAGTGTTATAACAACAACATTACGTTATTTGGCCGACGTCGCGGCTCAGGGGAAAGTATCTGGGAAATAAAACAACACATGGGCATTGTCAGCCCAGCATTACATATGGCTTATCGTGTGGCGGGCACACCACTGACCGTGATGCTGTCGGGCTTTTATGATTCCATTGGCCTGTATCAGCAACCCGGCGATCAGGAAATTAAACTGGCCCGCCAATGGCTGAAATTGCTCGGTATGGAAAAACAAGAGCAAGCATCATTTCTTCAACTTTCCTACGGACAACAGCGTTTATTGCTGATTGCCCGCGCAATGGTGAAACATCCAACCTTACTGATCTTGGATGAACCGCTGCAGGGGCTGGATAGCCTGAATCGCCATCTGGTATTGCAATAC
>JAQUHG010000372.1 GCA_028683735.1 Tolumonas sp. | reverse complement strand
ACATTCTGTTGCTCGATGAACCAACCAACAACTTGGATATCAACACTATCCGCTGGTTGGAAGATACGTTGAATGCGCGTGAAAGCACCATGGTTATCATTTCGCATGACCGTCACTTCCTGAACACGGTCTGTACCCACATGGCCGATCTGGACTACGGCGAACTGCGCGTTTATCCGGGTAATTATGACGAATACATGTCTGCGGCTACCCAAGCGCGTGAGCGTCTGTTGTCTGATAATGCGAAGAAGAAAGCACAAATCGCTGACCTGCAATCATTCGTTAGCCGCTTTAGTGCCAACGCGTCTAAATCTCGTCAGGCGACGTCTCGTCTGAAGCAGATCGATAAGATCAAGATTGAAGAAGTGAAAGCATCCAGCCGTCAAAATCCGTTCATCCGTTTTGAACAGGACAAGAAGCTGTATCGCAACATTCTGGAAATCGAAAACCTGAGCAAAGGCTATGATAATGGCCCATTGTTCAAAGGTTTCAAATTGATGGTGGAAGTCGGTGAGAAGATCGCGGTGCTGGGTACCAACGGTATCGGTAAAACCACGCTGATCAAAACGCTGGTTGGTGAATTGACGCCAGATACTGGTTCGGTGAAATGGTCTGAAAACGCCAAAATCGGCTATTACTCGCAGGATCATGCGGATGATTTTGACAATGACCTGACCGTATTTGACTGGATGTATCAGTGGAAACAAGAGAACGATGACGAACAGGCTATTCGTAGCGTGTTGGGTCGTTTGCTGTTCAACCAAGACGACATTCGTAAGCAGGTCAAAGTGCTGTCGGGTGGTGAAAAAGGCCGTATGTTGTTTGGTAAACTGATGCTGCAGAAACCCAACATTCTGGTGATGGACGAGCCAACCAACCACTTGGATATGGAATCGATCGAATCACTGAATATGGCGCTGGAGATGTATCCAGGCACGTTGATTTTCGTATCGCACGACCGTGAGTTTGTTAGCTCATTGGCGGGCCGTATTCTGGAAATCACCCCAGAGAAGATCATTGACTTCGGTGGTAACTACGAAGATTATCTACGTAGTCAGGGTATCGAATAATCGATCCTGGATATTGGGTAGCAAAAAGCCCGTAGTGAATGCTACGGGCTTTCAGTGGGGCGGACAACAGGAACAATTTCCCCGACACGCCGTAAACTCATCCCTGAGGGCTCCGCTGCGCCATCCATGGCGCAGAGGGTCGGTAAATTCTTCCTGTTATCCTTTCAGCAAGTTGATAAGTCGATACTTATCGAACTACTGTTCCCCATAAATCATATTCATCAGAGTTTTCGATTGTCACTTTAACGATATCACCCGGTTTCAGGCTGGTTTCACCGTTTAAGTAAACCACACCATCAATTTCCGGTGCATCGGCGAAGCTGCGGCCAATCGCGCCTTCTTCATCAACTTCATCAACAATCACATCCAACTGACGACCGACTTTGGCAGCCAGACGGCGGGCAGAAATTTTCTGCTGTAATTCCATGAAGCGGTGAAAACGTTCTTCCTGAATCTCTTCTGGAATTGGATCTGGCAACTCGTTGGCTTTTGCGCCATCGACTGGGCTGTATTTGAAGCAACCGACACGATCCAATTCCGCTTTTTCTAAGAAATCGAGCAGCATTTGGAAGTCTTCTTCGGTTTCGCCCGGGAAGCCAACAATGAAGGTGGAACGCAGTGTCAGGTCAGGGCAAATGCGGCGCCATTCCTGAATACGCTCCAATGTGCGCTCAATCGCGCCCGGACGTTTCATCAGTTTCAGAATACGCGGGCTGGCATGCTGCAGCGGAATATCCAGATACGGCAGGATCTTACCTTCCGCCATCAATGGGATCACATCATCCACATGCGGGTAAGGGTAAACGTAGTGCAAACGCACCCACATGCCCATTTTGGATAATTCTTCACACAGACCCAGCATGCTGGTTTTCACTGGCGAGCCTTCGTAGAAGCCAGTGCGGTGTTTCAAATCAGCACCGTAGGCGGAGGTGTCTTGTGAAATCACCAGAATTTCTTTTACGCCGGCATTTTTCAGGCGTTTTGCTTCACCCAGCACGTCACCAATGGCGCGGCTGTCGAGATCGCCACGCATCGATGGAATGATGCAGAACGTGCAGCGGTGATTACAGCCTTCAGAGATTTTCAGGTAGGCGTAATGTTTCGGTGTCAGCTTAACACCTTGTTCTGGCACTAAGCTCAGGAACGGGTTGTGCTCTGGTTTTGCTGCATATTTATGAACATGGCTTAACACCTGCTCATAAGCGTGCGGGCCGGAAATTTCCAGCACCTTCGGGTGCACTTCGCGGATCTGATCTTCTTTGGCACCCAGACAACCGGTGACGATAACCTTGCCGTTTTCCTGCAACGCTTCACCAATCACTTCCAGTGACTCTTGCACTGCGCTGTCGATGAAACCACAGGTGTTCACGATCACTAATTCGGCATTGTCGTAGTTATTCACCACGTCATAACCTTCGGTGCGTAACTGGGTCAGAATGCGTTCAGCATCGACCAGATTTTTTGGGCAACCAAGAGAGATAAAACCGACTTTAGGTGCCAGTGCTTTTTGATTCATATCGTTCAATTAATGCTCAATTTCTGCTGTTGAGAAAACCGGCGCATGATAGCTTTTTAGGCAGTGGAATACATCACTTAAT
>JAQUHG010000371.1 GCA_028683735.1 Tolumonas sp. | reverse complement strand
ATAATCGTGGCCATTTTATGCAGCAGGCCGAACACGAACTAACGCGTGTGGTACGCTACGGCGGTGAACTGTCTATCTTCATGCTGGATGTTGATCATTTCAAAAAAATCAACGATACCTATGGCCACAAGGTCGGTGATATTGTTCTTCAAAAGCTGGCGACCGTATGCCAAGACACGTTACGGGTCGTCGATATCATTGGTCGTGTGGGCGGCGAGGAATTTGCGATTCTATTGCCGGAAACCAATGAGGAAGAAGCCATCAGGGTCGCCGAACGATTGCGAGAAGCTATCGCTGACGCGAAAGTACCACTGGGCAATGGCTTGCCACTGAGTGTTACTGTCTCGATTGGCATTGCTTCACTAACCTCGAAGGATGACAATATTGATGTTCTGCTGAACCTCGCTGACAAAGCGCTTTATGCGGCCAAACATGCCGGCCGCAATCGGGTTTCTGTCACCGCAGGTGTCATGCTCAGAACTGAGGCTGATTTCTCGCCCGCGCAGTCGTAACACGCATGCAGACATGACAATAACAGACAGATCGATGGTTTTCTGGACCTACCTTGTTAGCATCCGGCTTTTGCAACCAGAGTCGAAAACTCAAAACCGCTGTGTTTTTAATCGCTGAAACAGCCGATCCATAGCTCGATAGCCAAGAGCTTCGGCCAGATGCTGGCGCTGAATTTGTGGCTCATCGGCGATATCAGCGATGGTGCGCGACACCTTCAACAGCTTATGCCACGCCCGTAGCGACAAGCCCAGTTTGTGAATGGCATTTTCCAGAAACTGCGCATCGTCGGTTAATAATGCACAGTCACGTTCAATCTCTTTACTGGTCAGCATGGCATTCAGTTTTCCGCTGCGTGTTAGTTGCCGTTCACGGGTGGCGATCACACGCATTTTAATCTCGGCACTGCTCTCACCACGTTCGGCTTTTTGACTTAAACTGCCTTTGGGTAACAGCGGAATTTCGACCGTCAGATCAAAACGATCGAGGAACGGGCCAGAGAGCTTGCCCAGATATCGCAACACCTGATCGGGGCTGGCGCGCTGCTGGTCGTCAAGATGCCCACAGGGGCTGGGGTTCATGGCCGCTATCAGCTGAAAACGGGAGGGAAACTCCATCTGCCGCGCGGCACGGGATATGGTGATCACGCCGGTTTCTAATGGTTCGCGCAGCGCATCCAGCGTGCGCTTTTCAAACTGCGTTAACTCATCTAAAAATAAAACGCCGTTATGGGCTAAGGAAATTTCGCCGGGCCGCGGTTTACTGCCGCCACCCACCAGCGCCACTGAAGAGGCACTGTGGTGTGGCGAGCGAAATGGCCGTAACCGCCAGTTCACCTTACCGGGGTTTAACCCACCAATCGAGTGTAACGCGGCGGTTTGTTGCGCTTCTTCGTCGCTCATTTCCGGCAAAATGCCCGCTAACCGGCTGGCTAACATGCTTTTTCCGGTACCCGGCGGGCCGAGCAATAACAGATGATGTTGCCCGCTGGCGGCAATCTCCAGCGCCCGTTTACCGGTCTGCTGGCCGATCACATCTTGCAAATCGAGCAGCGGCAATAAGTCTGGCAAGGCTTCGTCACTTTCCGCCAGCGCCAGTGTTTGTTGCCCCGCCAACCAGCCACACACTTGCAATAAGCTATCGCAAACATACGCCCGTTGCTGCTGGATCAGACTGGCCTCAGCCGCATTGGCCTTGGGCACCACCAGCGTGCGTCCCGCGTCTCCAGCAGCCAACACCGCCGGCAATACGCCTAAGACTGAGCGCACCGCACCGGTCAGTGCCAGCTCGCCTAAAAACTCATACTCAGCCAGTAAATTATCCGGGATCTGCTCTGACGCCGCGAGAATGCCGAGTGCGATGGCCAAGTCAAAACGGCCCCCTTCCTTGGGTAAATCAGCCGGCGCTAAGTTGACCGTAATGCGTTTCGCGGGGAACTCAAAGTTACCGTTAATCAAGGCACTGCGCACCCGATCTCGCGACTCTTTCACCGAGGCTTCCGGCAAGCCGACGATATTAAAAGCCGGCAAACCGTTACTAAGATGAACTTCGACAGAGACTAATGGTGCATCAACGCCAAGGCTGGCGCGGCTGTAGACAACGGCAAGTGACATGCAAAACTCCGGATGAGATTTTGCACTGACACTAACCAACGGCTGCCATGAAAAACAGCCGTCAGATTTGGCGGGAAAACGACCAGGATAAACGTTCTCTACAACGGTTTTATCAAACCGATAGCAATAATGTCGCATTCTTACAATAAAGACGGCGCGATAACTCGTTAGCATCGTGTTGGATTAATGATAACCACCCGCTACAGGAACATTAACATGACATTGAAAGCTGCGTTTATCTTCGTATCAGAACAAGCGGATCCAGAAAAACATCGGACACAAGTCAACACGGGCGATGTGGAAGTCACCACTATCGCGGTTAAAAACTATGCTGAAGCAGAAACTGTCGCTAAATCTTTATTGGATGAGGGCATAATAGCGATCGAATTATGTGCTGGCTTCGGTGCTGAAGGGTTAGCCCGCATAAAACGAGCCGTGCAAGGAAAAATTGCGGTAGGTGCAGTGTGCTTTGATTTTCATCCCGGGCTGGGATTTAAGAGCGGGGATGACCTATTCCGCTAACCAACCAACCTGAATGTACCATCACTGATGAGGG
>JAQUHG010000370.1 GCA_028683735.1 Tolumonas sp. | reverse complement strand
CTCGCAGAGAGCTGATCACGATGATGTTAAAGGTACGCCCCGGCTCCAGGATCAAACTCAGCATAAACAGATGCCCAGCGGTGGCTAAAATAATGGCGTCGGAGGTAAACAAGCCCATCAAGTGTGGGCCGGAAAGCACCACCACAAACACCGACAGAACGGTAACGATAAGGCCAATTTTCAGGCTTCGCATTAATCGATGATATGCCTGATCTAACTCGCCCGCCCCCACTAAATGCCCAATCATTATTTCCGTACCCAGACCAATCGCGATACCAAACAGCATCACAAACAGACTGATCTGGAAAAAATACGACTGAGTGGCTAGCATCTTATCGCCCAGCAACGCAACAAAAGAGGTGATCACCATCATTTGCAGCATCCAGGACAAGTTTTCCCCGGCCGCTGGTAAACCGATCTTCATGATCTTACGGATAATATCGGCAGAAAACCGGCAACAGTCTTTCCAATGTAACTGCAAACCAAGCCGTTGACGGATAAGCCAAAGCAATAAAATCACGCCAACCAAACGCCCGATAACCGTAGAACAGGCGACGCCCGCCACTGACATTTGCGGTAAACCAAACCAACCATATAACAACAAAGCGTTGCCTAACAGAGTCACCAGATTGACGATCACCGTGACATACATGGCCTCACGGGTGTGCCCATACGCACGCAGACTTGCCGCCAGACACAGCGCAATCGCTTCTGGTAACAGACACAGCGCAATGATCTGTAAATAGGTCAACCCCATCGCTTGCAGATGTTCCGGCATGTTCATCAGCTGCAGAATATAGGTCGAACCAAACAATACCCCCAGCGCCACCGCCAAACCAATCAAGGCATTAAAACCAACGGCTTGCTGCACCACTTTTCTGGCTACATCACGCTGTCCGGCACCCAGATATTGCGTGATCACCACACTCGAACCAATGCCGACAAAATTAAACAGCGTAATGCTGACGTCAAAAATTTGGTTGCCCACCGACAACGCAGCAACGGCTTGATACGAAACATGGCTGATCATGAACGTATTCAGCGCCGCCGTCAGAAAATGCAGCGCCAAATCGATGAATAACGGCCAAGTGATCTGAAACAGCGACTGTGAACGCACTACCGATACGGAAGACATAAGACCAAAATAAATGGAAGGAAATGAAAGCAGATTAGACGTGCTTTTAGCGGGAAACACAATCCATCATCTGTAGAGATGATTCCCGTTTTCTAAGATTTATGCTGCGTGAGCAACCTTCATCGCTGCTCACGCATTAATCGATCAAACCAGCTTTTGCAGGTGTTTTTCCGCAATCGCGACCACTTTGCCCACCCGACGACGATATTTCTCTTCGGTATGACCCAGATATTCTGTTGTCATCCAGGTTTTGACAATTTCCATCGCAATCGCAGAACCGATGATCTTGCCGCCGATACACAGCACATTGGTATCAGAGTGTGAACGAGCCAGATTGGCACAGAACGGATCCTGACAGACCGCGGCATACACACCATAGATTTTGTTGGCAATCATCGCGCTGCCGTAACCGACACCATCGACAAAAATACCACGATCGGCTTTACCTTCACCGACTGCTAAAGAAGCGGGATAAACGGAGTCAGGCAGATCACAGGCATCTTCACTGTGAGCACCAAAATCCAATACTTCGTGTCCTTGGCTTTGCAGATACGCTTTGATCTCTTCTTTCAGAGAAAAACCCGCATGGTCACTGGCCATTGCTATCTTCATGTTACGCTCCATACCTGTACTGTTCAGAATAAGATTACGGCAATTGTCTTTTTCTGCGCTGTAAAACACAGCACTTACCCAGCATTGCTGCGGACTTTAAGACGACGGGGGATCACTTCAATCCCTGGGATATAATTGCGTTCAGTGGTCGCCGCTAACGCTAACGCCAATGCCCGTTCAGCTATCAGCGATAACTGCTGTGGTAAGGCATTTACGTTCACGGGCAGGAAATCCAGCAACTGGTTGTCACCAAAAGTGGCCAATCGTGTTTTTTGCATCAATTCCGGATATTCGCGTAGGGTATCCAAAACACCCTCCAGCAACACATACGAGGTGGTGACCAGCGCTTCTGGCATCACGCCACGAGCAATCCAGTCGGCACAGATGCGTGCACCTTCACTGCGGCTAAAATGTTCACCATAGGCAATTAACGGCTCAGCTTGCATATCTACTGAACGTAAGGCGGCACGAAATCCACGTTCACGCTCGTGCGATATTCCTAACTCTGGCACAGCACCTAATAAACCAATACTGGCTGGCAACGGCGACAATAATGAATTCGTCAGTTTGATCGCGCCATCCAAGTCTTCACTGATCACCGAGGCAAATTTTTCATCATCCAAGGCACGGTCAATCGCGATCACCGGCAAACCTTTTTGCTGTAACCGAGGGTAGAAATCGTTATATGGATCTAACACGGTAGATACGAGCAGGGCATCAATCCGACGCGAGGTCAGCATTTCTGCCAGCGATTTTTCTGTTTCCGGATCATCGTCGGAACAGGTGATAATCAGCTGAAAACCATGTGCCCGCGCCCCTGCTTCCAGCAATTTAGCTAAGCGGGCGTAACTGGTGTTTTCCAAATCAGGCAAAATAAAACCAAACAATCGGCTACTACCTAATCGCAGCGCGGTCGCCGCCTGATCAGGTTTATAGTTAT
>JAQUHG010000091.1 GCA_028683735.1 Tolumonas sp. | reverse complement strand
ATTTATTAACGCATTTTTAATCTTTATGTTGTAGCCTGATAAGGTATATAAAAACTGCTCTCAAGGAGTTCTCGATGAAAAAGTGCGTAACCTTTCTTTCTTCTGTTTTATTGTCAACCGTATTAATCGCACCCGCTTTCGCAGCCGTTGATGTTGGCGATGCAATGAAAGAAATGGGCAAAAATTACCGTTTGGTAATGAAAGATACTGATGCAGCCAGCCTGAAACAGGATTTAGCATCACTACGCGCAGCGGCAGTAAAAGCACAATCAGGCGTGCCTAGTAATATGCAAAAAGATGCCGCAGACAGCGCAAACCGTAAAACTTTCACTGCGGGTATGAAAGAGTTTATCGATCAAGTTGATGTTGCCAGCAAACTAGCCGATGAAGGTAAAGTTCCGGAAGCGAAAGCAAAAGCCGCTAAGCTGAAAGATCTGATGAAAGAATATCACGGTAAACTTGGGGTTTAATCAAGTAAAAAAAACAAAAAGCCGTTGTGATTCAACGGCTTTTTTATTTCAAAAATTATTTATTAATTTAGCGATTAATATAATTCAGGAAATCTGCTTCAAGCTGGCCATTAGACACACAAACTGGGGTTACAGACGGCGCAGCAATTTTATCGCCACTGCCTTCTATATACGATACTGTCGTTGTGCCTTTCAAATTAATTGAAGCCACTGCTTTTTCAGCATTCTGCGTGATCATAATATTAATTTTTACAGCAGGTTGTTCAATACTAACGCGTGAACCACCTTTACCACAATCAAGGTACCGTAAACCATCAGCATAGCTTTCTTGCGATGAAGACAAAACACCGCCTGTCACTTCACCCTGACCTTCAAATCCTTTTTCTGCCAACCAACGCTGCGCCCGGCCCCATAATAAATCGTACGGAACATTCACCTCAGCACTGGTTTGTACTGGTACAGCTGTCGGTGGCGTATAACGATATTGCTCAGACACACCACTGGAACCGGAACAACCAGCTAACAGCAAAACTACTGCCACACCGATACAACTAAGCGTCTTGTTCATAAATATGCCCTAGCTAACTATCATCTATTTAAACGACTAAACTGACGATATTGTCTAACAAGGTACTTTATTTGGCTAGTTTTATTTGAATAAGCTGATTTAACGGTTTAGCAGCACGCCTGTTTCTAACTCTCGTTCTCTTTGGCATTCAGCTAAATATATAGCCCCAAGCACTGATGGTTTTTGATGATATTGATCAATGGCTCGTTCCACCATCAAAGTTAATGTCTGTTGAGTTTTTGCCATTCTGAATTTACGCAGCCAAATATCTTTAGATTCAAGATCCAGAGGTTCAGCTATATCTTCGTCTTTTTTAGAGGCCATAATTCATCTTATATAGGTTATATAGCAGGAATAATTTGGCTGAATTAATTTTTTATAATTCAGCCGGAAAATTAACGTTTACTTACAAAACCAATAGCATCAAATACTCGACGCATTGTTTCCTCGGCACGAATTTGTGCTTTTTCGCCACCTTGCTGCAGAATTGCCAATAAAGCCGCTTCATCTGCCCGTAACTCTTTATATCGTTGCTGGATAGGTTCCAACAAAGCAACAACCGCATCAGCAGCTTCAGTTTTCAGATGTCCGTACATTTTACCTTCAAAGCTGGCTTCCAATTCGGCGATAGAGCGTCCGGTGGCGCCATGCATGAGGCTTAATAAATTACTTACACCTGGTTTAGTTTCTATATCAAAGCGAACTACTGGTGGATCTTCTGAATCAGTCACTGCTTTTTTGAGTTTTTTCACTATTGATTTGGGGTCTTCGAGTAAACCAATCACATTATTTTGATTATCATCCGATTTAGACATTTTCTTGGTCGGATCTTGTAAACTCATCACCTTCGCACCCTGAGGTGGAATAAAAGGTTCAGGTGTAGTTAATATATTGCCGTAAAGTGCATTAAAGCGGTATGCAATATCACGTGTTAATTCTAAATGTTGTTTTTGATCCTGACCAACAGGCACCTGATTCGCTTGATATAAAAGAATGTCCGCCGCCATTAAAACAGGATAATCAAATAAACCAACCGTGACATTATTTTCATAACGCTGAGATTTATCTTTAAACTGTGTCATACGGGATAATTCACCCATTTGAGTATAACAGTTTAGTATCCAGCCCAATTCTGCATGTTGTGGTACATGTGACTGCATAAATACGGTGCTTTTTGTAGGATCAATACCTACCGCCAGATATAATGCAGCCGTATCTAAACAGGCTTTACGCAAAGATTGAGGGTCTTGACGTACCGTGATTGCGTGCAAATCAACAATACAATACAGACAATCGTAATCATCTTGCATCTGAACCCACTGACGCAAGGCTCCCATATAATTACCAATGGTAAGTTGCCCCGATGGTTGAGCTCCGCTCAATACAATTGGTTTTGCCATTTCAATTCCTTACTTCAGCGTTCAGCAACGACACTAATTCATCAAAGCGATGTAATACCCAATCTGGTTCGCTGTTTTCTATTGGTTCACCATGGTTATAACCATAACTTAAACCGACAACAGGAATGCCCGCAGCACGTGCAGCTTGAATATCATTTTTCGAATCACCAACCATCAGTGTTTCTGTTGGCTGAACCTTAAATTGTTCGCATAAATAATATAGCGGTAATGGGTCTGGTTTTTTCACCGGTAAACGACCACCACCTAGAGTGTAAGTGAAAAAATCTGCAATACCTGCCGATTGTAATAATGGTTGCACAAATTGATCAGGCTTATTGGTCACAACCGCCATAGAGTAACCAGCCTGTGCCAATACAGATAATGTTTCTTTCACCGCAGGATAAAGCGAATAATCGCGGTCTATACCCATCTGATAATAATGATCAAACTGGCTTTTTACTTGTTGAAACAAAGTTTCATCGATATCAGTAAAATGATATTGCTGACAGATTGCTCGTTTCAATAATACATCGGCACCATTACCAATCCAATCACGAACCTGCTCGATAGAAACGGCAGGTAATTGATTGAATTTTAATGCAGCCTGAACAGCCAGATAAAGTTGTGGAACGCTATCAATTAGCGTTCCATCCAGATCGAATAAAATAACTTTTACATTATTTAAATCAGACATTCGCAGAGTCTAACTCCTGACGCATACGAGCAATAACAGCCGCATAATCCGGTTGATCAAAAATAGCAGAGCCTGCAACAAACATATCGGCACCTGCTTCCGCGATCTGACGGATATTATCAACTTTCACGCCACCATCGACTTCCAGACGGATATCACGTCCGCATTCTTTAATCCGCTGACGAACCTGACGTAATTTATCCAGTGTTGCAGGGATAAAACTCTGACCACCAAATCCTGGGTTAACTGACATTAACAAAATAACGTCCAGTTTATCCATTACATGATCCAAATAATGCAGTGGTGTGGCCGGATTAAACACTAAACCAGCCTGACAGCCATGTTCTTTGATCAATTGTAATGAACGATCCACATGCTCTGATGTTTCAGGGTGAAATGTAATGATAGAAGCACCGGCTTTGGCAAAGTCAGGAATAATGCGATCAACCGGTTTTACCATCAGATGCACATCAATCGGCGCCGTAATACCGTAATCACGTAATGCTTTACAGACCATCGGCCCAATGGTCAGATTGGGTACATAATGATTGTCCATCACATCAAAATGAACAACATCAGCACCTGCATTTAATACATCAATAACATCGTCACCCAGACGAGCAAAATTTGCAGAAAGAATTGAAGGAGCAATCAGATACGGTTTCATATTCATCGGTCTTTAAGGTTACCCAGCCTTTCTGGCCAGTCGGTGTGGTTCATAACGGGCGATCAATTCTGCGACCCGTTGACGCGTATGTCCTGCACGACTAATTGTTCGTTTAACCTGCAGTTCTTGTAAAACAGCATGTTGATATAAGTCGTAAGTCAAATCGGTGGCATGATTACTAATTAATACCGGAACACGTTTTTCCACAGCAGTCTGCCAAGCTAATTCCGCCAAATGCCGCTGTTCATTTTCCGAAAAGCCCTTAGCAGCATAGCTGGTAAAACTCGCACTTGGCGATAAAGGGACATAGGGCGGATCACAATAGACCACATGATCCTGTTCCAGCATGGCAAATGTTTCAATAAACGACTGGCAAACAAATGTGGCTTTTTGTGCTTTTTCAGCAAAAAACCACAATTCAGCTTCCGGAAAATAAGGTTTTTTATAACGACCAAAAGGTACGTTAAAACCACCTTTACGGTTATATCGACATAATCCATTGTAGCCATGACGATTCAGATATAAGAATAACGCAGCACGCCATTGCACATCTCTGGTGTGATTAAATTCGTCACGCAATTGGAAATAACGTTCCCGCTGATTATTTTCTTCACAGAACAACGTTTTTGCGAGGCGGATAAACGCATCAGGTTCCGTCTTTAACAGATTGTATAACGCAATCAGGTCAGGATTAATATCAGCTAATAGATAAGCATCATAATCTGTATTTAAAAATACAGAACCTGCACCAACAAATGGTTCAACCAATACGTTACCGGTTGGTAAAAACTCCGTGATCGACTCGATCAGACTATATTTACCGCCTGCCCATTTTAAAAATGCCCGTTGTTTTTTCATGATACAGCACGACTCACTGCAAGTGCGTGCCGTAAATCTGTACTAAAGCAGAATGCGTGGTTCTTTCTTTCGGTCATGTAACTTCTGCTCTGTTATTTACCTTGTTCTGTACGGATCTGAGCATAAGATTTAGGCCATGGCTTCGTGTTTTGCACAGAAGCAGGCAATCTCGACACAGCCGCTTTAGCAGCAGCTGATGATGCATACTCACCATAGATCAGGACATATTTTCCATTGGACTGATTTTTATAAATTTTTGTTTTTGCTTGCAAACCACTACTGGTTGCTAATTTTTTAAGCGCAGCGGCATCACTACTGGCAGCAAGTTGTAACGCATAACCTTTAGTAGCCATTGGTGCTGGCGTTGTATTATTTTTGACTGTTTTTAGCGTTGTTGGCGAGTTCTTTACCAATTTATGCTCAGTTTTGTGCTCAGTAATTACTTTTGTTTTTTTCTGAACGGCCTTCTTTTCTAAAGAAGGTTTCTTCTCTGTAGATATTTTTTTCTTTGCAGCTTCAGTTTGAACAACTGAAGTGCTCTCACCTTTAATTTCACTAACAATCGGTTTTAATTGATGCGCCGATGTGATTTCAGAAGATGTTGTTGTCTGACTATCAACAACAGCTGACTCTGCAGTCGGTTGATTCGCAGTTATTTGTTGTAATGCTTGATCACTAATTACCACCCGGCGCTTATTACTATCATCAGCAGCCTGTTCAGCATCAATTCCGGCACCATTTGCTCCAGACACAATTCCTTCCTGTGTCACAACTGCAGGCAATGCACTTGAAGCAGCTACTACGCCCTCAGGTACCACTGCCGCTGACGTACTCGGTGCCAATGCTACAGATTGACGTTCTGGTTGCGGAGTGGATGTCGCTGTTGACGATGAATTTTTCCCAGAGAGAGAAGGAATAACCCAGCTCAGCAATAAGACTACTCCGGCTAAAATAGCCACCGCGGCAACAATTTTATTAACAGGCAGCGCCGTTTTTCCGAATGATGATAGAGATTTTTTATCCATACATGCCTCCGCAATTGCAACTACCTCTCCAGGCTTGCCCTGACTATGTGCCAAGCGAGCCAGAGCTTGTTCACCCTGAGCTCCGGAGACCTCTCCGTCCTGCAGGTAGTGCATCAACAATTTCTTTTGTTCTTTAAGAGTCAGTGGCTCTACTTCTATTTCCAGCGCCATCTGCTCCCGACCTTTTAGATGTTGCGCCAGATATTCAGAAAATTCACTGGTTCCGATCAGTAATACACTAATTTTGTGTGATGGATACAACTCATCCACCTGAGCAAGCCATTGCCAAAGCTCAAATGCCCAGTCAGAAGCAAGACTATCCGCATTATCGACAACTAATAACTGAGGACGAGAAAAATCCGAGATGAGTCGATTTAGCGTTTCATTGAGTGGTTCGGTAGCATCAAAGACGGCGCTGGGTCTTAACTGTAAGACGATATTTTCTCTGACATGAGATAATTCCATGGCAGGATGTAATTCGACATAACCGACAGTTAAATTTGCATCCAGCTCATTCAACAATTGCTGACAAATAGAACTACGTCCAGAGCCTTTTGCTCCAGATAAGAATATGAATGATGAAGAAAACCCAATTAGTTGTTTTACACGCGAGACTAATTGGGTTTGAGTTGGGAGTAATAAATAATCGTTTGATGTCACATTCAGTGTGTCGCATCAATAACCGCACGAAGCACAGATGGCTCCACGTCGGTAAACAAATCCGCACGACCAATTGCCACAGGCAATACCAGCCGCAGTTTTCCTGCTTTTACCTTTTTATCCCTCAGCATGTGATGAAGATAATCATCAAAGTCCATATCAGCTGGTGCAGTCACCGGAAGATTAGCTGCCAGCAATAATGCTTTAATTCGATCTACATCAGCTTGAGATAATAAAGATAAGCGTAACGATGTTTCCGCCGCCTGTACTGAGCCAACAGCAACCGCCTCACCATGTAGCCAGTTGCCATAACCTTTTTCAGCTTCAATCGCATGGCCAAAGGTATGCCCCAGATTCAGAAGCGCTCTAACACCGTTTTCGGTTTCATCTTGTGAAACGACATCAGCTTTAATCGCACAACAGCGTAAAATAACTTTGGATAAAGCATATGGCTGCAATGCCTGAATATCAGCGGTATGCAATTCCAGCCAGTTAAAAAATTCTTCATCCCAAATGATGCCGTATTTGATCACTTCCGCCATACCCGCAGCCAATTCCCGCTGTGGTAATGTTCGAAGGCAATCAATATCAATAATCACTGCTTTGGGCTGATAAAACGCCCCAATCATATTTTTACCCAACGGATGATTAACTGCTGTTTTTCCACCAACAGAAGAATCAACCTGTGACAATAACGTTGTTGGAACCTGGATAAAGGGAACGCCACGCTGATAACAAGCGGCAGCAAAACCAACCAGATCGCCAATCACGCCACCACCTAATGCAATGAGCGTAGTATCTCGGCCATGTTTTCCTTCCAGTAAAGCCGACATAATCCGTTCAAAAGAAACGAGCGTTTTATGCGCTTCACCATCAGGTAAAATCAGCGTTTCTACTTGATAAGCAGATAACGTAGAACAAAGTACATCAAGATATAATGGAGCAACTGTATCGTTGGTCACTACCATGACTTTTTGCCCAACAATATGCGGAGCAAACAACGCAGAAGATGTCAGCAAACCGGCTCCAACATGTATTGGATAACTACGTTCGGCCAAATTAACTGTTAACGTCTCCACTACAGCCTCCATTCATCTCTTCGATCTAAAGCCCTAACAACTCAACAATTTGAGTCGCTACTTGTTTGGCTGTTAATTCATCTGTCCGAACCACATAGTCAGCTATCTCACGGTACATCGGTTCACGCTCCTCTGACAGACGAGTTAACACCTCACGCGGTGCTTCTTCAGTCTGTAGCAATGGACGACGTTTATCCCGTTGTGTTCTGGCTAGCTGTTTTTCAATCGGCGTTTCCAGATAAACCACAATACCTCTTGCTGACAGGCGGTTTCTGGTCAAAGGACTTTTGATCGCACCACCACCGGTCGCAAGAACAATACCTTGCAATTCGCTCAGGTCACTAATTACCTGCTCTTCCCGTTTGCGGAAACCCTCTTCGCCTTCGACATCAAAAACCCACGCAATATCAGCGCCGGTCCGACGTTCTATCTCTTGATCTGAGTCATAGAGATCCATATGCAACATTTCCGACAAATACTTGCCGATGGTGCTTTTACCTGCCCCCATAGGGCCAATCAGAAAAATATTGCGTTTTTCAGCCATTTTGTCTGTCTATTTTTTACCAAAATAATAAATGCCCGTTATGTATAACGGGAACCAGGAGAACAGTACCTTACGCTAGAAACTGGACGGGGAATTATGCAGCACCCCCCGCCTGATAGCAACCAAGCTGCTGGGGGTAGCATGATGTTCAGTCTGCATTTTACTTGAATTAATATAAAACCGTTAACATTTCGTACACGCAATTCCTAAAACAGCCAAACGCCCCACTTACAGACTTAAATTTTTTTTCTCCAATAAAGCATATTTATGCACTCAACCTTATACAAGCCAGCATGATTGCTTGACATTTACCCGCCGATACAGAACTATGGACGTAATTAATGTTAATCTGATTATCAGCATGATGAGCAACGTATTTGTCACACGAAAACCATTCAAACCCTCTTCAAAACCGGGTTCGTACGTTTTCGCGTAACCAGCTTATCGATGCCCCAGTTTGTAAACCCCGGTTACGCTATAGCGAATCGGGGTTTTTTGTTTAGATTACAGATCAAAAGGAGTTTGTATGATCCACGGTTCTATTGTGGCCTTGATCACCCCATTTCGGGACGGCCAACTTGATGAAACAGCTTTACGTCATATGGTTGACTGGCACATTGAACAAGGTACCCATGGGATTGTGCCAGTAGGTACTACTGGTGAAAGCCCAACGCTGACTCATGATGAACATTGTCGTGTTATTGAAGCTGTCGTTCAACAAGCTGCAGGGCGTGTTCCAGTAATTGCAGGTGCCGGCTCAAACAATCCAATTGAAGCTGTTGAATACACGAAAGTTGCTGAACGAGCCGGTGCTGATGCGACACTGCATGTTGCAGGCTATTACAACCGTCCAAATCAGGAAGGTTTATATCAGCACTTCAAACTGGTACATGATCAGACAGCTATTCCTATCATTTTGTACAACATCCCCCCACGCGCCATTGTCGATATCCAGCCGGCAACTATGGCTCGTTTAGCGGAATTACCACGGATCATTGGCGTAAAAGACGCTACTGGAGATTTATCTCGCCCTTGGACAGAACGTCAGCTAATTAAAAAACCATTCATCTGGTTATCTGGTGAAGATGCGACTGCTGTTGCTTATAATATCGGCGGTGGCACTGGTTGTATTTCAGTGACAGCCAACGTTGCGCCTAAACTAGTTGCAGAAGTTCAAAACTTAACGGCAGCGGGTAAATGGGAAGAAGCGCGCGATTTACAAGATAAGCTGATCCCACTGCACCAAGCCATGTTTGCAGAACCAAGCCCTGCAGGTGCGAAATATGCGGCGTCATTGTTAGGTCTATGCACAGAGGAATGTCGTTTACCTGTTATGCCATTGAGCGATGCGACCAAACAGCGTATCCGTCAAGTGATGGAAAAACTGGAACTTATTTAACCTCTAAGGAAAAAGCTTGCCATGCAAATCGAAGATTTACTGAAAAAATACGATGGGTTTGTTTTTGATCTGGATGGCACCTTAGTTGATTCAATGCCGCTGCATCTCGCAGGCTGGGAGTATGCGGCAAACATATTTGGCTTTTATTATGATGCTACTTGGTTCTATAACCTCGGCGGTGTACCTAGTCGGAAAATAGCTAATTTACTTTCTGAACAACAAAATCTTAATTTAGATTTGGATGCAGTAACCAAGACAAAAACTGATTATTATCATCAGGTTATATCTAAAGCAACTGTATTCCCGGCAATGAAAGAATTAGTTGTTCATTTATTTCATCATCGCCCATTGGCAATTGGCACCGGTTCTGTTCGTGCAAACGTAAATACAGTGTTGTCCAATAATGGATTACATTCTTATTTTCAGGCTATTACCGCAGCAGATGATGTAGTTCATCATAAACCAAATCCCGATACCTTTTTATTATCAGCAGCAAAGATCAACGTTCAACCATCTCGTTGTCTGGTTTTTGAAGATACAGAAATTGGATTACAAGCAGCAAGAAGTGCTCAGATGGATTGTGTATTAATCATCGATGGGAAACCAGACTGGAACACCTTTACCCGATTTAATGCCGATAATGTGTGCTGATTAATCTGATATTGGTAGCAAAATTGAGGAAACATGGCGCCATTTAAATTACGCCACGTTTCTTGCCAATATTAAACTACCCCAGACTCGCCATTATCAGACGATGATGAACCTGTATTATCGTATGATTCATTCTGATAGCGAGGGGGACGACGACGCTGGAATGTATTGCTGCTTGCGCGATTCCCCAAAGGAGCAATGGTCGAAATCTTTGCTTTATAGATCATTTGTTGGTTGTTGTGTGCATCTGTCAGCAGCACACTGTATTGATCGAAACCGCTGATAATCCCTTCCAGCTTGATACCGCTTACTAGAAAAATGGCCACGTTAGTATGACTTTTCCGCAACCAATTCAACGCGGAGTCCTGACCATTGCCAAGCGAAAACGCCTGTTCAAGACTGGTATAGTTCTGATTTTCGCTTGTCATTTTTTATCTCTCTTCAAGCAATAAATTATATAGTCTAGCTTATACCGTACATCAAAACTGTAAACAAAAAAGCGAGCTCAACGCCCGCTTTTTAATCCTAACCAAGAATGTTAGCCCTTATCGTTAGCATCGAAAGGAATTTTTATCGTCCCCCCAGCACCAGTGGATGCGCTAGAGGCCGTCGTTGCACTAATAGTAAGTATTCCGGTTTTTTTACCATTTGGAGTCTCCTCCGGTTTTACAACAAAATAAAAGTAATAAGGTCGTGTAGCACCAACATCGGTACTGCCACTAATATCTGCCGATATTGACAGATCTATAGGTCCAGTCTTATCACCTGGGTGAATAGATGGATAATTATTAATATAGGCATTATAAGTATCACTTTCTTGAGCCGGAGTGCCAGGAATAAACCCGCCGGGCATACCATTGGAAATATCCCCACCGTTCGTAGTCGCTACGCTGATTTTAGCTCCACTCGGTAACGGGTTATATGTTTTTCCATCAGTCGCAATATTTACCGGCAGGAACCGGTAGTAACCAACAACAGAAACATCCAATGGACTGGTAGCCTTAACCCATTTAGAACCGTTCCATTGTTCTACAAAAAATCCAGAATTATCCTTAATGGAACTAAAAATGAACTCGTGATTACCATACATCTGGATCGTGTGTCGATCACATTTCCCTGCATTAACTAAGGTGTCGTCACATGCTAACCCGTGATACACACCATCATAGTCACTCCAGACGGAATCTTTATTCAGGTCAACAAATGATTTACCAGATGCGTATGCACCAGTATTGTTAGTATCCAGATATGG
>JAQUHG010000090.1 GCA_028683735.1 Tolumonas sp. | reverse complement strand
TCGATCGCTACTGGCACAGCAGTAGGTTTATAACCGTAATGTTTTTCGAAAGCTTCAATTTCGCCTTCTTTCATTGTACGGCTCATTGGGCCAAACTGAGAAGTACCTTCAGTCAGTGCTGGTGGTGCAGTTGCAGAACCTGCCGCCTGAATTTGAATATTCACGTTTGGATAAACACGTTTGTACTCTTCAGCCCACAGGGTCATCATGTTAGCCAGTGTATCTGAACCAACAGAAGACAGGTTACCTGAGATACCACTTACTTTCTGATATTCAGGAATTGCTGCATCTACACCGACAGCCCATACGTGGCTTGACAGGAAGCTTGCAGCTGCAAAACCAACCACACTAACTACTTTGTTCAGTTTCATCCACTTTCTCCAGTTGAGAATGTTCTCTAAGTTGACGCAGATAAGTATCTACTGCCAATGTGACGACTTTAATAAAGATAGATGACAGTTATGTGACAGTGAAAATAACTGTTAACTTTTAACAACCAGACTTTCTGGGATCAAAAAGCTGAAGCAACTGCCTTTGCCAAGCGCACTTTCAATATTCAGTGAACTGTCATGATGGCTTAGTGCATGCTTAACAATTGCCAGCCCCAGACCTGAACCACCGGTCTGCCGGGATCGTGCTCGATCCACCCGATAAAAACGATCCGTTAGTCGCCCCAAATGCTCCAAGGCAATACCATCGCCTTCATCTGTCACCGAGAAATGCGCTTTGGTGCCGCTACGACGCCATTCCACGGTGATTTTGCGGCCTGCAGGGGTATATTTGATCGCGTTATTAACCAGATTCGTCATCGCACTACGCAATTGATCTTCATCACCATGCACTCTGAGTTGCTCATCAATTTTAAAGTGAAGGTCATGCCGCATGGCACCACTCAGCGCCTTAGCCTCATGCTGCAACATCAATAACATTCTTGGCACATCAACAATGCGGGAACGATCAATATCCGTGGCGACTTCAATGCGCGATAAGGTTAAGAGCTGATCCACCAGATTATCCATGCGCAGAGTTTGCTCGAGCATCACTTGCTGCATTTTTTTCCAGCGTGCCGGCGGCGGCAGATCTTCTTCCAGCATTTCCAGATAACCTTTCAATACTGTCAGTGGTGTACGCAGTTCATGAGAGACATTGGCAACAAAGTTTTTGCGCATGTTCTCGACACTTCTTATCCGCGTAATGTCGCGCACGACCAACATGAATTGATCGTCGGCATAAGGCATTACACGTACTTCCAGCACTTTGTCGTCATTGATTGGCGATGGCATTTCCAGCGGTTCGCTGAACTCTTTTTGCTGTAAAAAGCCAACAAAAGCAGGATAACGAATTAAATTGCTGATGTTTTGCCCGGCATCTTCCGGCCAACGAAAGCCCAGACATTGCCCGGCTAACCGATTACACCAAATGATAGAACCATCGTTACGACACACGACGGCCGCATCAGGAAGTGCTTCTGCACCCTCACGGAAACGCCGGATCACACTGGCCAGTTCACGGCGCCGCATACGGTGACGTTGCTGTAACCGATAGATACCATTAAAGATCAGTTCCCACGTCCCCGGCCCTTGTGGTGGAATCAAACTACGGTCATTCCACAACCAATCTTGCAGACGTTTCTGATAACGATAAAACCAGAAAATATGGTAGATCAAGGCAACGATAAGACCTAATCGCCAGTCACCCAGTAATGCGCCAGCCAATAAAAGTGGGGTATATAAAACGACAATTTTTTTAGCCAGAGATATCCAGTAATTGGGTTGTTGCATAAAGTCCCTTAAATGCGGGAAGAAAAACGATAACCTGCACCACGCACAGTTTGAATTAACACTTCATGCCCGGTCGTCGCCATGACTTTTCGCAGACGGCGAATATGCACATCAACCGTGCGATCTTCGACGTAAACATTGGTGCCCCAGACGTTATTCAGTAACTGTTCACGGCTATAAACCCGTTCGGGATGTGTCATAAAGAAATGTAACAAACGGAATTCGGTCGGCCCCATATCCAGTGGCAGATCATTGGCGGTTACACGGTGAGATACCGGGTCGAGACGTAATCCTTGCACATCGATCACGTCTTCTGTCGCGGTTGGAACAGAGCGGCGCATGACGGCTTTGATACGCGCGGTCAGCTCTTTTGGGGAGAAAGGCTTAGTAATGTAGTCATCCGCCCCCACTTCCAGCCCGCGAACTTTATCTTCTTCTTCGCCACGCGCAGTCAGCATGACAATCGGAATATTCCGGGTCAGTTCTTCCTGTTTCATCAGTTTGATAAACTGAATGCCACTGCCACCAGGGATCATCCAGTCGAGTAGGATCAGCTCTGGATATGGCTCTTTTACCAACGCCACAGCCTCAGTAAAATCGGCGGCTTCCACAGCCTCGAACCCGCGTTGTTCCAGCATGAAACACAACATCTCGCGGATGGGTGCTTCATCCTCAACAACCAAAACACGCTTTGACATGATAAAAACCCTTTTATGACAAGTCTGATGCCATTATCAGAAGGTTTTATGACAGTTTTATGATAGGCGTTATTCCTGTCATATCAAGGCAATACTATTCTGCTTTCTCCTCCCCCCATACTTTGTACTTTAATTTGTACACCAATACGCTCCACCAGCGTTTGCACATGTGAAATCACACCGACTTGTCGGCCTGCCGCTTGTAAGGCATCCAGACTGGCAATAGCTGTATCCAGACTCTCTGGATCAAGAGTGCCAAAGCCTTCATCAATAAACAGTGATTCGATTCGGGTATCGTGCGATGACAAAGATGACAAACCTAAAGCCAGTGCTAATGACACAAGGAAACTTTCACCACCAGATAATGACTCTACAGCGCGTATATCATCCCCCATGTCCCGGTCAATGACTTGCAGCGCCAGATCGGTGCCCGGCACGCGCTGCAGCTGATAACGCGGCGCTAATTCCGCTAAATGTAAGTTCGCCAGCCCTAACAACTGTTCCAGCGTCAGGCTTTGCGCAAAGGTGCGGAATTTGGCGCCACTGGCCGAACCAATCAGATCGCTCAACTGCTGCCAGCGATCACTGATTTGTAATTGCGCTTGATAGGCTTGTTGCAACTCAGCTTGTGTTACTGCTGCCTCTTCTGCCTGTAACTGCAGTCGTTTAATATCGAATAACAGCTGATCTAAGTCTTGCAGATGCAGCGTCATCTCTTGCTGACGGGCAACGAGTTGATTGAGATCTAACATTGCCCACTCAGGCTGCGCTTGTTGTAATGCCTCACAACGTTTGAGCTGTAATTCAATTTGTTGCTCACGTTCCTGTAACCGCGTTTTGGCTTGTGTCAGCAACTCATCTAAATGTGCCAGTTGTTCGCGCTGCAAACGCACATGCTCTATCGGCACAATTAGCAGTTGCCGGATCTCATATTCCGTTAAATTCAATTTTTTCTGCTGCTGCATGGTGCTGAGCAATAACGTGCGCTGCTGAGCCTGCAGTTGTTCCAGATGGTGTTGCTGGCTGGCTACTTGCGATTGCAAAGCGATCCGCTGTTCCTGCCACTGTTGCAGTTGCTGTTGTTGCTGCTCTGCCAATTGCCGGTTTTGTTGCAAACGCTGAAGCCACTGTTGTTCTAACGGCTCGGCGGCTTGCCCATTCAGACATTGCTGACGCAGTGAAAGTGTTTGTTGGTAATCGGCCTGAATACGTTGCAGCTCTTGCTGACGCAGTTGCAGTTGTTCCTGCAAGGTTTGCAAACGGCTGTTTTGCACGGACAAGGCGGAATGTAATTGCTGATATTGTTGTTCATTCAGCGTCCAACGCTGTTCTACTTGTTGATATTCCTGACAACATTTTAGCCAGCCTTGTAACCAGATCTCACCCTGTTGTAAGTTCAGATGCGAGCGCCATTCCAACGGAGCCAGCTGTTCTTCCAGCGACAATTCACTCTGTTGTAAACGTAAAAGTAATGCGGATTGTTGTTGCTGTAACTGCTCAAACGCACTCTGTTGCATGCCACTCTGACGACGTAATTCCATCAACTCACGCTCGTGCAATTGCGCCTGCTGGCTGAGTTTTTCCTGCTGAACCAGTAACTGTTGCTGACGCTCAAATTGCGCGCGGGCTAATTCATATTGCTGATGCAACTCACCGGCTTGCACGCCTTGCTGATGCTGTAATTGCGCCAGCAAAACCGCCAATGGCAGCCACTGACTATCCTCTTCCGGCCAGGCAGGGAGTAACGAGGTATGGGCCAGGCGCAGTGCTTGCCACTGCAAGGCTTGTGTCTGTAAAGACTCATCTAGTTGGATAAGCTGACGCTCCAGCTCTTTTCCAGCTCGTTGTGTTTGTAATTCTGCTTCCTGTAATTGCGCAGCTTCCGCCTGCCCTTTTTCTAATTGCTGTTGCAGGAAAAGTTGCTGACGTTCCAGCTGTTGCAACAGACTATCAGTGACCATCTCATGTTGGTAAGGATGATGGCTGGAACCACAAAGCGGGCACGGCTCGTTATCAACCAGATAACCACGGTAATCCTGCAATTGGCTGCGTAACAACGCTTGTTTCAGCGTGTGATGCACCTCTTTCAATTGCGCACGCAAATCGTCTAATTCCGGTTGAATAGCGTGCTGACGTAGGGCGATTTGCTGCAATGCTTGTTGTGCTAATTGCAAACGCTGAACTAATTCGGCGCGTTGTCGTTGGCTTAAGATTGCCTGTTCGGCCAACCCTTTCAGATGATGACAGCGCTCCGCCAGACTCTGCGCTTCCTGCCAACGGCTATGTAACTGCTGTAACGACTGCCACTCCTGCGGCGTGCCTTCTTGTTGTAAACGCAGATTGATAGCTTGCAGCGCTTCTTGTTGATGCTGGAAATGGCCCTGCACAATGATTTGTGCCTGCTCTAACTCACGCAACTGCCGCTGATAGACAGCAATCTGTTGGTTCTGTTGTTGCCAGCGCTGCTGTTCACCCAGAAAATCTTGCATCGCTTTTAACAGCGGTTGCTGCTGCTGCGCCTGTCGCTGCCAATGACTGTTTTCTGCTAACCAGATTTGCAACTCTGATCGTTGCTGCTGAAGTTGCTGCAAGGTGCATTGCTGTTGCTCGCGCACTTGCTGTTGCTCTGCCGTGTCAGCCTGCAATGCCAACAATTGCTGGGCCGCTTGTTCGACTTGTTGTTGTCGTTCAGATAACGAGTTATCTAACTCACGCGCCTGCCGGATCTCGCGCTGCACCATCGCATAGTCAGCTTCACCACCATCACGTTGTTGCAATACTTGCTGATAATGCTGCTGTAATGGCTGCTCTAATTCCAGATGCTGGGTAAGCTGCTGTTGCTGGTGCTGCAAGGTTTCCGTGACTTGTTGCAGTTCAATAACCGTGCGATCAAGTTGCTCATGTTCCGGACGCGCAACTTGCACTTTTTCCAGCAATGCCAGTTGTTGCCGGTGGGCTTCCTGCGCCTGCCATTCCATCATCACGGTTTGTAATTGCTGACGCGACTCTTCCGTTACGCCTTGTAACTCTTGCAGGCGGGATTGCATGCCCTGCCATTCTTGCAACAAACTGAGTTGCTGCGCTACCTGCTTTTGCTGCAACGACAAATTATTAAATTGCCATAACAGATTATCGCGATCTTCCTGACTGAACTGCGGTTGATCACCGATCTTTTCTTCCAATACCGCTAATTGCTGGCGTTCTGTTTTAGCCCGCTCATACGCCGCCACAGAGAGTTGTGAATAATGTTCAGTACCGGTCATGCGTTCTAATAACGCCGAGCGTTCATCCATACTGGCTTTCAGAAAGGCAGCAAAGTCGCCTTGCGGTAAAATCACAGCACGACGGAATTGCTCCCAGTTCAGGCCAATTTTTTCCTCAATCTGACTTTGCACATCACGCTGCCCGCCCGCATAGGTAACACCACCTTCAGATAACTGACGCAGTGACCGTTCTTGTTTCTGACACTTGCCATCCGGGCGATTACGCGCCCGGCGTACCGACCAGCGCGCGCAATAACGCTGACCATCGCGACCAGAAAACTCAACTTCGGCATAACCGGAGAATGCACCACGGCTTAAAATCAGCCGAACATCGTTGGCTTTTAACCGCTCACTATCATCAACACGGCCAATTTCCGCCATGTTTTTCTTATTCGATGGAAAGCGTGCGATCTGGTCATACAACGCCAGACAAATCGCATCCAAAATTGTGCTTTTGCCCGCACCGGTATTACCGGTGATCGCAAACAGGCCACTGTCGCCCAAGCGCCCTTGCGTAAAATCGATATCGAATGGATGAGTTAAACTAGCGAGGTTTTCACCACGAACCGCAAATATTTTCATAATGCCGGATGCTCCAATACGGTTTCTAACTCTTCGAAACAATTCACCAGTTCAATAGCCGGGGAAGAGGCATATTGCCGCTGATAACACAGTTCAAATACTTCCCGTGACGTCAACGAATCCAGTGGCACCGTGGTCATCTGATCGGCAATGCCTAAACCATGTCCGGTATATTCAGTATGAATTCGTGCCAGGCGCACTGGTTTGTCAGTGAGTGCCGCTAATACCCGCTCGCGCAAACGAGCTTCGGGTTTATCGAGCTTGACGCGAACCTCCAAAAACGGACGCTGGTTATGCGGTAAATCGGTTAATGACAAGGCACTTAACTCAGCCAGAACTTCATCTAACGGCGCTGGTTGTGTGGGCAATCGCAAAATATCGACCGTATGCGGCACACTGATTTTATCAGTCACCGCGATGTGATGATTGTGGACGGTTAATTCGAGCACCCGATGCGGGTAGTGTTGTTCCGCCAGCGATAACGGTAACGGGGAACCGGAATAATACACCCGCTCACTCAAAGCTTGGCTTAAATGCAAATGCCCTAACGCCACATGATCGGCACCATCAAACACCGAAAGAGGCAATGCATGCTGGTTGCCGCCTAAAATTTTTCGCTCCGATAACTCCGACAGCTCGCCACTTTGCAGATAGGCATGCCCCAATGCCAAGATGGGTTGTTCCGCTGTACGCTGAGTATCAATATGGGCAAAAACCTGCTGATACACTTCTCTGACACCAGCAACCAGACGATCTTCACCCTCAGTTTGTTCATCGCTAATGCGTAAATCTGCGCTACGCAGGAATGGTACAGCAGCACACCATGCCGCTACGTTCCCGGTTTTATCTTTCAGAGGGATCGCTAATTTTTCGCAATTAAGTTGGCCTGCATCGTCGCGTTCAATCGCGCCAATTAAATGCAGATCAAAGGATTTGAGTAATTCATGCGGCGCATCGAGTTTTGATGGCGAATCGTGATTGCCCGCAATAATAATGACATTCAGATGCGGGCGTTGCTGACGTAAGCTCGCCAGAAATTGGTAAAAAAGCTGCCAGCTCGTTGCTGAAGGGTTGGCGGTATCAAATACATCGCCCGCGACCAATAAACCATCGATATCGCGTTGCACTATCTCATTCATTAACCAATCAAGAAATGAACGATGCTCATAGTAACGTTCATGACCGTGCAAACGATGTCCCAGATGCCAGTCGGCGGTATGCAGTAATTTCACAGTGCTCAGCAACAGATCAGGAAGTAGTTATCCGTAACATGATGGCTGATGCGCTGTTTTTCAAGCATAACGTATTCAAGCGTCACGACACTCCATCCAGTATTCCTCTAATTGCCAGACCGGATGTTTATGCGCTTCTTTGATTTTAAAGCCCTGCTTTTGATAAAACTCAATTTCATCGGCATGTTCTGCGCACGCGCGATGATACAACACCGGATGATTCTGTTTGGCCAGCCCTAATAACTCCTCAGCCAATTGCTGGCGCTGACAACTGGGCTCAACATACAGCTCCAGTAACTCATCCGCTTTTAAAGCGACAAAACCCACCAGATGATTTTCATCATCGGCCACCCAAACTTCTGTGCCACACTCCAGTTGCTTACGCATCGACTCCTGCCTGTGCCACCAGGTAGCCGCTGGCAAAAACTCATCGGCATGCAATGACGCTTGCAACCAGATGGCTGTCAGTTGTGGCATATCTTGTGGTTCGCTGCGTCGAATCACCATGATCTACTCCGAATTAAACTTAACTTTAGTTTACTCAGCCAGCGGAAAGAGATAGTCAAGTGGTTATCAGGTTGTGAATCAGCTCCGGTTTTTATCCGGGTAATGCCGAAGCGATCACAATGCTGTTAGAATGCGATTCCTTTTAAACATGACTGAGGTCGCCATGTGGTTTAAAAACCTGCAACTGTACCGCTTTACTCGTCCTTTCGAACACGATGCTGACAGCCTGGAAAAAATGCTGCAAAGCCATCTGTTTACCCCCTGCGGTAGTCAGGAGATGAGCAAATTCGGTTGGATTTCCCCATTGGGAAAACACGCAGAAGTATTGGTGCATGAAGTACAGGGACAGCTGTTGTTATGTGCTAAAAAGGAAGAAAAAATGCTGCCCGCAGCCGTCATCAAAGACATGCTGCAGGAAAAAATCGATGATATGGAAGCAGCACAAGGTCGGGCACTGAAGAAAAAAGAGAAAGAATCGCTGAAAGAAGAGATCCTGCATACGCTGTTGCCACGTGCATTCCCGCGTTCCAGCCAGACCTTCTTGTGGATCAATGCCGCTGAAAACTATCTGGTAGTTGACGCTGGCTCAGCGAAAAAGGCCGACGACGTATTATCGCTGTTGCGTAAATGCACTGGCAGTCTGCCCGTTGTGCCGTTTGCGCTGTTAAACCCACCAGAAATCACCATGACAGAATGGCTGAATGCCGGCGCCGCACCGGCTGGTTTCACGCTGGAAGATGAAGCCGAACTGCGTTCTGCGCTGGAGCACGGCGGCATCATCCGCTGTAAAGAGCAGGATCTGGTGTGTGACGAAATCAAATCGCATCTGTTAGCCGATAAAATGGTGACGAAACTGGCGCTGAACTGGTCAGATACTGTCAGTTTTGTGTTGAGTGATGATCTGTCGATTAAACGTCTGAAATTCAGTGAAGAACTGCGTGAACAGAATGAAGATGTGGTGTCGGAAGATCAGGTTGCCCGCATGGATGCTGACTTTGCGCTGATGACCGGTGAGCTGGCGAAATTCGTTCCTGAGCTGGTGGCCGCACTCGGCGGAGAAAAAGCCGAATAACCGCATTCGTTCAGCACCAAACTAGATAAAAACAATGCAAAAACAGCGGGAATGAGCATATCGTCCCGCTGTTTTTACAGATATATCCTTAATACCCCTTTCCAGAGTACAATCGCGCGCCCGATGCCATCAGGTGGCATCTTACTGACCTGTGATCAGACAAGAGAGAACAACATGTTTAAACCAGAATTACTGTCTCCAGCGGGAACGCTGAAGAATATGCGTTATGCCTATGCTTACGGTGCCGATGCGGTTTATGCCGGCCAGCCCCGTTACAGTCTGCGCGTACGCAATAACGAATTTGATCATGCCAATCTGCAATTGGGGATCAACGAAGCGCATGACTTAGGCAAAAAACTGTATGTGGTCGCCAATATTCAGCCGCATAACTCGAAGTTAAAAACCTTCGTCCGCGACATGAAACCTGTGATCGATATGGGGCCGGATGCCTTAATTATGTCCGATCCGGGCCTGATCATGATGGTGCGTGAACACTTCCCGGAAATGCCGGTGCATTTGTCAGTGCAAGCCAACGCCGTGAACTGGGCGACCGTGAAATTCTGGGAAAAAATGGGCTTGGAACGTGTGATCCTGTCTCGTGAGCTGTCGATTGAAGAAATTGAAGAGATCCGTCAGCAGTGCCCGGATATTCAGCTGGAAGTGTTTGTGCATGGCGCGCTGTGCATGGCCTATTCCGGTCGTTGCCTGCTGTCTGGTTATCTGAACAAACGTGACCCGAACCAAGGCACCTGCACCAACTCTTGTCGTTGGGAATATAACGTCCACGAAGGCAAACAGGATGATGTCGGCCAGATCGTGCACAAACAAGAGCCAATTCCGGTCAAAGTTGAACCAACGCTGGGTATCGGTGCACCAAGCGATGCACTGGTTCTGCTGGAAGAGAAAAACCGCCCGGGTGAATTCATGACCGCGTTCGAAGATGAACACGGCACTTACATCATGAACTCGCGCGATCTGCGTGCCATCCAGCACGTTGAGCGTCTGAGTAAACTAGGTGTGCATTCACTGAAAATTGAAGGCCGCACTAAATCTTTTTACTACTGTGCACGTACTGCACAAGTATACCGTCAGGCCATTGATGATGCGGCAGCCGGTAAACCATTTAACGCCAACTTGATGGGCACACTGGAAAATCTGGCGCACCGCGGTTATACCGAAGGTTTCTTACGTCGTCATGTGCATTCTGATTATCAGAATTACGATTACGGCTACTCTGTTTCCGACAGCCAGCAGTTTGTGGGTGAAGTGCTGGAACGCAGTGCCAATGGTATGGCAAAAATTGCGGTGAAAAATAAATTCCTCGTTGGCAACAGCCTGGAATTGATGACGCCACAAGGCAACATCAGCTTTGAATTAGCACACATGGAAAATAAAAAAGGTGAGCAGATTGAAGTTGCCCCAGGTGATGGCCATATTGTGGAAATCCCAGTTCCGGAAAATGTTGACCTGAGTTACGGCATTTTATTGCGCAATCTGGATGATAAAGAAAGCACCCGCCAACCACATGCGGTGGCTTAAGGAATGGCGCTACTGATCACTGAGGCTTGCACGAATTGCGATATGTGCGAACCCGAGTGCCCTAATCAGGCCATTTATATGGGCGATAAGGTATATGAAATTATGCCGGATCGCTGTACCGAATGTGTGGGCTTCTATGAGGAGCCCACCTGTGTGCGGGTGTGTCCGATCAACTGTATTATCACTGATCCGGCGCACCCAGAATCAGAGCTTGAATTACTCAATAAATTTATATCGTTATATGAAAAAGGAGACTAAATGGAACCAGTAATGATTTATGGCAAACCTGATTGCCCTTACTGTGAAATGGCCGTGAAGTTTTGCGAAGAGCGTGACTTTGCGTTTACCTATGTTGATATTTTTGCCACCGGCATGACTGTCGCCGATTTGCAGAAAAAAGTAGGCCAGCCAGTTCGCACCGTTCCACAGATTTTTGTCGGTAAAAAACACGTTGGTGGTTATACCGATTTTTATAAAGCAGTGACTGAAAACCTGCTGTAAGTAAGCATTAACTCCGCTCGGAGTTCAGCAGCACGGATGCTGCTGGCGATAATTTCATCTTCCTGCCAAAAGAACATTGCCTGTTGCCTCCCCTCGCCCTATAATCGCGCCGTTTTCTAACCCCGTTCTTTAACATCCAGTGGTG
>JAQUHG010000089.1 GCA_028683735.1 Tolumonas sp. | reverse complement strand
AGAATTATCAGCCACCGAAGCCAAATATACTGGGCACTAAAGTGATTGATGATGTCTCGATTGCGACGCTGCGAGAATATATCGACTGGACGCCGTTTTTCCTCAGTTGGGAGTTGGCCGGTAAATTCCCGCGTATCTTACAAGATGAAGTCGTTGGTGAGGAAGCTACCCGCTTATATCACGATGCGTTAGCGATGCTCGATCGTCTACAAGCCACTGGTGAAGTGAAAGCCAGCGGCATCATCGGTCTGTTTGCAGCGAATCGCACCGGTGATGATGTTGAAATCTATACCGACGAGTCTCGCACCCAAGTGTTGCAGACGTTCCACTTCCTGCGTCAGCAAACTAATAAAGCGATGCAGGCTCGTGATGGTGAGGTATTCCCGAATTATTGTCTGGCTGACTTTATTGCGCCGAAAGAGAGTGGTGTGGCTGATTACTTTGGCGGTTTTGCGGTGACTGGCGGTATTGGTGAAGCTGCTTTGGCAGAAGCTTATAAAACGGCGGGTGACGATTACAATGCGATCCTTATTCAAGCGGTCTGTGACCGTTTGGCCGAAGCGTTTGCGGAATATTTGCATGCTCAGGTGCGTAAAGAATATTGGGGTTATGCGGCAGATGAAAATCTGAGTAACGATGATTTGATCCGTGAGAACTACCAGGGTATTCGCCCTGCGCCGGGTTATCCGGCCTGCCCGGAACACACTGAAAAAGGGTTGTTGTGGCAGTTACTGAATGTCGAACAAGCTATCGGCATGCAACTGACCGATTCTTATGCCATGTTGCCTGCGGCGGCGGTATCTGGTTTCTATTTCAGCCATCCGCAAAGTAAATATTTTGCCGTAGCTGGTATTCAGAAAGATCAGGTGGAAGATTACGCGCAGCGCAAAGGAATGACACTGACCGACGCTGAGCGTTGGTTGGGGCCAAACTTGGGTTACGATATAGAATAAAGTGACATTTTATTTATTATTTTTGGGCCTGCATGCAGGCCCTGCTTATTTTTTCGTCTAAAATATATACAAAGTGTCAACACAGATCACAAGAAACATATTTTTTAAAAAAAGGCATTAAGCCTGGCATTGAACTAATGATCTAAGCCCGATAGTCTGAATCCCTTGGCAGAGGGTAACTTCTATTTACACATATAATATAAAGGATAGCGGGTATGCAGAAAAATATACTGATTGTTATAGATCAAGCCGTAAATCAATGTCTTGATATGGATTTGTCTAAATTCAATCAGCTTGAAATTGTTATTGGCGC
This sequence comes from Tolumonas sp., assembly GCA_028683735.1. GTDB lineage: Bacteria > Pseudomonadota > Gammaproteobacteria > Enterobacterales > Aeromonadaceae > Tolumonas. The sequence continues at coordinate 10,080 of JAQUHG010000089.1, read as the reverse complement.
CAGTCAAAAAACGTTACCTGTTGCATTTGTAAAGGAATTACTACGCATTCAGAGCATGAGTGGTGTGCCAGTGGAATTATTGACCACTAAAGGTACTGGTAGCCATCATGTTGAAATGTATCTGGCTTGGTTGTTAGGTCGCCATATAGAAAAAATGCCGGATGCGTATATCACTGTTATTGCCAATGACATTGATGGCGACAGCTTGCTGAATAATTGTATCTATGATGAATATCACGATCGTATCTGTATTATTCAGGATGGTGGTGCGGCTGTTGCAGCTAAACCAGCTGAACTGCAATTTGAAAAACCAGTGCAGAAAAAAGCACCTATTGAAGCAGTGACGGCAGCACCTGTTGTAGCTGAAGAAAAGGTTAAGCAGGCTGATAATAAGTTGATCTCTAAATTGATGGAGCGGAAAGATATCCTGGAAGCGCGTCATCCGATCACCGGTGAGCCACTGCCTGAACCATTGCATAAATAATGTCTTTAGCTGATTGTTTGGGGCTGCAATGACGCAGCCCGTTTCTCAACGCCAACGCGAGCAAGATGCGTTGGCGTGGTTTTTTAAGCACCCGCCTCATATTCCTGACTTGCATTGCAAAGTCGCTGAATTATCCGATCTTCCTGCGTTATTACATCTGGAACGCTATTGTTTTAACCCCTATCTGGTATTTGGTCGGCGGCGTTGGCGTTATCTGATTTCGAAATCGTGTTGCTCGACTATTTTGTTATTTCAGCACGAAACATTGGTGGCCTATCTTTGTTTGCTGCCACATCAAGGCTGGCGTGGTCTTGAGGTTCGTGCGCTGGCGGTGCATTGGTTACATCGGCAAAAAGGGTTAGGGCGTTGGCTGATGCGCTTGAGCCAGCATCTGGCTCAGCAATGGCAGTTACGCACGATATATTTGTCGGTAGATTGTGAAAACATGCCCGCCCGAACGTTATATGAACAGATGGGGCTGCAAATATCGGGTCAATTAGCCGACTATTACGGGTTAGATCGGCATGGCCTGCGCATGAGGTTTAATGTCGAATCAGATGATACAAAGAGCTTGCTGGAGCAAGCTTAGTTTTTGGGAACAGGTTGCCGGTAACGTGGAGTGACCCGAGGGCCGGTCGGGCTTGATACTAACCATCACATCAAGCCCATCCCTACGGAGTTAAACCTATGAAAGTCGCTATTATTGGTGCTGGCAGCACCGTATTCATGCGCAATATCGTGCGCGATCTGTTACAACAACCCGCCTTAATTTCTACCCATATCGCGTTACAGGATATCGATAGCAAACGTCTGCAAGAGTCACAACTGGTTGCCAAACAAATTATTTCTGCTTTGAAAGTGCAGGCTAGCGTGAGCGCCAGTCTGGATCGCCGTGAAGTATTGCAAGGTGCTGATGTGGTGATCACCATGTTTCAGGTGGGTGGTTATAAACCCAGCACCGTGGTTGATTTTGATATCCCGAAAAAATACGGATTACGCCAAACCATCGCCGATACGTTAGGTATTGGCGGTATTATGCGTGGTTTGCGCACCGTGCCGGTGCTGGTAGATGTTGCACGTGAGATGCGGGAATTGTGCCCCAAAGCGTTGCTGATGAATTACGTTAACCCAATGGCGATTTTAAGTCTGGCAGTGCAACGAATGGTGCCGGAAATTCAGTATGTTGGGCTGTGTCATTCCGTGCAGGGCACTGCGGAAGAGCTGGCGCATGACTTGGGTGTTGCGCCGGAAAATCTGGTTTATACCTGTGCAGGCATCAACCACATGGCATTTTATAACCAGTTTATGCAGCGTCTGCCTGATGGCTCGACAGAAGATCTCTATCCTCGCTTGAAAGCTTTGACTGCTGCGGGAAAAGTGCCGGATGGGAATCGTGTCCGATATGAAATTCTGCGCAAATTTGGCTATTTCGTAACGGAATCCAGTGAACATTTTGCCGAATATTCACCGTGGTTTATTAAACGCGATCGCCTGGATTTAATTGAGAAATTTAATATTCCACTGGATGAATATCCGCGCCGTTGCGAAAAACAGATGGCTGATTGGGCTGCCGAGTTACAACGTATCGAAACGGAACATGACATTGAGATCAAACAAAGTCGTGAATATGCTGCCTCGATCATTAACTCACTGGCGACCGGTGAACCATCGGTTATTTACGGTAACGTGCTGAACAAAGGCTTGATTGAAAATTTACCGGCAGACTGTGCGGTGGAAGTAGCTTGCCTGGTCGATCGTAACGGCGTACAGCCTGTCAAGTTTGGTCCTGTGCAGCCGCAATTAGCGGCATTGATGCGAACTAACATCAATGTGCAACAACTGACGGTGGAAGCGCTGATGGCGGAAGATCCGGAATATATCTACCATGCGGCGTATCTTGATCCTCACACCAGTGCGGAGCTGGATTTAGATCAAATTCACGATTTGGTGGATGATCTGCGTCGCGCACATGGCGATTGGCTGCCGAAATTTGCCCGCATGTAATGGTTGGAAACAGGGAGTGACAGCATCAGGCTGTCACTTTTTCTGCTGTATATACCCAAAGTAATTGGAGTTGCGGCTAGGCGACAAGAGAACGAATCCCCGCGAGCATAGATAAACTATGTGAGTGGGGTGAGTGAGAGCTGTCAACAACGCTGCAACTTCAAGAACAAAGGGTATAAAGTTGTTCTGCTGCGCTGCGGGTGTTTAATCGATATTGATGCGGTGTAACCCCCACCAGTTTATGAAATGACTCATAGAAACGGCTCATTGCGCTAAAGCCGGTGGTTAATGAGATGTCTAATATGGAGCGATTACTTTCCGCCAGTAATGCCCGCGCATGGTTTATTTTCATCATGGTGATGTGGTCTTTGATGGAATAACCCATCACCTGTTTAAACAGGTTCATCGCATAATTCGGGTGTAGTTGCACTTGTTCGGCCACTTCATTCACTCTGATCGCTTCATGATAGTGGGCGGCGATAAAACTCAGCATTTGCTGAATGTAGCGAATTTTACGTTCATTCATCTGTAGGCTGTGCAGTTTGCCGGGGGAGGTGTGTAGCAGTTCTTGCCAGCCAGACACCGCGACCCGTTTCATCATCAACGTGATCTCTTCTTGCATCAGCTGGTACAAACCATGCGAACTACTTTTGCTATCGTTATGCCAGCGGCGTAATTCGTGGCTGCCAAACAGATCTTTCACATTTGAGATCACGACACTGCCATGCAGGATTTTATTTAACAGCAGATCATCAACGGGCAGGCCTAAAAAACGCGACAGCGGAATATTTATAACACCCATTTGTGAGCAGTTCTCGCAGGCAATGAGTCGGTGAGGGATCACGCCCCAGAACACGCCAATGTGGCCCTCCGCAATTTGGATTTGTTCTCCATTAATCAGATAACGCACCGGGCCGCCGAAGGGAATATTCACTTCGACTTGGCGATGCCAGTGATAACCCGGCATATCGCCGGGCTGACAGAATTCAACACTTAACACTTCATCGGCTCGTGGCCAGCTTAATGGGCTGATTTCTGTTGGGTCTTGCATTAGTGACTCCTGAACGCGTTTTTACTTGTTTCCTGCAGTCAGAATTTCTTCGATGCGGGATAACTCTTTTGCACTAAGTTCACAGAAATGAGGAGCGGCAATCGCGTCATCGATCTGGCTGGTTTTACTGGCACCGATCAACACAGAGGTGATCGCCGGTTGGCGTAACACCCACTGCAAGGCCATTTGCACCAGTTTTTGACCACGCAGGAAGGCCAGATGATTCAGCTCTTCAATGACTTTGAGTCTGGCCTCGGTAATATCGGTGGTTTTGAGATACCGACCGTCTTTTGCTACGCGTGAATCTTCCGGAATACCATTCAAATAACGATCGGTCAGCAGCCCACCGGCCAGCGGCGAGAACGCGATGCCACCGATCTGTTCTTCCGATAATACATCGAGCAAACCGTTTTCTACCCAGCGTTCAAACATCGAGTATTTGGGCTGGTGGATGACACACGGCGTACCCAATGATTTCAAAATCTGCGAGGCACGTTTCGTCAGCTCCGCCGGATAGTTGGACAGCCCGACATATAACGCTTTACCCTGACGCACGATCAGATCTAACGCCGCCATGGTTTCTTCCAATGGCGTATTTGGATCGGGACGGTGATGATAAAAAATATCCACGTAATCCAGTTTCATCCGGCGCAGGCTTTGGTCCAGACTGGACACCAGATATTTTTTACTGCCACCGTCGCCGTACGGACCATTCCACATTGGATATCCGGCTTTGGTCGAGATGATCAACTCATCACGATAAGCCTGCAGATCTTGCTGCAGGATACGCCCGAAATGCTCTTCAGCGGTGCCCGGTGGCGGGCCATAGTTGTTGGCCAGATCAAAGTGGGTGATACCACAATCAAACGCGTGTCGGATCAATTTGCGGCTGTTGTCCTGATTGGCGGTATCACCAAAATTATGCCAAAGACCAAGACTGATACGCGGTAATTTCAGTCCACTTTGGCCACTACGGCGGTAATGCATCTGGCTATAACGTTCTTCATTCGGCAAATAATCCGACATGCTTTCCTCCGGTCTTCACGGCTAATTATTCGATCAGGCGGCCACCTCAAATGCGGCTCGGATCAGTCGTCGGGTATATTCCTCTTTTGGGTTATCCATCACCGTGACGGTATCGCCCATTTCGACTAAATCTCCGTGGCGCATCACCATGATCCGGTGGCATAACGCTCTGACTACCCGTAAATCATGGCTGATAAACAAGAAGGAAAGATTATGTTTTTGCTGCAATTGTCGTAACAATTGAATGATCTGATTTTGCACCGACAAGTCGAGCGCCGAGGTGGGCTCATCCAGCAAAATGAATTCCGGCTCCATGGCGATGGCTTTGGCTATGGCAATACGTTGGCGTTGGCCGCCAGAGAATTCATGTGGGAAACGATCGAGCGCAAACGGCGCCAAGCCAGATTCCTGTAACGCTTGGATCGCCCGTTGTTCACGGTCATGGTCGTCTTTACCAATGCCATTAATGATCATGCCTTCCTGAATGATCTGGCGTACGGTCATGCGCGGGTTCAGTGAAGAGAAGGGGTCTTGAAACACGATCTGCATGCGTTTTCGCAGCGGGCGCATGGCTTTACGGTCGCGATCATGCAACGTCATACCGTCGTAAATCAGCTCACCTTCTGAATCGAGCAGTCGTAAAATCGCGTGACCGAGTGTGGTTTTACCCGAGCCCGATTCGCCAACGATCCCCAGTGTTTCGCCACGACGCAGTGTGATATCGAGCCCTTTCACGGCCTTAAAACGTTTTTCCGGGCGACGTAACCACCAGTTACCGGGTTCTGTGACAAATGATACCTGTACGTTTTTACCTTCCAATAAAATGGGGTTATCAGAAGGAACTGCTGGTGCGATGCCTTTCGGCTCAGAATTCAGCAGATGCTGCGTGTAAGCGTGCGTCGGGTTGGTAAACAGACTTTCGGTTTCATTATTTTCGACCACCTGGCCGTGTTGCATCACATACACCCAATCAGCGTATTTGCGCACGATGGTCAGATCATGGGTAATTAACAGCACCCCCATGTGGAATTTTTCCTGCAGTCGTTTCAGTAAGTTCAGAATTTCCGCCTGTACGGTGACATCCAGTGCAGTGGTGGGTTCATCGGCAATCAACAGGTCAGGTTTATTGGCCAGTGCCATGGCGATCATCACGCGCTGCCGCTGACCACCCGACATTTGGTGCGGATATTGGTCGATGCGTTTTTCCGGATCCGGCAGTTGCATCTCAGTCAGCAGTGAGAGCACCTGTTCGCGTAGCGCCTGTTTGGAGATCGTGCGGTTATGCTCGTTAATGATTTCGCCGATCTGATCGCCCACGGTGTAGATCGGGTTCAGCGAGGTCATCGGTTCCTGAAAGATCATGCCGACTTTTTTACCGCGAATTTTGCGCATGTCTTGTTCGGTATAACCACTCATGTCTTCGCCATGCAGGGTAATGCGGGTTGCTTTACCCACGATGGCGCTTTTCGGTAACAGCTTCATCAACACGCGTGCGGAGATCGATTTGCCGGAGCCCGATTCGCCGACCAGTGCTACGGTCTGGCCTTTGTAAATTTTGAAGGAAACATCGCGCACAGCCTGTGCAATGCCGCCTTCGGTTTTGAAATCGACCTGAATATTTTCTGCATTTACCAACAGGGTTTGTTCGTTCATCTTAAAATCCTCGCTTAACGACCTGAGTACGGATCAACCGCATCGCGCAGACCGTCACCGGCAGCGTTGAACACTAATACTGAAACCAGAATGAAACCGACCGGTGCCAGCAACCAAGGGTAAGAACCGAGCACCTGATAATCGCGGGCGGCATTCAACAACAGACCCAGACTGATCATCGGTGGTTGCACGCCCACACCTAAGAAACTCAGGAAACTTTCAGTCAGGATAAAGGTTGGGATCATGCCGGTAGCCACCACAATGACATGCGATAACACGTTCGGCAGAATGTGATGCACAACGATACGCCCGTCAGAAGCACCGGCGGCAATGGCCGATTTCACATAGTCCATTTCACGTAATACCAAGGCTTTACCGCGTACTTCCCGCGCCAGTTGTGCCCATTTCAGGCAACCCAGCAGCAGCACGAACAACACAAAGGTGGTTTTTGGTGATACCGTTTTCGGCAAAATGGCAATCACTGACAGATAAAGCGGTAACTCAGGAAACGCCAGCATCAGCTCAACCACGCGTTGGATCCACAAGTCGGCTTTGCCACCCAGATAACCGGATGTAATACCCACCAAGCTGCCGACGACCACACAGATGGTGGTGATCAAACCGGCCATCAATAAGGTCACGCCCATGCCGTGGAAGATACGGCTCAGCTCATCGCGCCCCATACCGTCGGTACCGAGCAGATAAATACGTTGATTATCCTGGGCGGAAAACAGGTGCGTTTTTAGTGTCATTCCCAGAAAGTTGTATTCCCAACCTTCACTGAAAAATTGCAGATACACTTTTTTATCGGTGTTCAGCGCATATTTCGCTTCAAATGTTTCCGGATCAAATGTGGTTTCATACGGATAAACAAATGGGCGGATAGAGAAACCTTCATCGCTGAAAAAATGAATCGATTGCGGCGGCAGATAGACGTTTTCGTTACTGCGTTCCGCCGGATCTTGTGGTGCAAAGAATGAAGCGAAAACAGCCAGTACCAACATTGCCACAATCAGCCACATCGACACCAAGGCCAGTTTGTTACGTTTAAACCGACGCCATACCAGCGCGATATAACGTTCATCAGTACTTTTTGGCCGTTCGCGAGGGTCTTGTTCCAGAATAATTTCAGACTGCATAGTTTTCTCCACGATTAAACCCTCTTATCAAGACAGGCGGACACGAGGGTCAAGTAACGCCAGTGCGACATCTGCAATCAGGTTGCCGATAACCAATGTGGCCGCCAGGATCAGCATGAATGAGGCCACCACGAAGACATCTTGGTCATGCATCGCTTGCACGATCAGTGGGCCTACGGTTGGCAGGGCAAAAACAATCGCAATTTCCAACTCACCGGCAATCATGTAGGGCAGGGCAACACCCTGAAACATGATCATCGGATGTAGTGCATTCGGTACTATGTGGCGGAATAAGACCCGCATTGGTGACAGCCCTTTGGCGCGGGCGGTTTCAACATATTGTGCCTGCATGACATCCAGCATATTTGAACGCATGACGCGCAGGTTTTGCGCCATGCCACCGAAAATGGCGACTAACAGCACCGGCCAGATATGCACCAGCAAATTGCCGAATTTCGCCAGACTCCACGGTGCCATGGTGTATTCCGGTGAAAACAGTGCGGCGACGTTGGTCGAACCAAAGTGGAATACCAACAGATAGAGCATGATCAGGGCGAGCACGAAACGCGGTGTGGTCATGCCGATGAAGGCGAAAATAGTGACCAACGTATCAGCAATACTGTATTGCCGGGTGGCGACAAAAATACCGAGCAGTGTGCCCACCACGGTCGAGCCGAAATGACACATCAGCGCTATCAGCAAGGTCATTGGCAGTCGATCCATAATCAACTGGCTGATCGGTTTGTTATAGGTGTAAGAATCGCCAAAATCACCTTTAGTCACAATCTTGCCAATCCAATGGATGTATTGCACCGGCAGGGGGGCATTCATACCGTGTTCTTCCCGGTAGTTATCCGCCATTTTCTGAGCATCTAACTCGCTCATCCCTGACATGGTGATCGCTTGGCTTTTCAACCGATCCGCATAATCGCCCGGTGGAACTTGGATTAAGAAAAAGGAGATCATACTGAGAATGAGTAATAACGGGATCGCAGCCAGTAAACGCTTGATGATAAAACTAAACATAGTGCATTCCTTGTTAAAGGCCGGTCACGACAGCACGCTGTGACCGGTTTGTTAACTTACCCTGCGTACTTGACGTTACTTTGGGTATACAACTTGTTGATTTACCGATTACTCCGGTAATTTTCCTGGCATTAACTCTTCCACTGGCGCAGATTTTGGATCGATCCAGATCCGTTCACGCATGATGGAATCTTCCGCCCACTGGAAGCTCATGATTGGCGTTCCTGACGGCACGTTTTTCAGGCGTTTGTTCAGGATCAAGGCACCCGGAACAGAAACCAGACCAACGTGGTAGGCGTTTTCAGTAAATACCTTGTTGTATTTGTTGAGGATCACCAGTTGTTTGCTCAAGTCAGGTTCGTGTTGGAACTGATTGATCAACGTCACCAGCTCTTTTTCAAACGGCAGCAGGTTTTGTGGTTTGGCCTTGGTGCCTTTATGCCAGTAAGGGGTTTGGTCATGCACAGGTGCCAATGCTTCGGCCAGCTGGATCGGCTGAATATATTCATTGTCATTACGACGAATGAAGAAGTCATAACTGCTGGCACCTAAAGTGGCATCCACCTGCGCACCTTGCATTGGGCGAGGGATCAGCTTTATGCCCACTTCGCGTAGCATAGAGACCAAACCTTCCGACATGGATGTTTCACTCGGGCCATCGGGGGTTACCATGGTGATTTCCAGATCCTTACCCTTCATCGGGCCATCGGTCCAATTCACAATGCCGTTACCATCGGTGTCTTTTAAGCCGACATCAGCCAATAACTCTTTGGCCAGTTTCGGGTTGTAACCGTAATAAACCACCGAGCCATCGTTGACGACCCCTTCCGGATAGAGACCACCGGCATAAGGGCGCGCAAACGGGCCACGTACCATTGCTTGCCCCAGTGCATTACGATCAATGGCATGACTGATGGCTTGGCGGAATTTCAACTGACGGTTCAACAGACGGATGGCTTTTTCACGATCATCGGTGGCGCCCAGATCTTCTGACAAGTTCATGAACAGCGACCAGCCGAGAAAGCGCGGGCTGAAATCTAAACGTGCCGGTGAGTTTGGTTGTTTCGATTTTTTGATCGATTCAACGTAGTTGGTCGGGTTTTCCATGTTCGCGTAATCAGCATTACCGGCGACAGTTTGTACTTCACGATCGGTCCATGTAGACAGTTTGAAGCGCAGTTCATCCATGTACGGTAATTGCTGACCTTTTTCGTCGACCTTCCAGTAATAAGGGTTACGGCGCAGTACGATCATCTGGTCGGCTTTGTGATAAACCGGCGCCCATGCACCCATGGTGACAACCGGGACTTTGTCGGCGGGTAAAGCATTGGCGTAACTGCTGTAGGTGGCGTCTTTGTTGTATTTAGGATGGAATTGTTTCAGCACATGCGCCGGGCCGGGGCACATACGGAAGAAGGCCATGCTATACAGATATTGTGTTGGGCGTGGCTCTTTGAAGGTCCAGCGAATGGTGTTTTTATCCACTGCTTCCAGCGTGGTGCCTTTGCCATAGGTATCGGCGTTCGCCCATGCGGTCACATGCGGATCAAGAATATTATCATTCCACAGGAACATGACGTCATCAGAAGAGAATGGTTTACCGTCTGACCATTTAGCATCTTCAATCAGATGCATGGTGAGTTGTTTGCCATCGTCAGACCATTCCCAGCTTTTGGCCAGATTAGGCAGAGGAGTTT
>JAQUHG010000088.1 GCA_028683735.1 Tolumonas sp. | reverse complement strand
CTTGGATAGCTTGCCGTGCCAGAGCCAACATGGCCTGACGTTCGGTTAATTCAATACAAAGCAAAAGCGGCATAGCCTACCACCCGATCTTTATCATGACTGGCATCACCCGAATTGCATTTGGCCAGTAGTTCTATCGTTAACTGATGCTGGTGGGCCCAGTGCAAAGCACCATTCAGTGCGTAGCAACCACAAGCCTGATCGCCCGATAAATGTTCATCAAATTGCAGTATTTGCTGAATGGTCTGCTCATCTTGTTGTTTGGCGATATCGGCACTGAGGTAATGGCTGAGATCACTGCTGACAATCGCCAGTGTGTCATCGTTCATCAGTAGTTCCAGCGCACGGGCGACATCTTCTGCCGGGCATTCGCCTACTACCAAGGGGATGAGTTGAAACTCACCCAGTTGATATTGCAGGAAGGGGAGCTGGACTTCGATGGCATGTTCCTGACGGTGCGCTTCCGTCATGGCAATCACGCCCGGTAAGGTGAGCAGTTGCTCGATAGCCATTTTGTCTAAGGGCACGCGGCCTAACGGTGTTGCTTCCGCATCCCAACGAGTGGGAACGGCGATACCTTGTACATAAACCCGATGTGCGGGGCATAACACGATCACGCGTTTAAACTGGCTTTTCTGTAACAGCCGATAACCCTGCGCTGCAGTATCACCGGAGAACCGATATCCGGCGTGCGGCAGGATCAGCATGCGTGGCCGACGGTTGGTGTCTGCTATCGGGTGGACATGGTTTTGCATCCAGCTGATTAATCTTTCCGGATCGGCTGGATAAAACATATCCGCCACCGCGGGCTGATGAATGACCTGCATACAACCTCCGAATAGGTAGATGTCACCTACAATTATAGTGTTACCTCGGAGGATGTATGGATAATTCAGACAATACTGTTGCGACACATTACTGGCGTCATCTGGATAATGATCATGTCGTTTGTACTTTGTGCCCTCGTGAGTGTGAATTACGCGAAGGTAAACGTGGTGTGTGTTATGTCCGCATGGCACAGGGTGGTGAAATAGTCTTAACCAGTTATGGTCGCTCCAGTGGTTTTTGCATCGATCCGATAGAGAAAAAACCGCTGCATCATTTTTTACCCGGCACCCCCGTGCTGTCGTTTGGTACTGCCGGATGCAATTTGACCTGCGCATTTTGCCAAAACTGGGATATCAGTAAATCCCGCCATATGGAAACCTTGAGTGCTTCTGCGACACCGGAACAGTTAGCGAAAATGGCGGAGCAAACCGGCAGTCGTTCTGTCGCCTTTACCTATAACGATCCGGTGATTTTTATGGAGTATGCGCTGGATGTCGCGGCTGCCTGCCATGAGCGGAACATCAAAACTGTGGCGGTGACGGCGGGTTATATCAACCCGGAACCACGGCGAGAATTCTTTGCTGGCATGGATGCCGCGAATGTCGATCTCAAAGGGTTTACAGAAGCGTTTTACCATCGGATCTGTGGCGGGCACTTGGCACCCGTATTGGATTCTTTACGGTATTTAAAACATGAGACTCAAGTCTGGTTTGAAATTACGACTTTGTTGATCCCGGGGGAAAACGATTCTCCGGTGGAACTTGAAGCAATGTGCCGCTGGATCGCAGATGAATTAGGGCCGGATGTGCCGCTGCATTTCACTGCATTCCACCCTGATTTTCATATGCTGGATAAACCCCATACCCCCATGACCAGCTTGTTACAAGCACGGGATATCGCGAAAGCTCATGGGCTACATTATGTTTATGTCGGCAATGTACATGATGTCAAAGATGGCAGTACCTGGTGCCCTTCTTGTGGTGAATTACTGATTGAGCGTGATGCATACCGGCTGGGAACCTGGGCCTTACATCATGGCAGTTGTCAGCATTGTGGCACCAAAATTCCGGGGGTATTTGAAGATCGTCCCGGCAAATGGGGACCAAGGCGGTTACCGGTAGAGATAAAATAAAAAATTGGCCTGACAGGGGGGCTGCCAGACCAATTGGTTATTGCTCAGTTATCAGGCTGCGTTAGCAACCGCTACTTTAGAGGCTTTTATTTTTTTCAGGGTAATGGCAACCAGTGCGGTGGTAACTGCACCTGCTGCCATAGCAGCTAATGCCTGCAGTGGTTTATTCATCGCACCTAACAGCGCCACAATCGGGCCACCGTGAGCAACCGCGTTAGTCACACCGAATACGAAGGCCATAACAGCGGCGACGATACTGCCCAACATGTTGGCTGGAATAACCGCCAACGGATCTTGTGCTGCAAACGGGATCGCTCCTTCAGATATACCGACCAGACCCATGGCTGCCGCAGCTTTACCTGCTTCGATTTCGTCTTCATCGAACAGATCCATCTTACGACCAAGGAAGGTCGCCAGACCCATACCGAGTGGTGCCACCGGGATCGCACAGGCCATGGCGCCCATGAATTGAGTTTGACCTGAAGCAATCATGCCAACAGAGAACAGGAAGGCGACTTTGTTGACCGGGCCGCCCATATCAAAACCAGCCATGCCACCAATAACAATGCCTAACAACACCAGACTGCCGCCACTCATGGAAACCAGCATGGCATTCAGACCCGTCATCAAACCAGCAATTGGTGCGCCGATGATGAAGATAAAGATCGCTGCGATAAATAATGTGCCGGACAGAGGGGCAATCAAAATAGGCACCAACGGACGCAGCATTTTGTTGTAATCGCGAGTAGCGACCCAGCGCACAAAATAACCAACCAATAAACCAGCAACAATGGCACCAATAAAACCGGTTCCGGCTGTCGCACCATAGAACGAACCGTCATTGGCAATCCAACCACCAATGAAACCCGGTGCCAGTGCTGGTCGATCACCAATCGCATAAGCAATATAACCGGCCAAAATTGGGATCATCAGTTTGAATGCAACGACACCAACATTCAGCACTGAGTTCCACATACTACCGGCTGGAATTGCCATACCGCCGGGAGTCGGATCACCACCGATAGCCAGAGAAAGTGCAATCAATAAACCACCGGTGACAACGAACGGGATCATGTGGGAAACACCGTTCATCAGGAAGCGGTAAAGATCGGAACGGGCTTGCGTGGCTTTATTTCCTTCAGCCGGCATAGCATTCCCTTGTGGTTGATAGGGTGCAGCCGCTACAGCTTGTTTGATTAAGTTTTTTGCATCTTTAATCGGGGCTTTAACACCGGTTTTAATCACTTTTTTACCAGCGAATCGGTGCATATCCACTTGTTTGTCACAACTCACGATAATGGCGTCTGCATCCGCGATTTCTTTTGCGGTTGGGGCATTTTTAACGCCGATGGAACCGTTGGTTTCAACTTTAATTTTGTAACCTAATTCTTTGGCCGCTTTTTCCAGTGCCTCAGCCGCCAGATAGGTATGTGCTATCCCCGCTGGGCAGCCAGTAACCCCGATCAAGAAACCTTTACTGGCGCCTGATGGTACTGCAACCGGCGCTGCTTTTGCCGTCAGTAAGGCTAATGCTTCACGGCTGGATTTGGCGGCCATAATGGCGTCGACAAAGCCAGTTTCTATTAGTTTGGATGAAAGTTCCGCCAAGACACCAATGTGATGATCAGCACCACCAGCTGGTGACGCAATCATGAAGAACAGCTTGGATGGCTTGCCATCTTCTGCGCCGTAATCCACGCCTTTACGACTGACTCCAATCACAACAGCGGGTTCAACAACCGCAGGGCTCTTGGCATGTGGCAGTGCAATACCATCTTCAAAGCCAGTATTGCCAATGGCTTCACGTGCTTGCACGTCTTGTAAAAACTGCAGTTTATCTTTCACCTTTCCTTGTGCGGACAGCATCTCGATCATTTCACGAAATACGGCGTCCTTGGTGGTTGCCTGCAAATCGAGGCATATCAATTTTTCATTGATGAGGTTAGTGATCATAGCGATTCCCAAATGTTTCCGATGCAATAAGCACCGATATTCCTAAATAATGCGAGCCAGTGACATCCATGTACTGATTCGGCATTTCCCCATTAAGCGATTGCATTATGTGGGGAATAAGCAGCGGGAAAAATCGGAAAGAAAACGCATAAACTGGATTTTTGTACCATAAAAATCGTGATGTGATTTAGATCTCACTATGCCGAGGCGAGTATTAAAATTACATGTTCAGATCTGAACGATACTTATGGATAAGAACGGGGCATATCATCAGGAAACCGCTAATGTCGAAAACGAAGAAAAAAGAATTTGTTGTATCAAACCGATCCTTTGCCCGGGAATTGAGTACACATTTTGCTGTGTTAGCGTCAAAAGCTAGTCAGGCCTTAGTGCGAATGAATGATGATGGTGATAGCGAAGCGCTGCATGATCTGCGGGTCAATTTACGCAGTTTGCGGGTATTGCAAGGGTTGTATCCTCGCTGCCATATCATGCGGGAACAGAAGAAACAGTTAGGCATCGCAGCAGCGTTGACGGGGCAAGATCGGGATCGGGAGGTCAGGTTAGCTCTGGCGGAATCGCTACATGCTGAAACAGGGTGCGGGGCTGAGATTGTCTCTTTGTTAGCAGATAACTTGCTGGCATTACGACAGCATTTATTGCCTGATTTGCATGCCACCGCTTTAGCAGAAACGTTATCGCAAGTGAGTTCGGTCTGGGATAGAAAAACGCGGCATAAGCGTAAGAGTGTTTTGCAATCAGCAGCCCGACAGAAATCACGTCAATTGGAGAAACGCTTTTTGAAAGCGGCAGCGGATTTAAAACTGAGCTCCCCAATTGCTGATTGGCACTCATTACGTTTACAGGTAAAACAGTTGCGTTACTGGGGGCAAGGGTTTGTTGCTGTATTAACCAAACGACAGAATCGTCGGTTACCGGTATTAACTGAGTTACAGCAAAGCTTAGGGTTGTTGCATGATATTGCTTTATTTGAAGAACAATGGCCTCAAGAATTGATATTGCCGAAACAATGGCAAAAACGCTTAAAGAAGCGGCAACAACGTGCACTGAAAGATGCTTCTGGTGTGCTGCGGCAGCTGAAGAAAATTTGGTAAAACTTAAAAAGCCCTGACAAGTATCAGGGCGCTATGTATTAATTGAGAGCCAGAAAATCGAAAAATTCGGGCTTTAATGTACCCACTAAAGTAACCACACCGAGCACGGCAAAAATAGCAGCGGCAATACTGTGTACCAGCTTGACCGGCATCTTTTGCGCTATTTTTTTGCCAACCAAAACGGCAGGTACGTTAGCGAGCATCATGCCCAGTGTTGTGCCCGCGACGACAGGGAGCAGCGTCTGATATTTAGCCGCCAGTGCGACGGTGGCAACTTGTGTTTTGTCACCCATCTCAGCCAGAAAGAAAGCGACTAGCGTGGTGCCAAAAATCCCAAAATGGGCCAGCTTGGCATCAGCTTCATCAAATTTATCGGGGATCAGCGTCCATAATGCCATGGCGATAAAAGATATACCCAAGATCAGCCCCATCGTTTGGGGCGTTGCCAATGAGGTCAGCCATTCACCAATCGCACCTGCAAGGCCATGGTTCACCAGAGTCGCAATCAAAATACCGAAAATAATAGGAATGGGTTTCTTGAACTTTGCAGCAAGAATGAATGCTAACAGTTGAGTTTTATCCCCGATTTCAGCCAGAGCGACAATACCGGTGGAAATGACAAAAGCAGACACGTGATACTCCTTGGCCGGAAAACATTCCAATGACCACACACCTGTCCGGCCTGCACAGGGTATGGTCAAAGGTCTTGCCAGGTGTACCCGTCGTTGATGACGAATCACTGCTTGCACCATGACCATGAGGGTCAAGTTTGTTGATGCAAGCCCTTTACGAAAAACAGGAGGCTACTCCCCAATGACCCGCGCAGTATAACGATTTTGCCGTTAGAGTCAAAATTTAGCATCATCAAACAACTGTATATAAATTCATTATTTGTAGTTGTAATAAATGAGATGGCAAAGCTGCATAGGGGGAAAGTTTTTAGCGGGCCCAGAAACGACAAAGCCCCGCATAAATGCGAGGCTTCAGAATCATGGTGCCCAGACGCGGAATCGAACCACGGACACGCGGATTTTCAATCCGCTGCTCTACCGACTGAGCTATCTGGGCTTAGGTTGAATGGTGCCGGCTATCGGAATCGAACTGATGACCTACTGATTACAAGTCAGTTGCTCTACCAACTGAGCTAAGCCGGCACGTATTCAACGAGGCGTGATTATAAGGAAATCGAACGGCTCGTCTATATCTGATTGCATAAATTTATCATTTTTGCGTTCGTTTGCTGATATTTTCGACGAAAATGGGGTTTTAACGCTAATTGGGGAGATAGCGAAGCGACATTCCATCAACTAACATCATGTTATATATGTCATTGATTAGGCAGTTATGGAATTTTTTATACTGATCGGTTTGATTGTACTCAATGGCGTTTTTGCGATGTCAGAAATTGCCATTGTCACTGCGCGTAAAGCACGTCTATCAAAGCAAGCTGCTGATGGTGACAAAGGGGCTAAAACAGCACTTAAGCTTGCGGAAGATCCGACCAATTTTTTATCTACGGTTCAGATTGGTATCACATCAATTGGTATTCTCAATGGTATTTTCGGCGAAGCGATTCTTGCAGCCCCCGTTTCTGTGTGGCTGCAGCAGTTGGGTCTATCTGTTGCTACCAGCAAAATTACTGCAACCGTTTTTGTGGTGGTATTAGTCACTTATATTTCCATCGTGGTGGGTGAGTTAGTACCTAAGCGCATTGGGCAACTAAATGCTGAGGTTATCGCTGCACTAGTTGCTCGGCCTATGCAATTATTGGCGTTGTTCACCCGTCCGTTTGTCTTGTTGTTATCGGCATCTACACATGCTGTTATCCGCCTGATGGGGGTGCACCAAAACAATAACAACAGTGTTACGGAAGAAGAGATCCATGCCATGTTGGCGGAAGGTTCAGAGGCTGGTGTCATTGAGCATAGTGAACATGCGATGGTACGGAATGTCTTTCGTTTGGATGATCGCACTGTGACTTCATTGATGGTGCCGCGTGCAGATATCGTTTTTATTGATGTCGAAGAGTCGCTGGAGCTGAATTTGCAGCGTATGACGGATTCTGAACACTCTATTTTTCCGGTATGTCGTGGTGGGCTACACGATTTACTTGGTGTCGTGAGTGCCCGTCAGATCTTATCGCAAACTATGCAGGGTGGAACGCTCGATTTTGCTGTGCTGGCTTTACCTTGTGAATATGTACCGGAAACATTAAGTGGTATGGAATTGCTGGAGCACTTTCGTGCTTACGGTTCTCACATGGCATTTGTCGTTGATGAATATAGCGAGTTGCAGGGGATCGTTACCGTACAGGACGTATTGGAATCGTTAACCGGTGAATTTTATCAAGAAGACAGTGATGATGCGTGGGCTGTACAACGAGAAGATGGCTCCTGGTTATTGGATGGCCTGATCCCCGTATTGGAATTAAAGGATTACTTACAATTGGCGCATTTGCCGGAAGAAGAACGCAATCGTTATCATACGCTGAGTGGTTTAGTCATGTTGTTGTTGGGCCGGGTACCCGCGACCGGTGATCGTTTAAAAGTGGATGATTGGCAGTTAGAAGTGGTCGATATGGATGGTATGCGTATCGATAAAGTATTAGCGACCCGGATCATCATGGTCAATGCCGATGAAAATCCGGATACCGGCGGTTAACGTTGATGTGATGGTTTAAATTGGATCCGCGAATTGTGTCTGAATTTGTAAGCGTTCTTCGGTTGCATTCAGCAATGCGGTAACACAATCCGCATCAAGACGCCCAGCTGCAACTTCTTTGTGTAATTCCGCGATAACGTCTTCTTCACTCCACGCTTTTTTATAAGGGCGACTGGTTGATAACGCATCGTAGACATCGGCTATGGCAATGATGCGTGATTCAATCGGAATTTGTGCCAACGTTAAGCCCAGTGGATAACCCGATCCATCGCCGCGTTCATGATGTCCGGATACGACATTACGCATGATCGTAGCCGCTGTGTTCTGATTAAGACCGAGGTCGTCAATCATTTGATCAATCATCAAGACACCAAGCTGAACATGCTTTTTCATGGTGTTCCATTCATCAGCATCTAATTTGCCCGGTTTCAGCAATATTTTGTCTGGAATACCTACTTTGCCGATATCGTGCAACGGTGCAAACAAGTGCAGATATTCAACAAATTCATCGGTCAGTTGATATTTTTCGGCAATACCTTTGGCGATCAGACGGGAATACATCGCCATTCGATCCAAGTGGTTGCCGGTTTCCAGATCTCTGATCCGTGCAAAATCAGTCGCCAGATTGACGGTGTTGAGTAGTGATTTGACGGCGGCTAATTCAACTAAATAGAGATGGGCTGCCAGATCAGCAAATACGTCCAGAAAATGGAGCGTTTCTTGCTGAAATGCATTTGGAGTTTTGGAATCAAAAAATAGAAAGGCCACAAAGTGGCTGCCTTGAAATACAGGAATAGTATAACTACTGAGATAATGTTGTTTTTTCAACCACTCTGTGTGGTCACTGTGTGCGTGAAAAGTATCGTCGATATCCTGAACAATACGGCTTTTGCGTAAATGAATAAGTGTCTGTAATGACGGCACTTCCGACATGTGTGCTTCATAGGCTTTAAGCGGCGAACCGTCAGGGGTACTGCTGACAAAGGTTTTCAACAAGTCTGTTTTTGCGTCATAAAGCGCGATGGCTATCCGATCAATAAACTCATACCGCCCACGAATGATTTCATGCAGATTTTCAAGTCGTTGTGATAGATCGATCTTAGACATTGAGATCGCATCCATCAGTTGATTTGTTTTCGTCTGCATATTTTTTGCTTCCGTCTTTCTTTGCGTTTTAGTGTTTGTAAAGCGTAGCTGATAACGGTTTTTTTACTGTGAGTCGGGTGGTAAAAGACGATAAAGATTCAAAAGCAAACATCAAAGTTAAGTTTGTTATTTTTATTTGAAATGAGAATCATAATCATTTAGATTTCCATCCTCTAATAATAACCGAACAGGAATTAACATGTTTCCACAGAAGAAACTCGCATTGTTTGTCGGTCTGGTTGTGTCCGGTGGTTATGCCTCTTTGGCTGCGGCTGAGCAAACAGTACCAACAGAATTAGATACTGTTTATGTCACTGGTAATCAGGACGAATTGGCAACAGAAGGGAGTGGTTCCTACACCGTTAAAAGCTCGGATTCAGCGACTAAATTAAAACTATCGCCCAAGCAGACACCGCAAACGGTCAATACAACCACGCGCACTAAGATGGACGATTTTAGTCAAAATTCGATTAAAGATGTGTTAGCTGGCACCAGTGGTGTCAGTGTGGAGCAGGTGGAAACAGATCGCACGTATTTCACTGCCCGCGGTTTTGATATTACTAACTTTCAGGTTGATGGCGTCGGGTTGCCACTGACGTTTGGTTTGGCCGATGGTGATATCGATACCGCTATTTATGATCATATTGATGTCATTAAGGGTTCGAATGCCTTGCTGAATGGCACGGGTGAGCCCTCAGCGACCGTAAATATGGTTAGAAAGCGTCCAACTAGCGAGTTTCAATCCACAGCGACGGGGTCTGTTGGATCATGGAATAACAAACGTATCGAAGGCGATATCACCGGCCCGATGTCTGAAAATGGTAAATTACGCGGTCGTATGGTGGCGGTTAATCAAAATAAAGATTCGTATCTGGATCTTTACGGCACCGATCAAAAAGTATTTTACGGCATCATGGAAGCGGATCTGACGGATACCACCATGTTGACACTCGGGCTGCATTATCAGAAACATGAAGCGGATAGCCCATTGTGGGGAGCATTGCCGTTAACCTACAGTGATGGCAGTGCAACCAATTATGATGTTTCGAAAACAACCTCGACAGATTGGGCTTATTGGGACACCAAGGAAGAGCGTTCTTTCGTGGAGTTGTCACAAAAATTAGCCAATAACTGGAAAGTGAAAACTTCGCTGACACACATTGCATCCACTCAGGATTCAAAACTTTTCTATATGTATGGCATGCCTGATAAAACCACGGGTACCGGATTGCATGCTTACCCAAGTACTTATGTTTATGACGGTCAACAAAACCTCATTGATGTTAACGCCAGTGGGCCGTTCCGCTTAGGTGGACGGGAACATCAATTGGCTGTTGGTGCCAATATTTCTCACGCGAACATTGTTGAACGTTCTGACTATAGCTCGGCGATAGGGCAGTCAGTGGGCGATTTCTCGCAGTGGAATGGTTTTTTCGCAGAGCCTGATTTCTCTGCATCATCAAATACAGCTGACTACAACGATAAACAATTAACCGCATATAGTGGTGCACGTTTCAGTCTAACCGATGATTTAGCCTGGATTGCGGGTGGTCGTATTACTTCGTGGGAAACCGAAGGCCAGTCCTACGGAGAAGATAAAGCGGCAGCAGAACATGGCAAAGTAACGCCGTATACCGGTGTTATTTATGATATCAATGCCAACTATGCGGTATATGCCAGTTATGCCGGTATTTTTGCACCACAAAATAAATCCGATAGCAGCGGTGAGCGTTTGAAACCAGTCACCGGTGATAGCTACGAAACTGGGGTGAAAGGTGAATTCTTCGATAAGAAACTTAATACCACGGTAGCCTTGTTTAAAACCAAACAAGATAACATGGCAGAACAAGCAGGCATGAGCGGCGGTAAAGCCTATTATACCGGAGTAAATGGGATCCGCAGCCAGGGTTATGAATTCGATATTGCTGGCCAGATCTGGGATGATCTGGAAGCTTCGGGTGGTTTCACGCATGTTGATATCGACAATAGCGATGGCAGTGCGGCTAAAACATACACCCCGCGTGACACATTTAAACTGGCCGGTACTTACCGTATGAATAAATGGAAGGCTGGGGCTGGGATCTCATGGCAAAGTGACATCTATAGCACAGCGAGCGGGTTTAAAGTCACGCAGGATAGTTATGCATTGCTGAATTTAATGGCGGGGTATGATTTTACCCGTAACCTCAGTGCAACGTTGAATGTCTATAACGTAGCTAACGAAAAGTACATTAATAGTCTCTACTGGTCACAAGGCTATTACGGTGCACCGCGTAATGCCATGCTCTCTGTCAGCTGGAAACTTTAATTTTGATGCGTCACACCGTCAGTATGTTTACTGGCGGTGTTTAGATCACTTATTTTGCAATAGAACTTTTAATCTCCTACCAAGATCATAAAAATACAAAGAATTCTCAACATTTTGTTAACAAGCTTTGCAAACTGACACCTGACCCATAGAATAGAGTCATACACATAGGAAATGTGCTATATCGTTCTGATGGGGTTGTTAG
>JAQUHG010000369.1 GCA_028683735.1 Tolumonas sp. | reverse complement strand
GTTTGTTACGGAAACAGATAATGAAATTATCAGTGAACCCGTTCAAAAACGGGCATTTCTTAAAGGTGTGACGCCTTACATCGGTAATCAGTGGATGATCGTGAGCCGTAAATTTTGTGAATTTATCTCTCGTAGCCCGGAAGTCGATCGTTTCCGCGATTTTTATCGCAACACCCTGATTGCCGACGAAGGTTTTTTCCAAACCGTGATCATGAACACCAGCTATAAAGCCGAGATTGTGAATGATGATAAACGAGCGATTGACTGGATACCGATGGGCACCATCAAGCTGCGCCCGCGCGATTTTACGGCTGACGATGCTGAATTCTTGAAGAATAGTGACGACTTATTTGCCCGCAAGTTTGACGAAACCGTTGATCAGAATATTTTAACTATTCTTGAAGAACATCTGGTTCAGTCATCGGCGACGCCGGCAAAACTGATTACGCCGCAGAGAGCTAAATATCCAACCGGTATTGCAGCTAATGCGATGACAGAAGCATTAGCTGAATAATCGGTCAGGCATTATGCAAAAAGCCCGGACGATTGATTTCATCCGGGCTTTTTAATATCTATTTTATAAGTGGGGTTAAACCAACCGGATGCCACCATCTTCAATGGTGATCAGCCCTTGCTTAAACAGACCGCCAATGGCTTTCTTAAAGGTGCCTTTGCTCATGCTGAACTGAGAGTAAATCAGCTCAGGTGAACTCTTGTCGCCCACAGGCAGGAAGCCACCTTGTTTTTGCAGACGCGCCAGAATTTTTTCACCCGCTTCATCTTTACGCGCTAAACCTGGTTTATTCAGGGTCACGTCCAGCTTGCCATCTTCATGAATTTTCTTGATATAACCTTTGGTGCGCTGACCGATTTTAATGGTCGTGAAAATTTCGTTGTAGAAAATCAGGCCCCAGAATTTTTTATTCACGATCACTTTATAGCCGAGATCGGTCTGTTCACAGACCAGCAAATCAACCTCTTCCCATGGTTCATACTGCGGCATCTCGATGCTCAGGTAATGATCGAGTCGGCTGGTAGCAGTCGGGCGGCTTTCGCGATCGAGATAAACATAGACTACGTAGGTGTGACCAGTTTGCATTGGTTTGGCTTGTTCATTGGCGGGTACAAACAGGTCTTTCTTTAAACCCCAATCGAGGAAGGCACCAATGCGACTGGCAGAGATCACTTTCAGGCCAGCAAATTCGCCGACCTGGGCTAACGGTTTATCGGCGCTGATGACCAGTTCACTGTCGCCATCAAGATAGGGGAACACAGCCAGTGTACTGCCTTCTTTAATGGCTTCCGGCAACTGACTTTGTGGCACAAACACATGGCCTAAATCATCTGCATCCAACCAGGCGCCTTTTTCATCGATTTTAATTATTGGGAGGGAATTCATGCGGCCAAGTTGGATCATAGTGTGGTTCTCTTCGACAAAATTACATAACAAATAGACTGGAATGATATCACTTCAAATCAGGTGTCGGGGATTTTTACGAAACAAGATGCCCCCAGCTTATGTAATCGATTACATATGGCGGGTGGCATATTACATTTCTTTTGTCATTAACCGCGTTCTCCTAGCAAAAAACAACGCAGATAAGCGTGATAATTCAATGTTCTGACAAGAAAAGCAGCCAAAACTATAGCTTTGTTGTTGTGAAACAGGAAAATAGCCGCATGAATAATGGAAGTATGGCTTCCAGATTGAATTAACCGATATCAGGTGGAGATACACAATTTATGGCGACCATCAAAGATGTTGCCCGTCTGGCGGGCGTGTCGGTGGCGACTGTTTCCCGCGTGCTGAATAGTTCACCGAAAACGAGCCCGGAATCGCGGGAAGCGGTGAAAAAAGCCATGGATGAATTGAAATATCATCCAAATGCCAACGCGCGCGCACTCTCTCATCAGGGCAATGAAACGCTGGGGATTGTCGTGGGCGATGTGTCATCCCCGTTTTTCGGCATTATGGTTAAAGCGGTCGATCAGGTTGCTTATGCCACCGGCAATTTTTTGCTGGTAGGGAACAGCTTTCATGATGCCAAGCGGGAGCGGAAAGCCATAGAGCAACTGCTGCGGCATCAATGTGCCGGTATTGTCGTGCATGCCATGATGCTGTCAGATGAAGAGTTACAGCATTTTATGGCGCATGTGCCGGGTATGGTAATGATCAACCGGACAGTGCCGGGTTATGAGTCGCGCTGTATCAACTTAGATAATCGATTTGGTGCTGAATTAGCAACAAATCATCTTATTCAACAAGGGCATAGGTCCATTGCCTTTCTGTCATCCTCCTACCGCATTGCGGATGCTTTTGAGCGTCAGCAAGGCTATATCGATGCATTAACTCAGCATGGCATTCCGGTCGATGAGCGATTGATTATTCAGGGGACACCTGACGAAATTGGCGGTGAGCGCGCAGTCGTTGAGTTGTTAAGTCAAGGTCGGAAGGTGACCGGAATTGTCTGTTATAACGACCCGATGGCGGCAGGAGCACTGTCGGCGTTGACGGATAATGGTATTAAGATTCCAACCCAGATCTCGGTTGTTGGTTTTGATGACGTGCTTATTGCCAACTATTTGCAGCCGCATTTAACGACAATCCGCTATCCGGTTATCGATATGGCAACCCAAGCTGCTCGTTTAGCCATTGCCTTGGCGCACGGTGAGCCAGCCCCTGATGTGACTAATTTGTTCATACCGACACTGGTGCGCCGCTATTCTGTGACACCGGTGGTTCCGA
>JAQUHG010000087.1 GCA_028683735.1 Tolumonas sp. | reverse complement strand
AACCTCAGCCATACGTTTTATAGCATGTGGAATGGCATCGACCGGACCATAACGAACCTCAGTCAGATATTTTTCCGGTAGTGGCTTAACCACAGGCATTAATCCGGAAAATCCGATGACTTGAGTTTTGGTTTCTTTGCGTGCGGGCGTCAATGTAACAGATATCGTTTGGCTATCACGTGATACCTGCAACTGTAATGGTATTTCCGGTGATTGTTGGATCGTTCGGGCAAAACTTTGCCAGTCAGTAACTACCTGTTGATTAACCGAGATTATTTTATCGCCAACCTTCAGGCCTGCTTTTTCTCCCGCACCATTTGGGGTGAGTTTAGCCAGCTCAAGTTGAACTTCGGGGGATAACGGGCTGAAGCCTAATTTTTTAAATGGTAATGGTTCATCAGGGCTTAACTTCCAATCACCTAATGGTAAACGGATTTGTTGTTGAAGACCTGCATCTGATTCAACTAACAGGTTTACATCTTGCTGACCAACCGCACTGACAAAACCATAACTGGCACCTTCCCAGTCAGTTACGGTTTGTTCGTTGATCCGTATAATCTGCATCCCTGAGCGCAAACCAGCCTGATAGGCAATAGATGAAGGAGTAACTTCACCGATCACTGGCTTAACACTCGGCGCTCCAATCAGAAAAACCAGCCAAAATGCAACCACGGCAAACACAAAATTAGCAAACGGCCCTGCCGCCACAATTGCAGCTCTTTTAGCTATCGACTGGTTATTAAAAGCTTGTGATTTGAGTTCTGCCGGAACAGCTTCTACGCGTTCATCCAGCATTTTAACGTAACCACCCAGCGGGATCAGAGACAGAGAGTATTCTGTTCCATCTTGCCCGGTTTTATTCCAGAGAACTTTGCCAAACCCTAGGGAAAAACGCAGTACTTTTACACCACAGCGGCGGGCTACCCAAAAATGCCCCCATTCATGAACAGCAATCAGAATGATGAGCGCAATCAAAAATGACGCCAGATTCCATAATCCAGTACTCATGCAACTAACCTCGCAATTTGCTGACAGGCCGCTTGTCTGGCTTCAGAATCAATCATCAGGATGGTCTCTAAATCATGAACATTGTCATGTTTTAATCCGGCAAGCACCTCAGCAACGACACGATAAATGTCAGTAAAACCAACATTACCGTCAAGAAAAGCTTCAACGGCAATTTCATTCGCTGCATTCAGTGCCGTTGTCGCACCCTGCCCGGCCCAACAAGCTTCAATGGCTAATTTAAGACAGGGATAACGAGTGAAATCAACAGGTAAAAAAGAAAGTTCACCAATACGGGAGAAATCCAGAGCACCAACACCGGAGGCTACACGCTCGGGAAAACCGAGTGCATGCGCAATAGGAGTGCGCATATCGGGTTGCCCCATTTGTGCAAGTACCGAACCATCGCGGTATTGCACCATTGAATGAATAACGGACTGCGGGTGAATGATGACCTGAATTTGCTCTGGTGCGGCATTAAACAACCATTTGGCTTCAATAAACTCCAGCCCTTTGTTCATCATGGTTGCAGAATCGACAGATATTTTACGCCCCATCGACCAATTCGGATGCGTAACAGCTTGTTCTGGAGTAACAAAACTCATTTCATCCAATGGTGTATAGCGAAATGGGCCACCAGAACCTGTTAAGAGAATTTTATCAACACCGGCAGCCAGTAAATCACAACGACCTAATGTTGATTGGGCATCTTTAGGTAAACATTGGAAAATAGCATTATGTTCACTATCAACAGGCAGTATATGTGCACCATAACGTTGTGCTGCATCCATAAAAAGGCGACCCGACATGACCAAGGCTTCTTTATTGGCCAGCAGGACCGTCTTTCCTTGTTCGATAGCAGCCATAGCGGGCAACAAACCCGCAGCGCCAACAATGGCGGCCATAACAATATCAACGGATGAATGCGCTGCGACTTGGCACAATGCATCACTACCCGACAGTACCTCTACGGTCAAGCGGTGAGAAGCTAAAGCGTTTCTCAACAACAAAGCTGATGCTTCATCGGCCATGACCGCAAAAGACGGACGAAATTCCAGACAATCTAACACCATTTGTGTTACGTCTTTATTAGCTGTTAATGCAGTTACGGCAAATCGTTCAGGATGTCGGCGTACGATATCCAGCGTACTGCGACCTATCGACCCAGTAGATCCGAGGATGGTCAAATACTGCATGGTTATAACCCTTAGCTTAATAACAGATAACTAATAACAAACACAGGCAAAGCCGCAGTCAGACTATCGATCCGATCCAAAACACCACCGTGACCCGGTAACAATGATCCAGAATCTTTAATCCCTGCTACCCGTTTAAACAGGCTTTCTGTCAGATCGCCCAACACTGACGCCAATACAGCCAATACTGAGCTGATGATAATAGCCACACTTTGCTGCATTTCCGTATGGTTTTTGAGAGTAACAACCACCGCCAATAATGTGGCCGCACCAACCCCACCTAATAAACCTTCAATAGTTTTATTCGGACTGACTGCGGGTAATAGCTTGCGAGAACCGAATGCCCGGCCAGTGAAATATGCGCCGGTATCCGCGACCCAGACCAGCGACATTACGAATAACAACGTCCAGCTGCCAACACGTGTATCGCTTTGGAAATGGTATCCACGCAACAGCACAAGTGACCAGAAAAAAGGCAATAACGTTGATAAACCGAATAACCAGAGTAGCCAAGGACGATTACGCCACCACGTTTCACATCCTGGATAGCGCATGATCATAACCAAAGCTAAGACCCACCATATGATTCCAGCTAATAAAACTGACCAAATCAATGGATCTATATATCCCTGTAAAACAGATCGTAATGGAGCGAAATAATAACTCGCCATCAATACAATTGTGTAGCTGATAGGGAAAAACAGACCTGAATCAGAAGAGGAAAAACGCCCCCATTCTCTGCCTGCAAGAAAAAACAATACAGCAGCTAACAGCGAAAAATATTCAATTGGTAAATAAAACAGCCAGCCAATTGCCAATGGGATTAAAATCGAAGCGGTTATAATTCTTTGTTTCAACGAAAGATATCCCTTTATTATGAATTATTGGCCGATGAAACCAGCCAGTTTTTTATCTGATCACCGGTGCAGCCAAAACGGCGCTCACGGGAAATAAATGAGGCAATTGCATCCAGAAACTGCTCTTCGCCAAAATCAGGCCAGAGCACTGGAGTAAAAAACAATTCAGCATACGCAATTTGCCAAAGTAAAAAATTGCTAACCCGATGATCACCACCGGTTCGAATCAACAGATCAACATCAGGAATATCAGCCATAGACAGATGTTCTGCCAGCAAAGCTTCATTAATTTGTTCTGGTTTTAGTGAGCCATCGCAAATCTTGGCTGTAAGTTTCTGTGTCGCCTGCACGATATCCCAGCGACCACCATAATTAGCAGCAATGTTCAGCGTCAAACCATCATTATGAGCGGTTAAGCTTTCTGCCTCATTGATCTTCTTTTGTAGCCGTTCACTAAAACCATGAATATCACCAATCACACGTAAACGAATGTTACTGTCATGCAACTTACGCACTTCTCGTGCCAGCACAAACATAAACAATTCCATTAACGCGGATACTTCTGTTTCTGGACGACGCCAGTTTTCACTGGAAAAAGCAAATAACGTCAGGGCCTTTATACCCATACGTGAAGCAGTGGACACCACTTGACGGACGGATGCCACTCCCGCTTTATGACCCGCAACACGGATTTTCCCGCGTTGCTGGGCCCAACGGCCATTACCATCCATAATGATTGCGACATGCTTCGGCAAGGATTGGTTCGCAATGTCCGAGATCGCATCCGGTAATGTCATTGATTCCTCCAGATAAAAAAGGCGCCATGCAGCAGACTGCACGGCGCCCGTACTATACCTGATTAGCGGCTTAGATTTCCATTAGCTCTTTTTCTTTAGCGGCTAACAAGTCATCAACCAACTTCACAAAACTGTCAGTCAGCTTCTGAATTTCTTCCTGAGCACGACGATCATCATCTTCGGTGATGTCTTTATCTTTCAACAGGGCTTTCAGATCGGCATTGCAGTCACGACGAACGTTACGGACAGCAACACGAGCTTGCTCTGCTTCTCCACGCACCAGTTTAATCAAATCTTTACGACGTTCTTCAGTCAATGCTGGCAACGGTACACGAATAGTTGTACCTGCTGACGATGGGTTTAACCCCAGATCAGACGTCATAATGGCTTTTTCAACTGCCTGAATCATGGAACGGTCAAAAACGGAAACCGCCAGCGTACGAGAGTCTTCAACCACTACGTTGGCAACCTGACGCAATGGGGTCGCAGAACCATAATATTCAACCGTGATCCCGTCCAACAACGCAGGTTGTGCACGACCGGTACGGATTTTTGACATATGAGACTTCAGTGCTTCAACACTTTTAGTCATGCGATCTTTTGCATCAGTTTTAATTTCATTGATCACAATCTGTATCCTTTTTCGCTAGATTTGGCAGATGCTTCATATTAAAGACTTTATAGAGCCAAAACTAAAGTCTGATCATTTATTTTTGTGATGGATCAAAGTGCCTTCACGTTCACCCATGATCACCCGACGCAGTGCACCCGGTTTGTTCATGTTAAATACACGGATAGGCAGATTATGGTCACGAGCCAGAGTAAATGCCGCCAGATCCATAATTTTCAATTCTTTGTCCAGAACTTCGTTATAATCCAGTTCTGAATACAGTTCTGCATCTGGGAATTTAACTGGATCAGCAGAAAACACGCCGTCCACTTTAGTCGCTTTCAATACCACTTCAGCTTCAATTTCGATACCACGCAGACACGCGGCAGAATCAGTAGTAAAGAAAGGATTACCAGTACCAGCAGAGAAAATCACGACACGGCCATTACGCAGCAGGCTGATTGCTTCTGCCCAGTTGTAATCGTTACAGATACCTTGCAGATTGATTGCTGACATCAAACGGGCGTTTACATACGCACGGTGTAATGCATCACGCATGGCCAGACCATTCATCACGGTCGCCAGCATACCCATGTGATCGCCTACTACGCGGTTCATACCAGCTTTTGCCAGACCAGCACCACGGAACAGGTTACCACCGCCAATGACCAAACCAACTTCAACGCCCAGTTCGATCAGTTCTTTGATCTCCTGCGCCATACGGTCCAATACAGTAGGGTCGATACCAAAACCTTCGGCGCCTTGCAGGGCTTCGCCACTTAATTTCAGCAGAACACGTTTATATGCAGTTTTCGGATGAGTGCTCATAGGTCTATTTTCCGCTCATAGAAAGACCGCGACATATGTCGCGGTCTGTATTTAGCCGATGATTCGATTAGCCCTTCATGGCAGCAATTTGTGCCTGAACTTCAGCAGCGAAATCGGTTTCTTGTTTTTCGATACCTTCACCTACTTCAAAACGGATAAAGTCCTGAACATCAGCACCTTTCTGTTTCAGCAGGTCAGCAACCAGAATTGAAGGATCTTTAACAAATGGCTGACCAGTCAGAGAAATTTCACCAGTAAATTTCTTCATGCGGCCTTCAACCATTTTTTCTGCGATTTCTTTTGGCTTGCCAGAGTTAATCGCAATATCAACCTGAATTTCACGTTCTTTTGCAACTACTTCTGCAGAAACGTCTTCAGGTTTAACGAATTGTGGGCTGTTTGCAGCAACGTGCATAGCCAGGTCTTTCGCCAGCTCAACATCACCACCAACCAGTTTGGTTACTACACCGATACGTGAACCGTGGATGTAAGTACCCAGGTTGTCGCCTTCAACGATCATAACACGACGCAGGTTCATGTTTTCGCCGATCTTAGCGATCAGGTTGTTCAGAGTTACCTGAACTGATTCACCGTTACCGAAGTCAGCATTTTTCAGTGCTTCAACATCAGAAATTTTGCCAGCCAGCGCGATGTCAGCTACTTTTTCGCCCAGAGCGCGGAAGCTTGCGTCTTTAGCTACGAAGTCAGTTTCGCAGTTCAGTTCCAGCATTACTGCAGTGTTACCAGCGCTACGAGCGATGATCACACCTTCAGCAGCAATACGGCCAGCTTTTTTAGCAGCTTTTGCCTGACCTGATTTACGCATGTTTTCAATGGCTAATTCGATGTCGCCATTGGCTTCGGTCAGTGCTTTTTTACAATCCATCATGCCTGCGGCGGTACGTTCACGCAGTTCTTTTACCATTGCAGCAGTAATATCTGCCATGTCATCCATCCTCAATTAAGGTAAATGCCAGTTACAGTAAAAGGGGCCACCGGGGCCCCTTCAAACCTGTACGATTTGTTGTCAGGGCCTAACTAAAATTAGTTAGTTTCAACAAAACCGTCTTGTTCAGCTTGAACAACGATGTCCAGTTCACGAGCAGTGCGAACTGAATCAGCAGCAGCATTCAGGTACAGCTGTACAGCGCGGATTGCGTCGTCGTTACCTGGAATGATGTAATCTACGCCATCAGGATTAGAGTTAGTATCAACGATAGATACAACTGGGATACCCAGGTTGTTAGCTTCTTTGATAGCGATATGTTCGTGGTCAGCGTCAACTACGAACAGAACATCAGGCAGGCCGCCCATGTCTTTGATACCGCCCAGGCTCTTTTCCAGCTTTTCCATTTCGCGAGTACGCATCAGCGCTTCTTTCTTGGTCAGCTTTTCGAAAGTACCATCCAGAGATTGTGCTTCCAGATCTTTCAGACGTTTGATTGACTGACGAACAGTTTTCCAGTTAGTCAACATACCACCTAACCAACGGTGGTTAACGAAGAACTGGTCACAGCTCAGAGCTGCTTCTTTAACTGCTTCAGTAGCGGCACGTTTAGTACCAACGAACAGGATTTTGCCTTTTTTAGAAGCAACGCTAGACAGATAGTTCAGCGCGTCATCGAACATTGGAACAGTTTTTTCCAAGTTGATGATATGTACATTGTTGCGGGAACCGAAGATGAACGGCTTCATTTTTGGGTTCCAGAAACGAGTCTGGTGACCGAAGTGAACACCTGCCTGCAACATGTCGCGCATAGAAACTTTAGCCATTTTATTCCTCTTTGGGGTTGGGCCTCCACACATCCCTCACTCCGACCATGATTGGCACCCCGGAGCGGGTTATAGATGTGTGTGTGGTATGTAATGATTAATTTATGAAATCGGAGAGACTCTCCGTTCGGCGCGCTTTATACCATAAACCCGCTAAGCGCGCCACTTCAAATGGGTAAAACAACGCATCTTATCTGGTTTAATACGCATTCTTCCTGTTGTTGAGACTAGCACTCATTTTCTATTGTCTATAAAATCGGGAAACATAGACCTGTCGGTCGGTTACAGGTTTTCAGTTCAGAGAATAATTATGTCCATCATTATTAAGACCCCAGAAGAAATCGAAAAAATGCGCGTAGCTGGCCAACTGGCTGCTGATGTTCTGGAAATGATCGCACCGTATATGAAAGCCGGTATCACCACCGAAGAGTTAGATCAAATTTGTCACGATTACATTGTGAATGTGCAGCAGGCAATTCCAGCGCCACTGAACTATCACGGCTTTCCAAAATCAACCTGCATCTCCATAAACCATGTGGTTTGCCATGGCATTCCTTCTGCAGATAAGAAGCTGAAAGATGGCGACATTGTGAATATGGACATCACCGTGATCAAAGATGGTTATCATGGTGATACGTCGCAAATGTTCATTATTGGTAAAGGCAGTATTCTCGCCGAACGCTTATGTCGCGTGGCACAAGAGTGTCTCTATCTGGCGATTAAAATGGTCAAACCTGGTGCGCGCTTGGGTGATTTTGCCGCGGCCATTCAAAAGCACGCGGAAGGCTCTGGTTATTCTGTTGTGCGAGAATATTGTGGTCACGGCATTGGTAAAGGCTTTCATGAAGAACCACAGGTTCTGCACTACGGTAAAGCCGGCACTGGTGCCATTATCAAGGCAGGTATGTGTTTCACCATTGAACCCATGATTAATGCTGGTAAACCGCAATGCAGCGTGTTGAAGGATGATTGGACGGTCGTCACGAAAGATCGTAGCTTATCAGCACAATGGGAACATACTTTGCTTGTTACCGAAGATGGATGTGAAGTCCTGACTTTACGTAAGGATGAAGAGCTGGATCGCGTTATTCATAACAGTTGATCCTACCCCGGCTCTACAATGATGTGGAGCCTAACCCTTTGGAATTGCTTATGCTTCCGGAACAACTTAACCCGAGTGCCATACCTGACGATCAACTGACTATCCCACATTGTAAAGAGTTATTGTCTCGTCTGCAGACTTGGTTACAAGAACAGTTTATGGCGCAGGAAGATGTCCTTGAACTGGTTGCTGCACGCTCAGAGTTTACCGATCAGCTGTTGACTCGTTTGTGGCAAAAATTTGGGCTCGACAAACATGCCTCACTGGCACTGATTGCCGTCGGTGGCTATGGTCGGGCTGAATTACACCCCTATTCCGATATTGACATTCTGGTGTTAAGCCAAAAAGCCATCACGCCAGCGCAAGGCGAAACCGTGAGCCAATTTCTCACGTTACTTTGGGATTTGCGTCTTGATATCGGCCACGCAGTTCGCAGCCTGAAAGAGTGTACGCAACAAGGTAAAGAAGATATTACCGTTGCCACGAATCTGCTGGAAAGCCGTCTGATCTGCGGTTCGGTTGCCACATTTAATGGCTTGCAAGAGTTATTACAGCCATCCAAATTCTGGCCGAGTGACGCCTTTTTCCGCGCTAAACGCGAAGAGCAGTTGTTACGCCATCAGCAATTCCAAGATACCGCCTTCCTGCTGGAGCCCGATGTGAAAAGTAACCCCGGTGGTTTGCGTGATCTGCAAATCATTACCTGGATTGCTCGTCGCCAGTATGGCGCGATGTCATTGCAAGAGATGACCAGTTTTGGCTTCTTAAACCGCGCTGAATACCTTGAATTGCAAGATTGCCAGAATTTCCTATGGCGCGTGCGTTTTGCATTGCATTTAGCGATCCAAAAAAATGATAACCGTCTGTTATTCGATCGCCAACGGATGGTCGCGCAGATGCTGGGTTACCCCGGTGAAGGGAATGCGCCGGTCGAACAGATGATGAAACGTTTCTTTCAGACCGTACGCCGGATCACTGAACTGAACGAGATGCTGCTGCAGTTATTCGACGAAGCGATTTTAGGCAACGAGTCGACCAAAACGAAGTTACTGAATGAAAACTTCATTTTGCGCGGTACACATATTGATGTGTTAGAGCCTTCCATTTTTCAGGATGCACCGCATACCATTCTCGATCTGTTCTATCAGATTGCCGAAAATCCGGATATCACCGGGATCTACTCTTCCTGCCTGCGAGCCTTACGTGACGCCCGCCGCTGTTTAGTGATTGCCTTACAAGAACTGCCTGAATGCCGCGAACGGTTTATGGCGATCTTACGTCATCCTCGTGGTATTTCGCTGCCGTTTAGTCTGATGCATGAACACGGTATTTTGGCCGCCTATCTGCCGCAATGGAGCCAGATTGTCGGGCAAATGCAATTTGATATGTTCCATGCCTACACGGTGGATGAACACACGCATCGTTTGCTGAAAAACATTTATCGCTTCCAGCAAGCTGAACGCGCCAAACTACATCCGTTATTCTTTGAAACATACAATCGACTGAACAAGCCAGAATTACTGTTTATTGCCGCACTGTTCCACGATATTGCGAAAGGACGCGGCGGCGATCATTCGGATTTAGGCGCGAACGATGCGATCTATTTCTGTGAATTGCATGGTTTGGATCGTTATGAAGGGCGTCTGGTTGCCTGGCTGGTGAAAAACCATCTGCTGTTCTCAGTCACCGCGCAACGCCGGGATATTTATGACCCGGACGTGATCACGGAATTTGCTCGTGTCGTGCGAGATGAAGAGCATTTAGGTTATCTCTATTGCCTGACCGTCGCCGATATTTGCGCGACCAATGATTCCTTGTGGAATGATTGGAAAGGGACACTGCTGAAAGAGTTATTCTTTGCCACACAACGCGCATTACGGCAAGGGCTGGAAAACCCGCCAGACATGCGTTTGCGCATTCGTGAAAACCAACGCCAAGCCATGTTGATCCTGAAAATTCAGGGCTATGACGAACCCAAGGTCAACCAGCTGTGGTCACAGTTTAAGGCTGATTACTTCCTAAGACACAGCTCGGAACAAATTGCCTGGCATACGCGTCATATTCTCGACCATGCCGACAATGAGAAACCACTGGTCGTGTTTGGTAATCACAAAACCCGTGGTGGTAGCGAGATCTTCTTGTATTGCCGGGATATGCCAAATCTGTTTGCTACTGTCGCCGCCATTCTCGATCACAAAAATCTCGACATTCACGATGCTCAAATCATGAGCTCGAAAGAAAACTATGTCATGGATACTTTTGTGGTGATGGAACCGAATGGTGAACCGGTTGTCACTGATCGCGTGCCAATGATTATCCAATCGCTGGAACAGGCGCTGACGCGTCCGGGATATTCCCTGCCGCCATCACGCCCGCTATCACGTCGGCATCGTCAATTTAATGTACCAACCCGGGTGACTTATCTGCCCGTTAAAGGCGACCATAAACACAGTCTGATCGAACTGGTGGCACTGGATAGCCCCGGTGTATTAGCCCGGATCGGTTCGGTATTCCAGGCCTGCGAATTTGAAGTGCATGCGGCTAAGATCACCACCATTGGCGAACGCGTAGAAGACTTTTTCAGTCTGTCACGCCTGGATGGTTCGCCACTGACGGATGCCGATAAGAAAACGCTGGAAGAAAAATTGGTTGAAAAACTAAATCCAGCTGACGAAATGTGATAAAAAGAACCGTTTTTTTAGGGAGAGAAAAGAGAAATGTCTGACTTACAACGCATCATTGACGACGCATTTGAGCGTCGCGATACCATTACACCAACTAGCGTCGATCCGATTGTTCGTGAAGCGGTGCTGCAAACTATCGACATGCTGGATGCAGGTCAGATCCGTGTAGCTGAAAAGCTGGCTGGGGAATGGGTAGTTCATCAATGGGTGAAAAAGGCAGTTCTGCTGTACTTCCGCATCAATGATAACGCGGCACTGCAAGGTGCTGGCACTCAGTATTACGACAAAGTGCCATTGAAATTTGCTGACTACACACCGGAACGTTTCAAACAAGAAGCGATCCGGGTTGTGCCACCAGCAACTGTGCGTAAAGGTTCTTTCATCGCTCGCAACGCAGTATTGCTGCCATCTTACGTCAACATCGGCGCATACGTTGGTGAAGGCACCATGGTTGATACATGGGCAACTGTCGGTTCTTGTGCACAGATCGGTGCGAACGTGCATCTGTCTGGTGGTGTGGGTATCGGTGGTGTTCTGGAGCCGCTGCAAGCTGGCCCTACTATCATTGAAGACAACTGCTTCATTGGCGCTCGTTCTGAAGTAGTAGAA
>JAQUHG010000368.1 GCA_028683735.1 Tolumonas sp. | reverse complement strand
ATCACAACTGCTCTTACGGGCGTTCCTCATATTGAGGAATATCATCATGGATTTCATCCCATGAGGCTTTGGAACCAACGAAGATATGTGCAAGCGGTTTGACATCAACAGGTGTATCTAGAGTACCGATACGGAGTCGCACTATATCTGGCTGAGAAGGGCGACGACTTAGTAAAGGAGATCCGCATTGTTTACAAAAAGAGCGGAACACACCCGGTGACGATTCAAACTCAGAGACCAGTTCTTGGCCTTTTATAAAATGAAACTGATCGGTTTTTACCGCCGCATTAATGGCATAGGCTGAGCCATTGGCTTTACGACACTTGGAACAATGACACATCATTGTCGGACCTAATTCACCCTGAATTTCGTACTGAATGGCATTACACAAGCAACTACCTTTAAGCATCGCGATTCTCCCAAATAAACAAGCATAGTTTTTATGAATAGCAGGCTGAATGATAATAGCGTTACCTACAATCCTAATATCGTCAGTAAATGAGCAAAGGTCAATTTGCTTGTATATAGCAAGGAGTTGGAAGCTAATAATCAGAATCAATGTATGCAGGTAGTGTTATACGCCAGCGCAAATGTTATGTTCAATAGCGCGTTATCTATCTTAAAGCTGCTCTTCGAACAGAGTAAGATGAAACTTTCTTGTTATATAAGGCAAGAGAGTCATCAATAGGCATCATCAAATACACCAATAGGTTAAATAAAATTGCTTACCATCGACTTTATTGATAATAATTATCATTAGAGATGTACAAAGAGAGGCAATCAACATGACAACCAAAAAGTTAGTTTTAATCCGGCATGGTGAAAGTATTTGGAATCAGGAAAATCGTTTCACCGGCTGGACCGATGTCGAGCTGTCACCAAAAGGAATAGAAGAAGCACATCAGGCAGGTAAATTACTGCTGAAAGAAGGTTATACCTTTGATTTTGCTTATACATCTGTACTGAAACGCGCTATTTCAACACTATGGTATATTCAGGAAGAGATGGATCTGCAGTGGATACCTGTTGAAAAAGACTGGCGATTAAATGAGCGTCACTACGGTGCACTGCAAGGCTTAAACAAAGCAGAAACGGCACAGAAATATGGTGATGAACAAGTGCTGTTATGGCGTCGGGGCTATGCTATTACGCCGCCACCATTAACTGAAGACGATGAACGCTTTCCAGGCCATGATCCGCGTTATGCCAAGCTGAACAAAGAACAGCTACCTGTCACCGAAAGCTTAGCGATTACCATTGATCGCGTCATACCGTATTGGAATGATGTCATAAAACCCAGAGTAGCATCGGGTGAAAGGGTGATTGTTGCGGCTCATGGAAATTCACTGCGTGCCTTGGTAAAACATCTCGACGGGATCAGTGAAAAAGACATCCTTGAGTTGAACATTCCAACGGGTGTACCGCTGGTCTATGAACTCGATGACGATATGAAGCCGGTGAAGCATTACTACTTAGGTGACCCTGAAGAGATCGCGGCGAAAGCACACGCGGTTGCTAATCAGGGGAAAGCTAAGTAGTCGGCATAGACCGTTAATTGTTTGTGCAAATCCGGTCTCGTCCTTGCTGTTTCGCCTGATACAGCAGTCGATCAGCTGCCTGAAGCATTTCATCCAGCTGATCAGCCAATTCATCAGTAACCCCGAAACTGGCAGTAACATAGACTGGGTGCCCAAGATTCATCGGTGTATCTTTTAAATCCTGTTGGAATTGTTCAATACGTGTCAGTGCGACTTCAAAAGGAATATTCAGCATGATTAATCCGAACTCTTCGCCGCCTAAACGGAACGTAATGCAATCGGGGAAATGCTCGCGAAACAACGCAGAAATAGTGCGTAATACAGTGTCACCGGCATGATGGCCGTATGCATCGTTGATCCGTTTAAAATGGTCAATATCCATAACACTCATAGTGACAGGGTGACCTGCCGATTTAGCCGCGCGAAATTGTTTTTCTGCTTTTTCAAATAGATAGCGGCGATTAAACAGCTGAGTCAGATAATCTCGATAAGTAGTTTCACGCAGCTTGGCTAATAGCTCCAGTGTTTCCAAATTATGGTTGATGCGACACTGCAGCTCTTCAGGAGCAAATGGTTTAGTCAAAAAGTCATTGGCGCCATACTTAATGAACCGGGCTGACAGCGATTTTTCATTGATGGCGGAGATACCAATAATGGCGAGTTCTTCTTTATCTTTTTTCTCGCGTAGTGCTTTGACCAGCTCCATGCCATTCATAACCGGCATATGGTAATCCGCGAGGATCATTCTGATTTCTGGGTGTTTATTTAAAATAGCCAGCGCTTCTGCGCCGTCTGCAGCCTCATGCACGGTAAGTAACCAGCGCCGTAGTTGTTTGGTGACAAACTGCATACCGGTAAATGAATCTTCGACCACCAGTACCGAAATAAATTGATTGAGATACAGTCGGCGAAGCAGACTGACTACATAGTTAAATGATGTTTTCGAATCTTTGATGATGTAATCAACGAGGCCGCGTTCCAGTAACTCATCGCGTTTTTCTTCACTAAAACTGGCGGTCATAACGATGGCAGGAATATGCCATTGCAGCACTTCATCCAGTGCTTCGCCGTCAGGGGCATCTGGCAGTGTCAGATCAACCAGCGCCGCAAAATAATCATGATTTGATGCCAACCGCGCTTTAGCGTCGGCCAACGTATAAGCTGAATCGACCTCAACATTTAACTCTTTGCGAATATTCGCGCTGAGTGC
>JAQUHG010000367.1 GCA_028683735.1 Tolumonas sp. | reverse complement strand
GAGCTGATTTCATCGACGGTCAGTAATTTTGCTGGTTCAACGCTGTTATGACATTCAACTACGGCATTCCAACCCAGGGATGCAGCCGCTTTTTCCAGAAGACCTGCGGCGATAACACTGTTGGCAATGCCACTCGGACAAGAGGTGACAATTACAATATTCATAAGTTTATTCCTTAACTTAATCTTTTAACGTCAATACGGGCCATCATGTCGGCCAGTTGCTGTTTATTCGGAACACCCACACCAATTTGGGTAACAGCCAATGCAGAAACAGCGGAGGCAAGGCGCAGAATTTGTTCTTTATCCATACCTTGGCTTAAGCCCCAGGCAAAACCAGCCACCATGGAGTCACCAGCACCAACTGTGCTGACCACTTCCATGCGTGGTGGTTTGGCGGCCCACCATTCATTATCTGCCAACCACAGCACACCATCCGGACCACGGGAAATCACCACGTTGGTGATGCCTGCAGCACGCAGTTTTTCTGCTTCAGCACGCAAGTCTGCTTCGGTATCCAGTGGACGACCTGCCCACTCAGCCAGTTCAACTTCATTTGGCTTGATGAGGAATGGTTTGGCTTCCAGACCTTTAACCAGGGCATGTTTACTGCTATCGAACAGCACTTTCGCACCTTTCTGTTGCAGTTTTGCGATCAAATCACGGCTGGCTTCAGCGCTGATACCGCGTGGCAAACTACCTGCCATCACAACGTAT
The DNA here is from genome assembly GCA_028683735.1 of Tolumonas sp. Taxonomy (GTDB): domain Bacteria; phylum Pseudomonadota; class Gammaproteobacteria; order Enterobacterales; family Aeromonadaceae; genus Tolumonas. The sequence goes on along the minus strand of JAQUHG010000367.1, from coordinate 2,048 downwards.
TCGTACTGTTCTGCCTGACGTAACAGATGAGCTTCAAACTCTTTCAACTCATCGTCTGCAACCGCTACACCTGGGAAGTTCAGATCGGTAACTTCACCGTTGTCTTCCACCATTTTGACGTTAATACGGGTATCGCCTGGTACAGCCATAAAGTGATCTTTGATGCCACATTGGGCAAACAGATCACGGAAAGCCTGCTGGTTGCCAGCACCTAAGATGCCAGACACTGCGACATTAGCACCCAGATCACGCAACACGCGCGCAACATTGATGCCTTTACCTGCCGGATGCAGACTGCCTGATTTGACCACGTTAACGCTACCAACCTGGATCTGGTCGATATGACCGGTTAAATCCAGTGCAGGGTTAAGGGTCACAGTCAGCAAAGGCTTACTCATGACCGGCTCCTTCGCCTAAACCATCGGCGATTGACTGACCAATTTTGCTAATGGCTTGCTGTGCATCGTCACCTTTAGCGATAAATTGCAGGCGATGACCACTTTTAACGCCCAAGCTGACCAGTTTCATCAAGCTCTTCGCGTTAACAGATTTGCCATCACCGTCCAGGTTGGCAACCCAGATTTCACTTTGGAATTCTTTTGCTACTTTCACCAGCGTCGCACTTGGACGTGCATGCAGACCATGTGGGTTAGTGATGGTGAACACGCCTTCCAAACCTTCGATTGGTTTTTCAGTCAGCAGCTTGATGGCTTTCATGCTGTCTGCAGCCCACAGTTGAGCCACGTTTTGTTCACTGATCATGTCAACCAGACGTTCTAAGACTGGTTTGTGCAGTGCATCTTGAGCTGCAATCAATAACAAACCTTGTACTGGTTGGCCGGCATGTTGGAATGGCACTACAGGACGAACTAAAGACACTGCAGTACGTTTTACGCCAACATTAGTGCGTGCTAACCACAGTCCCTGACCCATCCATACAGGAGTGGATGCTTGAACGGTTGCTGCGGCACTGCTTTCCAGTGCGCCGGTGTTCTGCAGTAATGCACAGGCTGCTGATTGCAGACCCAGAATGTCTTGTGCAGAGGCTTGCAGTTGAATGGTGCTGCTATCCAACAACAGCGTTGGTGTTGGTTTTTGGCCGCTTAGCAGTTTTGCTAAATCGGCAGTGCTGTTACAGCGTTTCAGGTAATCAGCAACAGAATCATCCGCCAGTACACGGGTCAGTTGACGCAGAATGCCCAGATGTTCATCTGAACGTGCAGCGATACCGATAACCACGTGTGCAATCTGACCATCGCCCCAGTTAACACCGTCAGCGAAATGTAATACGCGAACACCGGTTTGTTTAACCTGTTCACGGGTATCTGTTGTTCCATGAGGAATGGCAATGCCATTACCCAGATAGGTAGAGTTCTGAGTTTCACGACGCAACATACCATCAACGTATGGTGCTTCGATCAGACCCGCGTCAACCATTTTCTGTGCCACCATACGAATCGCGCTTTGCTTATCGTCGGCTTTGGCCCCCAATTGAATATCTTGTTCCGCCAGTGTCAGCATGGCGTGTACCTCTCTTATAGTTGTGTCAGATATAAAACATAGAACAAATCGTCGAACTCAAACGATTCACTCACATCCTATTCTGATCCATTTGTTGCAACTTTGGGTAGCAAGTTTGCAACTCTCATTTGCCAAAAAGTTGATTAATCGTTTCAGTTCATATGCTGTATCGTTTCAGCTAGATATTCAAGAGCTGGTTATTGTATAATCACCAGTAATTTGATGTGGTGCACATTTATGGCAGCAAAAATGATAAATGGGGGTCGCATGAAGCTTGAAGAGATCGCGCGCCTAGCCGGCGTATCTCGTACAACAGCGAGCTATGTGGTGAACGGTAAAGCTGAACAACATCGTATCAGTGAAAAAACCCGTGAACGGGTGATGGCGGTGGTTAATCAGTATAACTATAAACCTGATCAGGCGGCGACCGCGCTGCGATTAGGTAGTAGCCGATTGTTTGGTTTTATTTTGCCTGATTTGGAAAACACCAGTTACGCCCGCTTAGCTAAATTGCTGGAAGCAGGGGC
>JAQUHG010000086.1 GCA_028683735.1 Tolumonas sp. | reverse complement strand
TCCGATCTTATCTTTTTTGCTGTTAGTCTGATTAGTACTCATTTTATCTAAAGGAAGATAAATGACGTTATTGTTGCCTTTAGGAACATCAATCAACACTTTATTGGTGTTCTGATACAACTCTTCCATGGTATCCAGATACAAACGTTCACGTGTCAGTTGAGGTGCGGCAATATATTGCGGTAACAATTCATTAAAACGGGCAACTTCACCACTGGCTTTTAATACCACTTGCTCTTTATAGCCTAATGACTCTTCTTCCAGTCGTTTGACCTGACCTCGCGCTTTAGGCTCTGTTTCACGAGCATAAGCTTCCGCTTCACGGATAAAACGTTGTTCATCTTCTTGTGCGGAAATAGCATCGTCAAACGCATCTTTTACTTCTTCCGGCGGACGAGCAGGCAAGAAGTTTACGTCTGCGATAGCAATCCCCATATGGTAAGGGTTAATGATACCCTCAAGAGCCTGCCAAGTTCCTTGACGCACCTTTTCGCGACCACGTGTTAATAACTCGTCCATACTGGTATGGCCAACAACATAACGCAGCGCACTGTCGGTTGCTTCACGCAAACTATTGTCCGCATTCGTCACACTGAACAAATAAGCCCGCGGATCTACTACTCGGTATTGAACATCCATTTCAACCCGAACTACGTTTTCATCTTCGGTCAGCATAAAACCCGAGGAAGGCATCGATTTCACAGATTCCACATCAACCGGGATCACTTTATCAATAAAAGTCCATTTCCAACGTAAACCAGGGTCGACGGTTTCATGGTATTTGCCAAAGCGTAACACCACACCACGCTCAGCTTCTTCGATGGTATAAAAACCACTACCGATCCAGATGACGACAGCTAATAAGGCAAAAATGATGAGACCGGTGCTACTGCTTGAGCTATCCGGGCTTTGACCACCGAAAGATCCTGATAATTTACCCCAGACATTTTTCAGTAATTTTTCCAAATCAGGTGGGATCTGACTTTTTCCTGTATTTTTCCAGGGGTCTCGATCTTTGTCATTATTGTTTCCAGGCTCATTCCAGGCCATTCGAGTCTCCGTTGATTCTCATATTGTGTTGTAACTGCCAACGCACTGGCACATTAATCTTTAACAATGAAATTAAGAATGTTGTCGCCTTCTTGTTTAACAAGACGTAACCATTCCACTTCGGAAAGACGGATTTGAATTAGACAATCGCCATCTTCACCATAATTTTCCCGCTGTATCGCTTTTAGTTCATATAATCGGCTGCGTAAACGTGCTGCAGATATTGGCAATTTAAGCTGAAATTCGGCAACCGACACACTTAATAGTTCATCTAAGACAGATAAGAGTAAATCGGTGCCTTCACCGGTTAGCGCCGATAACCATACCGCAACTGGCTTGCCCGTGTCATCTCGCTCAATCCGAGGCATTCCTTCGGGAAGACAATCAACTTTGTTATAAACCAGTAGCTGCGGCACTTCATCTGCTTCAATTTCATGCAGTACTTCATCAACCTGAGCGATATTATCTTGTACTCGTTCATCAGCACAATCGATCACATGCAACTGTAAATCAGCCTCGCGAGTTTCTTGCAGTGTGGCTTTAAATGCAGCAACTAGATCGTGTGGTAAATGTCGGATAAAACCAACCGTATCCGCTAATACTACTGGCCCCAACTTGGCTAATTCAATTCGGCGCAATGTGGGGTCAAGGGTGGCGAATAACTGATCAGCTGCATACACCTTCGACTGTGTCATACGGTTAAACAGAGTCGATTTACCCGCATTGGTATAACCGACCAATGACACAACAGGAATCGCATTACGGACACGCGCTCGGCGCCCCTGTTCACGTTGTTTTTCAACTTTATCTAGTCGACCAAGAATATTGGAAATTTTTTCTCTGATCAGACGACGGTCAGTTTCCAGCTGGGTTTCACCCGGACCACGCATACCGATCCCGCCTTTTTGGCGTTCAAGGTGCGTCCAGCCACGAACTAAGCGACTTGAGATATGGCGCAATTGAGCTAATTCAACCTGAAGTTTACCTTCATGGGTACGCGCCCGTTGAGCAAATATATCGAGGATGAGTGTCGTACGATCCAGTACACGGCATTCGAGAATACGCTCGAGGTTTCGTTCCTGCGCAGGTGTTAAAGCATGATTGAAGATAACCAGATCCGCCTCTAAACGACGAACTTCTTGTGCTATTTCATCAGCTTTACCGGTACCGATAAAAAACTTGGCTTGTGGGGAGTCGCGACGGGTAGTAACAGTGCCTAAAATGGTTGCCCCTGCAGAGGTAGCCAACATTTCCAACTCACGCAAATCTTCTCTGGCAGCTTCATCCTTAAAATCGACGTGCACCAGAATAGCCTGTTCTCCGCCTTGATAGCGTTCAAACAAGAGATAACTCCTCAGTAACTAACAACGATCTCCCTGCCGGAATAGCAGGGAAAATGCAGGTTACTACTCTTCAGACTGAGAATCGCCTTCACCAGCAGTTGGCGTATGATGTGCTACCGGACGAGCAGGAACCACGGTAGAGATAGCGTGCTTATAAACCATCTGGCTGACAGTATTTTTCAAAAGGATCACAAACTGATCGAACGATTCCACTTGTCCCTGCAGTTTAATGCCATTAACCAGATAGATAGACACGGGAACGCGTTCACGACGTAATGCGTTCAAAAATGGGTCTTGTAAGGATTGCCCCTTAGCCATGTTATTGTCCTTATAGTTTTGTTTTAATTGAGCAAGGCGTTAAATATTAAAGTAGCAGATATTATAGAGAACGTCATGCGCTTGTGATGCTCTGACAAACAATATCTGCGTTATTGACTGCGCCAGTTTCAAGCCACGTCACGTTTTCCCAACCTCTTAACCAAGTCATTTGTCGCTTGGCCAACTGACAGGTAGCAACAATACCGCGGTAGACCATTTCATCGTAGCTCATCTTCCCTTCCAGATATTCCCACATCTGCCGGTATCCGACACAACGAATAGAGGGTAAATCGGCATTCAGATCACCGCGCTGGTAGAGCGCTCGAACCTCTTGCTCAAAACCTTGCGACAACATTAATTGATAACGTTCAGCGATACGTTGCCGCAACAATTCCCGATCAGTCGGGGCAATAGCAAATTGTAATGTCCGGTAAGGCAGTTGCTCGCCTTTGGTCTGCGTCAATTCAGTTAACGTTTTGCCAGTGATGCGATACACCTCAAGCGCACGCGATAATCGCTGCGGATCATTTTGATGAATACGTGCCGCAGAAACCGGATCGATATGCTGCAACTGTTGATGTAAAGCATCCCAGCCGACTTGTGCTGCTTCGGTTTCAATTGCCTGGCGAATAAGCGGATCTGCCGCAGGCAATGGCGACAGCCCTTCCAGCAACGCTTTGTAATACAGCATGGTTCCGCCGACCAGCAATGGAATACGCCCCTGTGCTACGATCGACTCTATTTCACGTAATGCATCACGGCGAAAATCAGCAGCGGAATAGACCTCTGTCGGATCAATAAGATCTAATAAACGGTGCGGCGCTTGTGCCTGCTCAGCTGCGGTGGGTTTAGCCGTACCAATATCCATGTCCCGATAGACTAATGCCGAATCAACGCTGATGATGTCACATGGCAAACGTTTTGCTAATTCAATCGCCAGTGCGGTTTTACCCGATGCGGTTGGCCCCATCAGAAATATCACAGTTGGGCGTTGTGGATCAGTCACGAGAAAAAACCTCTAAAATATTTGTAATATCAACGTGCTGCACAAGATGAGCATTCATTTGCCAGTCCGCGATATGGTTTTGCATCCACTGCCACAATGACTGTGCTGACGCCGTTGAATAATGCAGTGGCATAAGGCCCGGTAATGTTAGCCAGCTGGAAATAAACGAATGCCAGTCTGCTTGCGAAACCATAGGTGGATAACCATCTAATAATTGCAATAACGCTGGCACCGTAGAAACCAGATCTGTTTGTCTCAGTATTGCTGGCACAGCCTGAATAATCAGTTGCTGACTCTTCGGTGAAGTCAGACGCAGGCCAAGTTTTTGCAACCAGGAAGCATATTCGTTCAGCCAATCTGCAGATTGAATGGTCTGTAACCGTTGCGGGATCAGTAAAGGCTGCGAAGTTAAACCTTCATTCAATAAGCCACTAAACTGAGTTAACCATTGCTGATGCTGGATAGCACGCAGATCAGCCAGTACTAAGGTTTCACCTTGTGCTGATAATAAATAACGCTCGCGGAATACGCGTAATACCGGCCAATCAGTTGTATTACTAGCTTCATATTCAATATTTGGAGCAGAAATAGCAGCAGGTAATTCAGCATGCAACAACGCACTGTACGAACGTAGCTGTGAACCCGATGGCGAGGTATAACCGCCAGTCGGCGCAGTATATTGATGCTGGCTGGTTACACTGGGTTTTAAAGGCGTTACCGGATAGTCGGGTGCGGATTCTTCTATGCCAGAAAAAGCATGCTCAGCAGCTTCAGCACTATAAGCCGTCTGTAATGCCTGGCCAATAACCTGCACAATAAAGTCATGAACCTGCCGGGCTTCATGAAAACGAACTTCATGCTTTGATGGATGTACATTCACATCAACCTGACGCGGATCTAACTGCAAATAGAGCACATAAGAAGGCTGAAATGATGCGCCACTGTATTCAGTATAAGCTTGCCGAATGGCATGATTCAGCAGCTTATCTCGCATCATGCGGCCATTCACATAACAGTATTGCACTTCACCAATATTCGTGAGTGGCTGTGGCGCTAACCAACCATACAGACGTAAGCCAAGATGTTCACTGTCAACTCGCAAAGCGGCTTGCATAAACTCATTACCACAAGCTTGCGCGACGCGTTGCTCTTGTAATAACTCGCTTTGTGCCGGGCGATATTGCCGCAGTAATTTACCGTTGTGTTTTAAATTGATCGCGACATCAAAACGACTCAGCGCTAAACGTCGTAGTAATTCATCAATATGTCCGAACTCTGTTTTTTCGCTGCGTAAGAAACGTCGGCGCGCAGGAGTATTGAAAAACAAATCGAGGACTTCAACGGTAGTACCGATCGGGTGTGCCGCCGGTTTAATAGTGACATCCATCTCTCGGCCTTCCGCATAAGCTTGCCAGGCTTCGCTTTGTTCTGCGGTACGGGATGTCAGCGTTAAACGGGAAACCGAGCTTATCGAAGCTAAAGCCTCGCCACGAAACCCAAGGCTGGCGATATGTTCAAGATCGTCGAGTGTTGCCACTTTTGAGGTCGCATGCCGAGCCAGAGCTAACGCCAGCTCAGCACTTGGAATGCCACCGCCGTTATCACGGATACGAATGAGCTGGATGCCACCTTTTTCCAACTCAACATCAATCCGGTTGGCGCCTGCATCCAGACTGTTTTCAACCAGTTCTTTAATGACAGATGCTGGGCGTTCAACCACTTCGCCAGCAGCGATTTGGTTTGCCAGAATAGGCGGCAGTATTTGAATTGGCATATCAAATAGTCGGAATAATGATGACTTGCCCGATCAGCAAATTATCAGATTTAAGCTTATTCCGATTACGCAGTGCTTTTTTGCTGACGCGATATTGTTCAGCCAGCCCCGATAAACTTTCACCGGTTTTAACAACGTGTTTATGCGAATCAGATTCAGCGGCATTCGCTGAGGTACCATTTTTTTTGCTGGATGAATTCACCAGCGTGCCACCACCATTTGGCAAATTACGACCATAGTAATCGCGTACACCGCTAAAAATAGCATTTGCCAATTGTGATTGATAATCGGCAGATGCCAGCAAACGCTCTTCCTGAGGGTTAGAAATAAACCCCGTTTCAATCAGCAGTGATGGAATATCCGGTGCTTTCAGTACTGCCAGACTGGCATGTTCAGGCCGTTTTTTATGTAATGTCGCAACATTACCGATCCGGCGCAGAACACGGCGCCCAATGTCATAACCTTCACTGCGGGAGTTATCCCAGGAAAGATCCAAAATGGTTTGTGCCAGATACGGATTAGGCTCCGTTTCGGCAATCACTTTGCCAGCCCCACCGAGTAACTCAGTGTGTTTGCTTTGCTGATCCAGCAACTTATCCATCTCTTTATCAACACGCTTGGCCGATAAGATCCAAACCGATGCCCCTCTCACTGTATTACTTGGGCCACTGTCGGCGTGAATAGAGATCAACAAGCGGGCATTCTTACGACGTGCAATAGCAGAACGTTCATCGAGTTCAACAAAATTGTCGCGTGAACGCGTCATTATCGCCCGCATACCCGGCTGATTATTAATTAGGTTTGCCAGTTTACGGGCAATACCCAGCGTCACCGTTTTTTCATAGGTATGCCCCGGGCCAATGGCTCCAGGATCTTTACCGCCGTGCCCGGCATCAATCGCTACGATAAATGGACCACCATTGCTCGGTAAGACCACTTTACTGGTGTCGGGTGAGTTATCTGGCTCATCAGCTGCGGGTGATGAATCTGAGGCCGCTAATTCTTCTTTAGAAATAAGATCACTGAATTGAATCACTCGGCCTGCCACCGCTTTATCTATTTTGGCTGTGGGCGGCTGCGCTTGTAATACAGCATTATTGGAATTAGATGTTGCAACTGGTGTTTGAGTAGTTTCTGTTTTCACCGTTATTGCGGGTGATGTGAGTTCATTACGCGATACCACTGTAACTGGCGGCACATCCTTAGTTTTGGTTGATGCAGGATCGGGTGCAGACACCGGCGATCCCGAGCTATTACCTGATATGCCATTTTTAGCAATCAAAGTGCCCGGTTTGATATCAATCACTAAGCGATGATGGCGATAATTCGCCTGTGGTGCTAATGAGAATATTTGCGGTTTTACGCCATTAGCCAATGCAAATTCCACCTGCACTACGTTACCTGGCAGACTATTGCGGCGAATGCTGCGTAAAAAACCTTCACAACCAGCAGTACGGGGAACCGGAAACGGTGTGCCAGTAATATCCTGAAAAGCGATAATCAGGCTATTTTTACCAGTATCAATGGTAAAACTGTAATTCGGCTGACTTTCCAGATCAAACACCATGCGCACTTTTCCCTCTGTGGGGGAAATACGTAATTGTTTGATCTGATTTGCCGCCGCAGGCCATGCCAATACAGCTAATAAAATAAGAAGAATTCTGATTTTCACGATGGATTCAATCTGGAAATAATAATTTCACCGATGTCCGAACGGGCGGTAATTTCTGCTCGTCTGGCGCCATGTTCATAATGCAATGTAATTTCAAGATCTGGAGTGGGTAACCAGCCCATGCCTTTTTCCGGCCATTCAATTAAACATAAACAGTCGGGCGCAAAATAATCGCGGATCCCCATAAACTCAAGCTCTTCCGGATCAGCTAAACGATACAAGTCGAAATGATAAACCTGCCACTTGGGCAACTCATAAGCCTCAACCAGCGTATAGGTGGGGCTTTTTACTTTGCCCTGATGACCTAACGCGAGCACGAAGCCACGCGATAATGTTGTTTTACCCGCACCAAGATCACCATGCAAAAAAATGGTGGCGGATTGATGACATGCCTGAGCAAGCTCTGCACCTAACGCGACAGTAGCATCACTGTCAGCGAGTGTCCGTATCAGCGTTTTTCCCATGTTGATACCTTTGAGGATTGACCAGTTTTTGTAACCAGAAGAATAAATCTGAAGCCAGCATACCGCGCTCACCCTGTTCTCTGGCAATTTCATTCGCCGCTTTGCCATGAAGCAGTGCGCCGCAACAAGCTGCATCAAATAACGTCAGCCCTTGCGCTAAAAGGGCCGCTATAATGCCAGAAAGTATATCGCCCATGCCACCGCTGGCCATGCCCGGATTACCTTCTGTGCAAATCGCCATCTGTTTGCCATCAAAGATCAGCGTGCCTGATCCTTTTAATAATACCACGCCACCATAGCGATGGTGTAATTCCTGAATCGCCGCAAAACGATCAGCTTGTATATCGGCAATCGTAGAATGTAATAAGCGGGCAGCTTCGCCTGGGTGCGGAGTTAACACCCAGTTTGCTCTGGATTGCGGATATTGCGCCAGCCAGTTTAATCCGTCAGCATCCAGCACCATACGCCCTTGAAACGCGATGAACTTTTCCCACTGCTGTTTGCTCCATTCATCAAGGCCAAGCCCAGGGCCTGCCACTAACACATCAGGCCACTCCAGCGTGTCAGCAGTAAGATGTTGGCATAACATCAACTCAGGTCGCCCTGAAAAAACCAGCAATTGATTATCAGGATGACAAAATACCCGCACTAAGCCCGCACCAGCCCGCAAGGCTGCTTCACCGGCCAACCGGATCGCACCAGGCATGCCTAAACCACCGCCTGCCAGTAACACTTTACCGTTATTACCTTTGTGCGCCGTACGTGCCCGTAATGGTAACAGCGGTAATACCGCGCTGTAATCGAGCAGACGAATGCCACCCATATCGCAATATTGGCTATGACGGTCTTTTAAATCAGAGCAATAAAGTTCGCCTGTGAAATCAGCGGCCATACCAGTCAGCAAACCCGGCTTCAAACCGACCAATGTCAGCGTAGTAGTAGCATGTACCGCGCCACCCAGCGGCATACCCGTGTCCGCATTTAAACCACTCGGGATATCAACAGCCAGCACCGGTGATGCTTGTCGATTGATAAACTGGATCCACGCTAATAAATCACCACGCAGTGTCGTCGACGGGCCGATCCCCAACAAGGCATCAATGATGACATCGGGCTGACCATGCAGTGATTGTAACGAGCCACAAGAACCACCGGCTTTCAGCCAATCATGCCTAGCTTGTTCCGCCGGAATACCGGGAGCAGGTTCATCAAAAGCAGCAACCTGCACACTATAACCGGCTTGTTTTGCCAAACGCGCCAGCACATAACCATCACCGCCGTTATTACCCTTCCCGCAAAAGATCCAGAGATGACGGGCTTTCGGCCAGCAGTGTCGCAACGTATGAAAGAGTGCTTCACCCGCACGTAACATCAGTTGATAAATAGAGATATGTTGTGCCGCAATCAGCTGTTGTTCCATCTGGCGGATCTGTTCGGTGCGCCAACTGTACTGTGGTAAACTCTCGCGTACTTTGATGATAACCGGTGCGCTGTGATTCATGACGACCACACTCGATTTGCAAAAGTTAGCTCACGATATCAAGCAATGGGGGCAAGAGCTAGGCTTTGATCAGGTCGGGATCACAGACTGCGATTTAACCAGTGAAGAGCCACAATTGGAAAGCTGGTTAGCGCAGAATTATCACGGTGAAATGGAATATATGACACGCTATGGTTTAATGCGTGCCCGCCCCGCCGAGCTACAACCAGGTACTCGTTCCGTGGTTTCTGTGCGAATGAATTATCTGCCGCCGCTGGCGAAAATTGCCGAAGTGCTGGATAACCCAACACAAGGTTATATTAGTCGGTATGCGCTCGGGCGTGACTATCACAAAGTTTTGCGTAACCGCTTAAAACAACTCGGTGAACGTATTCAGCACGCCATAGGTGATCTGCTGCAATTTCGTCCTTTTGTCGACTCCGCCCCGATCATGGAACGCCCGCTGGCCGATAAAGCGGGTTTAGGCTGGACTGGCAAACACACCCTGCTCATCAACCAGCAAGCCGGTTCCTTTTTCTTTCTCGGCGAATTATTGATTGATTTAGCCTTACCCGTCGATGAGCCAACGCAGCCCTCTTGCGGGAACTGCAGTGCTTGCCTGCAGATCTGTCCTACTGGCGCGATTGTAGCCCCCTATCAGCTGGATGCCCGCCGCTGTATCTCTTATCTAACCATCGAGTTGGATGGCCCGATCCCGGAAGAGTTTCGTCCGCTGATTGGCAACCGTATTTATGGTTGTGATGATTGCCAATTAATTTGCCCGTGGAATCGTTATGCCGTCACCTCTGCAGTGCACGACTTTTCTCCCCGTCACGAATTGCATACCCCAGAACTGCTAACACTGTGGTCATGGGATGAAAAAACCTTTCTCAAAACTACCGAGGGCAGCCCAATACGCCGTATAGGTTTTGAGAAATGGCAGCGCAATATTGCAGTTGCGCTGGGAAACGGCCCAGTTTCAGAGGCAGTCATTCAGGCGTTACAGGCAAAACAGGGCGAAACCACCGAACTGGTGCAGGAACATATCGACTGGGCTTTACGGCAATTACACACGAAACAAATAGCTGATGACAAAAAACATGCACGGTTGATCCGTTGTATTTATAAAGGCTTACCAGAACATGCTTAAGGATGATGTATGCATATTTTAGGGGTTGATATTGGTGGTACCGGTATCAAAGCAGCCGTGATCGAAACACAAACCGGCGAACTCATCAGCGAACATAAACGCATTCCGACACCGCAACCCGCTACCCCGGAAAATATAGCCAGCAGTCTGGCGCAAATGGTTGCAGACCTAGCTTGGTCTGGGCCGATCGGCTGTGGTTTCCCAGCCACCGTGCATCATGGTGTAGCTTACAGTGCCAGTAATATCGATCCCAGCTGGATCAACACCGATGCAAAAACCTTGTTTTCAAAAGTAACTGGTCAGCCTTGTTTCGTGGTGAATGATGCCGATGCCGCTGGGATGGCGGAAATGCGTTTTGGTGCCGGTCAAAATAATCGAGGGGTCACTATCTTGCTGACTATCGGCACCGGAATTGGTTCGGCGGTATTTGTGAATGGTCAGCTACACCCCAATACAGAACTGGGGCATGTGCGTTTTGGCGATAGTATTGCCGAGCGTTATTGTGCTGAGTCGGTACGCATCAAGCAAAATTTAAGCTGGCAGGAATGGGGAATTCGATTTAATGAATACCTGAATCATTTGGAGTTTGTTTTTAATCCCGATCGATTCATCATTGGCGGTGGCATTGCTGAACACATGGCGCAATTCCAGCCTTACCTGCACACTAAAGCGTTAGTGCTACCAGCACGTAGTCTGAACCAAGCTGGGATTATTGGCGCCGCGTTATTTGCAGAAAGCCAAATTTGACGAATAAAAAAGCCTCGCGGATCAGGCGAGGCTTTAATTTGGAATACTAATTTATTCGCTGGCTGGTTTATTTTTTACATCAATAAACGGCACCGCACTGTTTGGCAGCATCGTTTGCGGTAAAGCACCATTCCAACGTTCTGCTTTGATCAATTCAACCAAATTCGGGTTCTGACGTAAGGCATCCCCTTTGGCCTTAATCGCAGCAGCTTCCGCCTCACCTTTCATCCGTGTTGCATCTGCTTGTGCTGCCGCTTGTGCTTTCACACTTTCAGCCTGCGCTTTTGCCTGCGTTACAGTAATTTCCGCCTGAACTTTTTCACGTAATGCATTTTGTTGTAACTTGGCAACTTCCACTTCCGCCAGCATTCTCTGCTCTACCGATTGCTCATAAGCCTCAGAGAAGTCGATATTATCTAACTGCACACTCTCAATTTGAATCGGGCCTTGCAGCACTTTAGATACGGAATCATAGATGTCCGCATTTAATTTAGCCCGATTCTGAATTGAGCTGGCTGCGACATAACTACCAAATACCGTCTTCACTGCTTGTGGTAAA
>JAQUHG010000366.1 GCA_028683735.1 Tolumonas sp. | reverse complement strand
AAAGGCACTGGCAACACATAATCCAAGTAAGGTTTTTTTCATCTTTTTCCCTTTCCTTTGCTGACAATAATCCGATCACCCTTGGTGACCACAAAACAGAGTATCAATGGTGTTCGTTAACCATCACACCAACGAAACAACACTCCTTTTCAATGTAACAACCAGATACTCATTGAATTGGCGGCAATATACGGGGTTAAAACAATAGAAATAACGATCTAAATCACACTAAATGGTTAACAAACCCAACAACAACAAGGAAAATAAAGGTAACACTCAAAATTTGTTACCCTAAATACCTAAAACAAGCGGAAAAAAATGAGGCGTTCTCATTTGAGATCAACATAATAGAAAGTAAATCACCGCGGTGATGTGTTCCAATAACAGGAATAGTCTCAATACATCACGCAGGACAAGTGCGTTACATATGTAAAAATTTGCGTACCACAGCAGAAATCAACGTTGTTCAGTTAATTCTTTATTGTTTCTCTGCTTATCTGGCTTATATTTCTGTCATTGAAATTTTCTTAAGATACAAATGTAACAAAGTTTTGTTACATTGCCTTTTACGATACCTCGGTGCCCAAAAGCCTGAATCCGGTATCGATAACATATGGAGTAAATTGAAATGGCAAGAGTATGGGTAACCGGCGATGCGGTTGTTGATTTGATCCCGAATGGCGAAACCAACTATCTGAAATGCCCTGGTGGTGCACCTGCCAATGTGGCTGTCGCTATTTCCCGTCTTGGCGGAGACAGTGCTTTTTTTGGCCGCGTTGGTCAGGATCCATTGGGTCGTTTTATGAAACAAGTATTACAAGACGAAGGTGTTGATACCCATTACATGCAGCTGGATAAAGAGCACCGTACATCCACCGTTATTGTTGACTTAGATGATCATGGCGAACGTAGTTTTACTTTTATGGTGAAACCAAGTGCCGATCAATTTCTGCAACCACAAGATGTACCGGCATTTCAGAAAGGCGAATGGCTGCATGTCTGCTCAATTGCGCTAGCTAATGAACCATCACGTTCAACGACACTCGCAGCAATGAAAGCGATCAAAGCTGCTGGTGGTTATGTTTCATTTGATCCGAATCTGCGTGAAGAAGTCTGGCTGAACCCTGCTGATTTAAAACCGGTAGTACTGCAGGCGGTCGCACTAGCAGATGTAGTGAAATTCTCTGACGATGAATTACTGTTCCTGACTGAACAAGCAGATTTGCAGACAGCACTGAGCTGGCTGAATGAACAATACAACCTGCCATTAGTTGTGATCACGCAGGGGAAAAAAGGCGCATTAGTCATTCATAACAATGAACAACAGCTTGTAACTGGGAAACCTGTTAATCCGGTTGATACTACTGGTGCTGGCGATGCGTTTGTTGGCGGCTTACTGGCTGGGCTGGTTGCTTCTGATAACTGGCAAGACAACGAGAATTTGTTATCGATCATCCGTCAGGCTAATGCCTGCGGTGCATTAGCAACGACAGCGAAAGGTGCTATGACAGCATTACCTACCGCAACCCAATTGGTTGAGTATTTAGCTTAAGTTAGCAGATATAGCTTCGGTGTCTGATAGTGAAAATGAGGCATAACAGGCACCGAAGCATTTATAAAAGTGATAGATTTGAAAAATAAATAATTCTCTTTAGTTAATCTATTCAGCTAATCGATTCAGTTATAAAATCAGCCAAAAATAAAGCGGAGCCTGTTATAAATAAGCCCCGCTCACAATTAAACTAAATTATAAAAATAATCATTTACGCCCTAACATGGCCGCACAAATAAAGAACTTTGCAATTCCATTATGGTCTTTTTTAATCCTGGCCACTACACGCTCCTTGTCAACAAGCTCCCAGTTTTCGCTACGTGAACGTGGTGATTTAATACCTGAACACATCAGATACTCCATAAATAAATGTGCATTTTTAATCTCAGTTAAGTGCGAATCCATGACGATGAAGGCTCCATTCAAGAGGATAAGGATTTTATTTATCAATTCGGTTTAACATTAGTAGCATTTACACCTTCTTGCCATTGATCACTGATCAACACAATTCAGGCACTTATATTATAGTTCACTTTATTAAGCACAGCAGGAAAACAAAAGGAAAGACTTACGATTTGACGAATAAGTCACAAATACCGACTTTAATTTATTTATTTTAAAAAATGTATTTTGCATGGTTATTTATCAAACCACATCAACCCATTAAAAATAGTGGTAATTATTAACTAAAAATACATTTTATATTCATAAAAATGAAGTGTGCCGAATCGACTCAACCCGATTCGGCACATTCATGATCCCACTATTAATCAATTCGACAATCTAAAAGTAGCATCTAGCTACACCTGACAGACCTATCTCTTAGGCATCGGAGCAAAGGCTGGGGTGTGTTTCTTTTCCCGTTTGGCCGCCTTTTTTTCCTTAGGAGTCATTGCTGGTTGTTTTTTTGCTTCTTTGTTGCTTTGCCATTCCTTACCCATGATCTTATCCTCGCTAATACCGACGAATGCGGGCGCAGCTTAAGTATAGTATTGCGGTTAGCTGATATGTGAAAAATTAGTTTCTGGCGTGGTTCAGAGCAAAATTCGCCGGCCTTTTGAGTTAAACTAATCATTTGGCAAAATCTTCTAATAGCATTCCGAATATCCTTTAATAAACAAATTATCGTTGGGAATCAAAAATGACACAAATTAAGTTTAAAGAAATCAAATGGTTTCCTGAAGTAGCCGAGCATAATTATCCAGCAGCAGAATCTTATCT